>CBFGLF010000009.1:0-24184 GCA_965649545.1 uncultured Methylotenera sp.
AACCTCAACAACGACATCGGCCTACCCCTCACCTTGCTTAAGTTGCGCGACCAGCATCGCTACGCCGTCGCGGAGATGGGCATGAACCACCGTGGCGAGATCCGCTACCTGACCCGCATCGGTGCCCCGACCGTAGCCCTCGTCAACAATGCAGGCACAGCCCACATCGGCGAGCTGGGTTCGGTCGAGGCCATTGCCCAGGCCAAGGGCGAGATCTTCGAAGGGCTCTCGGAAGGCGGTGTTGCCGTGATCAATGCCGATGACGCTTATGCACCGTTCTGGCATTCGCTAGCCGCGCCACACAAGGTCGCGACTTTCGGGCTGGAGCAACCTGCGGACGTGACGGCGACCTACCGTCTGGAAAGCGATCACAGTGCGGTCGCGCTGAGGACGCCTATCGGAGAAGTGACGTTCGACCTACCCAGCCCCGGACTGCACAACGTGCGGAATGCGCTGGCCGCGACCACGGTGGCGATGGCGATGGGCGCGTCCCTGGCAGCGGTCGCTGCCGGATTGGCTCGCTTCAGCAGCGCCAAGGGGCGCCTGCAACCCAAGGCTGGGCTGCATCAGGCGACCGTGATCGACGATACCTACAACGCGAACCCGGCATCCATGAAAGCTGCTATCGATGTGCTGGCAGCGAATGCCGGCAAGCAGATATTGGTGCTGGGCGATATGGGCGAGTTGGGGCAGGACGCCGCTCGCATGCATGCCGAGGTCGGCACCTATGCCAAGGAACAAGGCATCGACGCACTGCTCGCCTTGGGTGAGCTGAGTACGCACATGGTGCGCACCTTCGGTGCGGGTGCACGGCATTTCGACTCGCCTGAAGCCCTGGCGGGCGTACTCAGCGACATGATGGACCAGGACACCGTGGTGCTCGTCAAAGGCTCACGCTTTATGAAGATGGAGCGTGTGGTCGCGCTCGTCACGCAGGGAACAACTCCGGGGGAGAACCACTAGGATGCTACTCGAACTCGCTCGCTGGCTCGCGCACGATATCCGGGCCTTCAATGTCTTCAACTACATCACGCTGCGTGCGGTGCTGGCGACATTGACGGCGCTGACCATCTCGTTCGTGGTCGGTCCGACCATGATCCGCAAGCTCACCCAATACAAGGTAGGCCAATCGGTACGCGACGACGGTCCGCAGACCCACCTGATCAAGGCCGGCACGCCGACCATGGGCGGTGCCTTGATCCTGGTCGCCATCGCCGTCGCTACGCTGCTCTGGGCCGACTTGCATAACCGCTTCGTGTGGGTGGTGCTGTTCACGACACTGGGCTTCGGCATCATCGGCTGGGTCGACGACTGGCGCAAGGTCGTACACCGCAATCCCAAGGGCCTGTCGGCCGCCGCCAAGTACTTCTGGCAGTCCGTCATCGGCCTGACGGTCGCTGCCTACCTGTTCTACACCACCACGACGCCAGCCGAGACCGAACTGATCGTGCCGTTCTTCAAGCATCTGGTCATCCCGCTGGGCGCGATCAGTTTCATCGTGCTGACCTATTTCGTCATCGTCGGCAGCAGCAACGCGGTCAACCTGACCGACGGACTCGATGGCCTCGCCATCATGCCGACCGTCATGGTCGGTAGCGCGCTGGCGATCTTCGCGTACGTCGCGGGCCACCTGTATTTCTCCAAGTACCTTGGCGTGCCTTACGTGCCGGGCGCCGGCGAGCTCATGGTGTTCTGCGCCGCGATGGCCGGTGCCGGATTGGGGTTCCTCTGGTTCAACGCCTACCCGGCGGAAGTCTTCATGGGCGATGTCGGCGCGCTGGCGCTGGGTGCCGCGCTGGGTGTCGTGGCCGTCATCGTGCGGCAGGAGATCGTGCTCTTCATCATGGGCGGCGTGTTCGTCATGGAGACCCTGTCGGTGGCGGCGCAAGTCAGTTACTTCCGCTATACCAAGAAGAAATACGGGGTGGGCAAGCGCATCTTCCTCATGGCGCCCTTGCACCACCACTATGAACAGAAGGGCTGGAAAGAGACACAAGTCGTCGTGCGGTTCTGGATCATCACCATGATGCTGGTGCTGGTCGGGCTCTCCACATTGAAGTTGCGATAGAACGGGTCATCGACACAAAAACCGAGATGAAGATCGAATTCAAGGACAAACAGGTGCTGGTGCTGGGGCTGGGTGATACCGGCCTTTCGGCATTGCGTTGGTTACACCGACGCGGCGCCGTGCTGTCCGTTGCCGATACCCGTGATGCCCCACCGGGTCTGGCGATCCTGCAGGCGGAGATGCCGCGTGTGAAGATCCACTTGGGTCCATTCACGGAACAGGCCTTCGCCGGCGCGCAAGTGATCGTCATCAGCCCAGGCCTGCCCATCGCGACGCCATTGGTGCAAGCGGCCATCCAGCGCGGCATCCCGGTGATCGGCGATGTCGAGCTGTTCGCGCAGTACAAGCCGGCTTCGTCCAAGGTCATCGCCATCACCGGCGCCAACGGCAAGAGCACGGTGACCACGCTGGTGGGCGAGATGTGCCAGGCGGCCGGGCTCAAAACCGTGGTCGCGGGCAACATCGGTTTGCCGGTGCTGGAAGCGCTGGATGCCGAGACACCGGACGTCTATGTGCTGGAGCTGTCGAGCTTCCAGCTGGAGACTACCCACAGCCTGTCTGCGGATGTGGCCACGGTGCTCAACCTCACCGAAGACCATATGGATCGCTACACCGGCATGCCGGCTTATGCCGCAGCCAAGGCGCGCATCTTCCAGGGCGCGGGTGTGCAGGTGCTGAACCGCGAGGACAGCTGGAGTCGGGACATGGCCGTCGCCGGTCGCACGCAAGTGACGTTCGGCACCGATGCCCCGGTGGATGCGGGAGATTATGGCTTGAAGCGCGACGCCGATGGTCATTTGTGGCTCATGCAGGGTGACCAGGCACTGCTCGATACCGCCCAGATGCGGATCGCCGGCCTGCATAACGCCGCCAATGCCCTGGCGGCCGTGGCGTTGTGCCGTGCGATCGGCATCGAGCTGCCCCCATTGCTCGATGCGCTGCGCCAGTTCAAGGGACTTTCGCATCGGGTGGAATGGGTGGCAGAGATCGATCAGGTCGGCTTTTACGATGATTCCAAGGGGACCAATGTCGGCGCGACCTGCGCGGCACTGGCCGGCATGCCGAACAAGGTGGTGCTGATCGCCGGTGGCGACGGCAAGGGCCAGGACTTCTCGCCCCTGCGCGACCCGGTCCAGCGTAACGCGCGCGCCGTGGTGCTGATCGGCCGGGACGGCCAGAAGATCGCCGACGTACTGCAGGGTGTGGATGTGCCGGTGATCCGGCTACTCACCATGGACGAGGCCGTCACCGAAGCCTTTCGCATCGCGCAGCCCGGCGATGCGGTCTTGTTGTCGCCCGCGTGCGCCAGCTTCGATATGTTCCGCAATTACGCGCACCGGGCGGAAGTCTTCGTCTCGGCCGTGCGCAGGCTGCAGGAGGGCGCATGATGTACATGCTCTCCAACCGTGACAAGATGATCTCGCCGAACTACGACCAGGCCTTGCTCTGGGTCACGCTCATCCTGCTCGGCATCGGCCTGGTGATGGTCTATTCGGCTTCGATCGCGCTGGCTGAGGCAGACAAGGCCACCGGTCACCAGAGCACCTATTTCCTGTTCCGCCAGGCCATCTACGTCATGATCGGCGTGGCCGCCGCCTTCGTCTCCTTCCAGGTGCCGACGCATGTCTGGCAGAAGATGGCTCCGTGGCTGTTCCTCGGTGGTATCTTCCTGCTGATCCTGGTGCTGATCCCCGGCATCGGCCGCAACGTCAACGGCAGCCAGCGCTGGTTGTCCTTGTTCGTCATCAACCTGCAGCCGTCCGAATTCATGAAGTTGTTCGCCGCCATCTATGTGGCGGATTACACGATACGGAAATCCGCGGTGATGGACAGCTTCACGCGCGGTTTCCTGCCCATGGTCGCGGTGATGGTGATCGTCGGCTGGCTATTGCTGCGGGAACCGGATTTCGGCGCTTTCGCCGTCATCGCCGCCATCTCCATCTCCATCCTCTGGCTAGGCGGCATCAACGGCAGGATCTTCGCCGGCCTCTTGGCCCTGTTGCCGGTCGCCATCGTCGGCCTCATCTGGAGTTCGCCATATCGCTTGCAGCGCGTCATCGGCTTCATGGATCCGTGGGCGGATCCGTTCGGCAAAGGCTACCAGCTCTCGCATGCCCTGATCGCTTTCGGTCGGGGCGAATGGTTCGGCGTCGGCCTCGGCGCCAGTGTCGAGAAACTGCTCTACCTGCCGGAGGCCCATACCGATTTCCTGTTGGCGGTGATCGCCGAGGAGCTGGGTTTCGTCGGCGTGCTGACGGTGATCGCCCTGTTCGCCTGGGTGGTGTTGCGCGCCTTCCGAATCGGCAAGGAAGCGGTCGCCAATGAGCGATATTTCTCCGCCCTGCTGGCGCAAGGCATCGGCGTCTGGATCGGCGTGCAGGGCATCATCAACATGGGCGTCAACATGGGCGTGCTGCCGACCAAGGGCCTGACGCTGCCCTTACTGTCGTTCGGCGGCAGCGGCATCCTCGCCAATTGCATCGCACTGGCGATTCTTTTGAGAATCGATTGGGAAAACCGTCGGCTCCAGAAGGGATTGCCGGCATGACTATGATGCAAGTATCGCGTGATCTCCGGAAAGACCTCATGCCGACGGTTTCGGTGGAGGCTAACCTGCGTCAGCAGGTTAAGCGTAGCGGCCGTAGCCAAAACAGGCGCTTACAGAAGGGGTTGCCAGCATGAGCAAGACCCTACTCATCATGGCAGCAGGCACCGGCGGGCACATCATGCCCGGCCTCGCCGTGGCCGAGGCCATGCGTTCCCGTGGCTGGAATGTGCACTGGCTGGGGACGCGTCATGGCATGGAGAACCGCCTGGTGCCGACGCGCGGTGTGGCCATGACCACCCTGAATTTCTCGGGTCTGCGGGGCAAGGGCGCGTTACACAGCTTCACCGGCCTGTTCAAACTCGCCGCCGCCACGCTAGGCGCCTGGAGACTGATGGGACGTTTGCAGCCCAAGGCTGTATTGGGCATGGGCGGCTATGTCACTGTGCCCGGCGGCTGGGCGGCCAAGGCACGCAATCTACCGCTGGTACTGGTCAATGCCGATGCCGCCCTGCTCATGTCGAACAAGGCGTTACTGCCCTCGGCCAAACGCGTGCTGTTCGGATTCGACGGTGTCGCAAGCGGTGGCCATGACGGCAAGATCAAGGTCACCGGCAACCCCATCCGCCAGGAGATCGCCGCTATCGCGCCGCCAGAACAGCGCTTCGCAGGTCGTGCCGGTCCGCTGCGTTTGCTGGTGATCGGCGGCAGCCTTGGGGCGCAGGCCCTGAACCGCATCCTGCCGCAAGCGCTGGCCCTGATCCCGGAGGCACAACGCCCACTGGTCATCCATCAGGCTGGGGAGAAGCACCTGGCGGCATTGCAGCAAAGCTATCGAGACCTGAATGTACAAGCCGATGTGCGCGCCTTTATCGACGACATGGCGACCGCCTATGCCGAAGCCGATCTGCTGGTGTGCCGTGCGGGTGCGATCACCGTCAGCGAACTGGCGGTGGCCGGCGTGCCCAGCATCCTCGTGCCGCTGGTGGTCTCCACCACCTCGCATCAGCGCGATAACGCCCGCTGGATGGCGGACCACGCAGGTGCCATCCACCAGCCGCAGGCGGAACTCACTGCGGAAGGGCTGGCACAGACACTGCAAGGCCTGACACGCGAGGATTTGCTGAAGATGGCGATCAACGCACGGAAGCTCGGGCGGCCGAACGCGACTGCGGCCATCGCCAACGAGATCGAAGAGGTGGCCTTGCCATGACGCATACGCAAGCACGCGAGGTGGTGCGATGAAACATAAAGTCAAGAACGTGCATTTCGTCGGCATCGGCGGTTCGGGCATGAGCGGCATCGCCGAGGTGCTGATCAACCTGGGCTTCAGCGTCAGTGGTTCAGACCTGGCCGACAACGCCGTCACGCAGCGCCTCGCCGGTTTCGGCGCGCGCGTGTGCCAGGGCCATGTGGCGGATAACGTGAAGGATGCCGATGTCGTCGTCATCTCCTCCGCGGTCAAGGACAGCAACCCGGAAGTGGTCGAAGCGCGTGCCCGCAGTATCCCGGTCGTGCCGCGCGCCATCATGCTGGCCGAGCTCATGCGCTTCCGGCAGGGCATCGCCGTCGCCGGTACACACGGCAAGACCACGACCACCAGTCTCATCGCCAGCATCCTGGCGGAAGCCGGGATGGACCCGACCTACGTCATCGGCGGCCGGCTGGAATCGGCCAATGCGAACGCACGCCTGGGCACGGGGGAGTTCATCGTCGCCGAAGCGGATGAATCCGATGCTTCCTTCCTGCACCTCTCACCGGTGATCTCGGTGGTGACCAATATCGATGCCGATCATATGGATACCTATGGGCACGATTTCGAGAAGCTGAAGGGCGCGTTCGTCGAGTTCCTGCAACAGCTACCGTTCTACGGCATGGCTGTGGTCTGCATCGACGACCCCAACGTGCGCGCCATCCTGCCGCAGGTCTCCAAGCCCATCATGCCCTACGGTTTCAGCGAGGACGCGCGCATCCGCGCCACCAATGTCCGGGCCGAGGGCGACCAGATGCATTTCACCGTGACGCGCATCAACGGCGTGACGACGACGTTCGATATCGAACTCAACCTGCCGGGCCGGCATTACGTGCAGAACGCGCTGGCCGCGATCGCCGTGGCCAGTGAATTGAATGTGTCGGACAAGGCCATCATCAAGGCGCTCAAGGAGTTCAAGGGCGTCGGTCGCCGCTTCGAGCGTTATGGCGAAGTACCTGCAAGTACCGGCGGGCACTTCACGCTGATCGACGATTACGGACATCACCCGGTGGAGATGCAGGCGGTGATCGCCGCGGCGCGTGGCGCGTTCCCGGGCCGCAGGCTGGTGCTGGCATTCCAGCCGCACCGTTACACCCGTACCCGCGACTGCTTCGAGGATTTCGTGCGTGTGCTGTCGACGGTGGACGAAGTGATCCTGACCGAAGTGTATTCGGCAGGCGAGCCACCGATCGTCGCAGCGGACGGGCGTTCGCTGGCCCATGCGGTAGGCGTCGCCGTGCGACGCGAACCGCGCTTCGCCGAGACGCCAGCTGAACTGCCGGCTGCCATCCTCGAGATCGCCAGGGACGGCGACGTGGTGGTGGTCATGGGCGCAGGGTCCATCGGGCAAGTGGCGAGCAAGACCAGGGATGAGGCGTTGAACAGGTGATGGCTCAAGAGATACATCAAGGGAAACTCCTGCTGAACGAGCCGCTGGCGCGCTACACCAGCTGGCGCGTGGGCGGCAAGGCCGACCGCTTCTATATCCCGGCCGGACTGGATGACCTGCAGCAATTCCTGCGCGCATTACCGGAGAGCGAGCCTGTGCATTTCATCGGGCTCGGTTCCAATCTGCTGGTACGCGACGGCGGGGTGCGCGGGACCGTGGTGCTGATGCATAACGTGCTGAACGTGTTGCGGATGGAAGCTGGCCTGGTCTACGCCGAAGCCGGCGTCACCTGCGCCAAGCTCGCCAAGTTCAGCGCCCGCCAGCATCGGCATGGCGCGGAGTTCATGGCCGGTATCCCGGGCACGGTCGGCGGTGCGCTGGCGATGAACGCCGGCTGCCATGGCGGCGAGACCTGGGAGATCGTGCAGCGCGTGCTGACCATCGACCATCGCGGCGAAGTCCGCGAGCGCAGTAAAGAAGCGTTCGTTGCGACCTATCGCCATGTGGAGATGCAGAGCGGCGAGCCGCTCAAGGAATGGTTCGTCGCTGCCTGGTTCGCGCTGGCCGAAGGCGCAGCGAGCGAGGCCGAGCAGAAGATCAAGAGCCTGCTGGCGAAACGATTGGCGACACAGCCTTTGAATATGCCGAACGCAGGGTCGACCTTCCGCAATCCGCCTGGCGATTTCGCGGCGCGTTTGGTCGAAGCCAGCGGCCTCAAGGGTCACCGCATCGGTGGCGCGCAGGTATCGGAGAAACATGCCAACTTCATCGTCAATCTGGGCGATGCGTCGGCACAGGACATCGAGGCACTGATCGCGTTGATGCGCGATACGGTGAAACGGCAACACGGTGTGGATCTGCAGCAGGAAGTACGAGTCATTGGAGAGTTTGAATGAGTAGTGGTTTGGGCAAAGTCGCAGTGTTGATGGGTGGGCGTTCTGGCGAGCGGGAAGTCTCGCTGAAGAGCGGCGCTGCGGTATTGGCTGCCTTGCAACGCCAGGGTGTGGATGCCCATGCCTTCGATCCGGCCGAGCGGCCCTTGCACGACATCGAAGGGTTCGATCGTGCCTTCATCGCCTTGCACGGCCGCTACGGCGAAGACGGCACCATCCAGGGCGCGCTGGAATTGCTCGGCATCCCCTATACCGGCAGCGGTGTCATGGCCTCGGCCGTCGGCATGGACAAATGGCGCACGAAACTGCTCTGGCGCGCTGCCGGCACCGTGACGCCGGATTTCGAGCTGGTGACGGCCGATAGCGATCTTGCGGCGATCGAGCAGAAGCTGGGGCTGCCGTTGTTCGTGAAGCCGGCCAATGAAGGTTCCAGCATCGGCATCAGCAAGGTCAAGCAAGCGGGCGGGCTCAAGGCGGCTTACGAGCTGGCGGCGAAAGCCGATCCGCTGGTGATCGCCGAACAGTTCGTCGGCGGCGGCGAATACACGGTAGGCATCCTCGGCGACCAGGTGCTGCCCATCATCCGCATCGTGCCGGCCAACGAGTTCTACGATTTCGAAGCCAAGTACCTGCGTGACGATACGCAATACCTCTGCCCATGCGGACTGCCCGCGGAGCAGGAAGCGAAGATCCAGGCCGAAGCCCTGCAGGCGTTCCGTGCGATCGGCGGTCGCGGCTGGGGCCGGGTGGATTTCCTGATGGATGCCGCAGGCAAGCATTACTTCCTGGAAGTGAACACCTCGCCCGGCATGACCGATCACAGCCTCGTGCCCATGGGAGCCAAGGCGGCGGGGATCGGGTTTGACCAGCTGGTGCTGAAGATACTGGAGATGGCGCGTGTGGGATAGGCCCATCCTGCTCAACTGGATCGCCAACTTCTTTTATGCGTTGGCGACCGTGCTGCTGGTCTACGGCCTGATCTACGTGGTCGTGCACCTGCCGATCTTCCCGCTACGCGAAGTGCGGGTGGATGGACAGCTGGATCACGTGACGCGCGAGCAAGTGAAGCTGATCGTCGATCGCCACTTGCGCGGCAACTTCTTCACGCTGGATCTGGTGAAGGCGCGGGATGCGTTCCAGAAGCTGCCCTGGGCACGCAACGTCAGCGTACGCCGCCGCTGGCCGGACAAGCTGGAGGTGACGGTGGAGGAGCACAAGGAGTTGGCGCGCTGGGGCAACATCGCGCTGGTCAACACCTATGGCGAGCTGTTCCACGCGGCGTCGGATAGCGACCTGCCGGTGTTCTACGGTCCTGGCGACGGCGTGCGGGAAGTGGCCGAACACTACGGGAAATATAGCGTGGTGCTGGCCGCCACCGGCATGAAGATCGGCGAGCTGGCGCTAACGCCGCGACGCGCATGGCAGATCAAGACCGATAGCCGCATGGTGATCGAACTGGGTCGCGAGCGGATGGAAGAGCGCCTGCAGAAGTTCGCCAGCGTCTATCAGAACACGCTGGCCAACCTCGGCGTGAAAGTGATGTATGCGGACCTGCGTTACCCGAACGGGTTCGCGGTACGCCGACCGCTCAAGGTCAATGCGCCAGGCGCTAAAGCGCCTGAGCCGGCTACGAATAAAACAGGGGCTGCGTGATGATGCGCGGCCAAACATGGAGCATGTTATGAGCAGAGTTAGAGAAGACAAGAACCTGATCGTCGGCCTCGATATCGGCACATCGAAGATCGTGGCGATCGTCGCCGAGTTGCAGCCCGAAGGCGGGCTCAAGGTCATCGGCCTCGGTCAGCACGCCTCGCGCGGATTGAAGAAAGGCGTGGTGATCAACATCGACTCCACGGTCAACGCCATCCAGCGTGCACTGGAGGAAGCGGAGCTGATGGCCGATTGCAAGATCAGCAGCGTCTTCACCGGTATCGCCGGTAGCCACATCAAGAGCCTCAACTCGCACGGCATGGTCAAGATCAAGGATGCCGAGGTGATGCAGATGGACGTCGACCGTGTGGTCGAGACGGCGCGTGCCATCGCCTTGCCTTCGGATCAGCAGATCCTGCACATCCTGACCCAGGAATTCATCATCGACGGCCAGGAAGACGTGCGCGAGCCCTTGGGCATGAGCGGCATGAAACTGGAAGTGAAGGTACACATCGTCACCGGCGCCGTCTCTGCCGCACAGAACATCGTCAAGTGCATCAAGCGTTGCGGGCTTGAAGTCACGGACCTCATCCTGCAGCCCCTGGCATCGAGCCTGGCCGTGCTGACCGAGGACGAGAAGGAACTGGGCGTGTGCCTGGTCGATATCGGCGGCGGCACGACCGACATCGCGGTGTTCAAGCAGGGCGCGATCCGTCATACCGCTGTCGTACCGATCGCCGGCGACCAGATCACCAACGACGTCGCGGTGGCGTTCCGTACACCGACCCAATCCGCCGAAGAGATCAAGATCAAGCACGGCTGCGCACTGCGCCAGCTGGCCGACCCACGCGAAGTGGTCGAAGTGCCGGGGGTGGACGGGCGCGATCCGCGCCAGCTTTCCGTACAGACCCTGGCTGAGGTGATCGAGCCGCGGGTGGTCGAGTTGTATGAATTCGTGCTGGGCGAGCTACGCCGCAGCGGCATGGAAGAGATGATCGCCTCGGGCATCGTCATCACCGGCGGTTCGGCGATGATGCGCGGCATGGTCGAGCTGGGCGAGGAGATCTTCCACATGCCGGTCAGGCTGGGTCTGCCGCGCTATGTCGGCGGGCTCTCGGAAGTGGTCGGCAACCCGCGTTATGCGACCGGTGTCGGTCTCGTGCTGATGGGCAAACAGCAAGTCGAGCGGCAACTGCAGGGACAGATGCAGGCGACATCGATCGGACAGGTGTTCCAGCGGATGAAGAGCTGGTTCCAAGGGAATTTTTAAGCGTTTGATAGTGGATTTTTCAGGGCAGTAGTTTTTTTGATTTAGGCAGACGACAGGAGGCAATAAAATGTTTGAAATAATGGATAGGGACTCGCAAGAGGCCATCATCAAGGTGATCGGTGTCGGTGGTTGCGGTGGCAACGCAGTCGCGCACATGATCGAAAAGGACGTGGGCGGCGTCGAGTTCATCTGCGCCAACACCGATATGCAGGCGTTGAAGAAGAGCCAGGCCAAGACCGTATTGCAGATCGGTACGGACATGACCAAGGGGCTTGGCGCAGGCGCACGTCCCGAGATCGGCCGTGAAGCCGCGCTCGAAGACCGCGACCGCATCGCCGAGACCATCGACGGTGCCGATATGCTGTTCATCACCGCCGGCATGGGCGGCGGCACCGGCACCGGGGCTGCACCGATCATCGCCGAGATCGCCAAGGATATGGGCATCCTGACGGTCGCCGTGGTCACCAAGCCGTTCGCATTCGAAGGCAAGCGTACCAAGGTCGCGCTCGAAGGCCTGGAAGAGCTTTCCAAGCATGTCGATTCGCTGATCATCATCCCGAACGAGAAGCTGATGCAGGTCTTGGGCGAGGACGTACCTTTCCTGCAAGCATTCGAAGCAGCCAACGACGTATTGCATAACGCCGTGGCCGGTATCGCCGAGATCATCAATTGCCCGGGCCTGGTCAACGTCGACTTCGCCGACGTACGTACCGTGATGTCCGAGATGGGGATGGCGATGATGGGCTCCGCCCTGGCGACCGGTCCTGACCGTGCACGCATCGCCGCCGAGCAAGCCGTGGCCAGCCCATTGCTGGAAGACGTCAACCTCGCCAATGCGCGCGGCGTTCTGGTCAATATCACCGCCAGCAGTTCGTTCAAGATGAAGGAGTACTACGACGTCATGAACACCATCAAGGAATTCACCGCTGAAGACGCCACGGTCATCGTCGGTAACGTCTTTGATGAATCCATCGGTGATGGCCTGCGCGTGACCATGGTCGCGACCGGCCTGAACGGTATCTCCGGCCGTCGTCAGCAGAAACCGGAATTGCGCGTGATGACCCAGGTGCGTGACGGCACGACCAACCAGCCGATCTATGTCGGCGGTGCGACCGGCAGCGTGAGCGAGGATGAGAGTCCGGCCGTGTTCAGTTCCAATGGTCGCCGTGCCCAGATCGAAGCCATGAAGATGTCGGGTGTCGAGGAATACGACATTCCTGCCTTCCTGCGCAAACAGGCCGATTAATCTCGGGACGACATGCAACTATGGATCGATAAGGACAGACTAACGGATTGATAGTATTAATAAATTTCGACCAAAAATCGAACCATGTTAAAATTGATTGAAATGAATGGGTTAACCCCTCGGCATCCTGTGCCCGTGGGTTGGCGCAACAAGCGATCAATTGCAAGAGATCAATCGATAGAGACGATACGGTGCTAAAACAACGGACATTAAAAAAAGTCATCAGTGCCACGGGTGTTGGGCTGCATAACGGCGAAAAGGTCGAGATGACCTTGCGTCCTGCCGCGCCCGATACCGGTATCGTGTTCAGGCGAGTCGACCTGCCCGGCTCCCCTGAGATCAAGGTTGAACCTCACATGGTCTGCGACACCCGCCTGTGCTCTGCCCTGGAGCATAATGGCGCCCGTGTCGCGACGGTCGAACATCTGATGTCCGCGCTTGCCGGCCTGGGCATCGACAATATCGTCATCGACCTCACTGCCTCCGAAGTGCCCATCATGGATGGCAGTGCGGGTCCGTTCGTCTTCCTCTTGCAGCAGGCTGGCATCGTCGAGCAGCCTGCCGCCAAGAAATTCATCCGTATCAAGAAGACCATCGAAGTGCAGGATGGGGACAAGTGGGTGCGTTTCGATCCGTACTTCGGTTTCAAGATCGATTTCACCATCGCGTTCAACCATCCTGTATTCGAACACTCCGGTCAGCGTGTGCTGATCGATTTCGCCGACAACTCCTATATCAAGGAGATCAGCCGTGCGCGGACCTTCGGCTTCATGCATGAGGTCGAATACCTGCGTTCGAACGGACTGGCGCGCGGCGGCAGCCTCGATAACGCCATCGTGCTGGACGAGTATCGTGTCCTCAACAGCGATGGCCTGCGCTATGACGACGAGTTCGCCAAGCACAAGGTGCTGGATGCCATCGGCGATCTCTATGTGTTGGGTCATCCACTGATCGGCGCCTTCACGGCCTACAAGTCCGGTCATGCGATGAACAACCAGCTGTTGCGTAACCTGCTGGCGGATGCCGATGCCTGGGAATATGCGACCTTCGACAAGGTGGAAGAGGCACCCGGTGCCTTCCGTAACCCCATCTCCGTTCCACAAACCCTGCAATACATCTAGGGGCATAGAGGCAGGTCATGCTGGTGCTGCGTATCCTGCTGGTGCTTGGTCTGATCTCGGTCGCGGTCTCCTTCGCGGTCTACATCTTCACCAAGGACGCCCGTTACCTGAAATTCTCCTGGCAGCTCATCAAGTTCACCATCGTCCTGCTGTTCGTGGCGGCGGTCGTCTATGCCATGGGACGCATCATCCTCTTCTAGCGCCGGCTTGCCCCGCGCGCGGCCGCATGTGCTATGCTTTTCACTGGTGTTCTAGGGGTGCGTCATGGGATTGTTGAGGGGATTGATCTTTTCGTTGTTGCTGGCCAGCACCTCTGCCTGGGCGCTCAACAACGATGAGCTGTTCGCTGGCGCCCGTGAGGCCTACAAGGTCCGTGACGAGGCCGCTCTGGCCGAATATACCCGTCAGTTGCATGGCCAGAATTACATCCTCGCTCCCTATGCCGATTACTGGCTGCTCCTGCTGAGACTGAGCCAGGCCGATCACCAGACGGTCCAGGATTTCCTGCAGCGTTACCCCGATGTCCCCTTTGCCGACCGCGTCCGTGGCGAATGGCTGAAACAGCTCGGCAAGCGCCAGGATTGGCAGAACTTCGTCGACGAATACCTGCATTTCCAGCGTGAGGACACCGCAGTCAGTTGTTATGCCGTCGAAGCCCGCGTGGCTCTCGGCGAGTCCGAGGCGTTGAACAGCGGCAAGCAGCTCTGGCATGCCGCCGGCGAGCCGCCTGCTTCATGCGACAGCCTCTTCGACCGCATGCAGAAGGCGGGTGTCCTGACCGAGCAGGACATCTGGCAGCGGTTCCGCCTGGCGATGCTAGAAGGCAAATTCACGCTGGCTAAATCCATCGTGCAACGCATCCCCGGATTCGAAAGCGCCCAACTCAAGCTCATCGACACGGTGAACGCCAACCCACAGCGCGTCCTCGACAAGAAGACCATCTCGCTCAAGAGTCGCTATGGCCGCGAACTGAATCTGTATGCGCTGGATCGGTTAGCCCGCAGCCAGATGGATAGCGCGCTCAAGCACTGGACCACGATGCAGCCGTCGTTCGAATCGGCAGACCGCAATTATGCCTGGGCCAGGTTCGCGCTCTACGCGGCACGCAAGCACGACCCGGCCGCGCTCCAGTATTACACGCGTGGCAGCGACGCCACGCTCGACAAGGAACAGATCGCCTGGAAGGTCCGGGCCGCCTTGCGTATCAAGGACTGGCCCGGCGTGCAGGCGGCCATCGCAGAGATGCCCGTCGCCCAGCAGCAGGAATCCGCCTGGCGCTACTGGAAAGGCCGCGCGCTCAAGGAGCAACAGCAGATCCCGCAAGCCAACGCCATCTTCGTGCCGCTCTCCCACGAACGGAGCTACTACGGCCTATTGGCGGAGGAAGAGCTAGGCCCGGTCATGAGTGAGCCGCCCAGTTTCTACAAGGCGTCGGAAGACGATATCAAGGAAGTCGCCGCCATGCCCGGCATCAAGCGTTCCATCGAGCTGCAGCGGGTCGATCTGCGCTGGGAGTCCCGTGCGGAATGGGCCATGGCGACCAAGGATTTCGACGACAGGTTGATGATCGCGGCGGCCGAGATCGCGGCCCGGCAGGAGTGGTACGACCTGGCGATCATTACCGCGGACAAGACCAAGTTCACGCACGATTTCACGCTGCGTTACCCCACGCCCTACCGCGATCTGGTCAAGAGTTTCGCCAAGGAGCATAACCTGGATGAAGCGTGGGTCTATGGACTCGCGCGCCAGGAGAGCCGTTTCATCATCCAGGCCAAGTCCGGGGTCGGCGCAGCCGGCCTCATGCAGGTGATGCCTGCGACGGCGAAATGGATCGCCAAGCGCATGGGGCTCGATAGCTACCACAACGGCATGATCCACCAGCTGGAGACCAACATCCAGCTCGGTACCTATTACATGCGTCACGTGCTCGACCAGATGGGTGGGCAGGCCTTGATGGCGACGGCGGCCTATAATGCCGGCCCCGGTCGTGCCAAACGCTGGGCCAGCGCGCAACCGATGGAAGGCGCGATCTACGCCGAGACCATCCCTTTCAGCGAGACGCGCAACTATGTACAGAAGGTCATGGCCAACGCCTATTTCTACGCCAGCCGCCTTGGCACCCGGGTGCAAAGCGTGAAACAGCGATTGGGCGTGATCGCAGGTACCTCCAGTAGCGTCATCCCTGAGGATGAAACCATCCTGGCGGAGCAGGTCAAAGCGGAATGAACAATAAGTAGAACAGAGGACAGGAATGGCAATCAGGCAGGTGTGTGTCTTGGGTGGTTCGGGGTTCGTCGGCAGTGCGATCGTCCATCGATTGAGTGCGGCAGGGTATGACGTCAAGGTGCTGACTCGTCGGCGCGAACGCGCCAAGCACCTGATCCTGCTGCCTTACGTGCAAGTCATCGAGTGCAACATCATGGATGACGCGGCGCTGTCGCAGCAGATCTCGGGGGTCGATGCCGTTATCAACCTGGTCGGCATCCTCCACGAGACCGGCAAGCTCAGTTTCAATGCCGTACATCACGAACTGGCGGAACGCGTCGCCAAACTGTGTCGTCGCCACAAGGTGGCGCGGCTGCTACACATGAGCGCTTTGCAGGCCACCCCCGATGGCCCGAGCGCCTACCTGCGCTCGAAAGCGGCAGGGGAAGCGGCCGTGCTCGCCGAAGCCGGCGAGACCAGAGTCACCATCTTCCGGCCTTCCGTGGTCTTCGGCCGCGGTGATCGCTTCCTCAACCTGTTCGCCAACCTGGTGAAGCTCATGCCGGTCGTCGCCTTGGCGAAGCCCGATGCCAGGTTCCAGCCGGTTTGGGTGGAGGATGTGGCGCAGGCATTCGTCAACAGTCTCGAGAACACGGCGACCTACGGCAAGGTGTATGAGCTGGGTGGCCCACGCGTCTATACCCTGCGCGAACTGATCGAGTTCGTCATCTTCGTGCTGGGCAAGAAGCGCAAGGTGGTCGGCCTCAACGACAAGCTCTCCTATTACCAGGCCTATATGCTGGAGAAGATGCCGATCAAACTCATGACGCGCGATAACCTCGCCTCGATGGAAGTCGATAGCGTGGCGAGTGGCGAATTCCCGGCGGTGTTCGGTTTCAAGCCGACCGCCCTCGAGGCTGTGGTCCCCGAGTATCTTGCCAACGATACGCCGAGAGGCGCCTATGATAGGTTCCGTGGTCTAGCAGGTAGATAGGATGAAGGTCTACCAGGTCGGTGGCGCAGTACGCGATGCCCTGCTTGGCCTGCCGGTCAAGGATACCGACCACGTCGTAGTCGGCGCCACGCCGGAGCAGATGGAACAGCTGGGGTATCGCCCGGTCGGCAAGGATTTCCCCGTCTTCCTGCACCCCAAGACCAATGAGGAATATGCACTTGCGCGCACCGAGCGCAAGACCGCCAAGGGGTACAAAGGCTTCCAGGTGTTCGCCTCGCCCGAGGTGACTTTGGAGGAGGACCTCGCGAGGCGCGACCTCACCATCAACGCCATCGCCCAGGATGCCGACGGCCAGTTGATCGACCCGTTCAACGGCCAGGCCGATATCCGGAGCAAGACCTTGCGCCACGTCAGTGACGCATTCATCGAAGACCCGGTACGTATCCTGCGCGCCGCCCGTTTCGCGGCACGCTTCACCGAATTCTCCGTGGCGCCCGAGACCATGCAGCTCATGAAACGCATGGTGACTGCGGGTGAGGTCGATGCACTGGTGGCTGAGCGCGTCTGGCAGGAGCTGTCCAAGGGCTTGATGGAAGCCAAGCCTTCGCGGATGTTCGAGGTCTTGCGTGAATGCGGCGCCCTGCAGCGGATATTTCCCGAACTCGACCGCCTCTGGGGGGTGCCGCAACCACCCCAGCATCACCCGGAGATCGATACCGGCGTGCATGTCATGATGGTCGTCGACTACGCCGCCTCCCGCCATTATTCGCTGCCGGTCAGGTTCGCCGCGTTGACGCATGACCTGGGCAAAGGCACGACGCCGAAGGATATCCTGCCGCGCCATATCGGCCATGAGGAGCGCAGCGTCAGTTTGTTGAAAGAAGTCTGCAAGCGCATGCGGGTGCCGAACGATTGCAAGGAATTGGCCCACATCGTCGCCAAGTTCCACGGCAAGGTGCATGCGGTATCGGAGATGCGTCCTGGGACGCTGGTGCAGTTCCTGCAGGATACGGATGCGATCCGGCAACCAAATCGTTTCAGGGAGTTCCTGCTCGCCTGCGAGAGCGACTCACGCGGGCGCACCGGCTACGAGGACAAACCTTTTCCCCAGGCGGAGCGTCTGTTGCAATTGCTCGAAGCGGTGATGCAGGTAGATGCCGGTGCGATCGCGCGGCAGTTCGACGATCCGGAGAAGATCCGCGCGGCGGTGTTCGAGGCCCGGGTGGACGCCGTCAAAGCCTTGCACTGATCTTGCCGGTCAGTCCGCGGTGCACACACGGTCGCGCCCGGATTCCTTGGCGCGATAGAGTGCCTGGTCGGCCCTGCCGAACATCAGGGTGTTCGATTCCTCATCGCGATGTTCCGCTACCCCGAGACTGACAGTGATGGGGATGCTCTGCCCCGCATGATCGATAGGCGTTTCCTTGACCGTCGTGCGGATGTGCTCGGCGATGATCTGTGCGCGGTTGAGGTCGCATCCCTTCATCAGCAGCAGGTATTCCTCTCCACCCCAGCGGCACAGGAAATCCGATTCTCGCAGGCAACCCTGGATCGTCTCGGCCAGGTGCTTGATCACCGCGTCACCGGCGAGATGGCCGTAGCGGTCGTTCACCTGCTTGAAATGGTCGATATCGATGAGGATCGCGGATAAAGGCTCCTGATTCCGTCTGGCCAGTTTCACCGCCTGGTCGGCGAACAATTCGCAGGCCTGGCGATTGGCGAGCCCGGTCAGCTTGTCCGTCGTCGCCATCTCCTCCAGTCGCCGCTGGTAGCGGTTGATGGTGATATTGGTCAGCGTCAGCACCACCAGCGTCACCAGTCCGCACAAGGCAAGGTTCATGTAGAGCGTGCGCTTGATCTCGGCCAGCGCCTCATCCTCCATCTTCTCCACGAACAGGTACCAGTCGAGTTCCGGGATGAAGCGCACATTCAGCAAGTGTATGCGGCCGTCGCGCTTGTATTGATATGAGCCGCTCTGGTTCTTGAGGATGGTATCCGCCTGCGCCCGCAGGCCAGCGATACGCCTGATGTTGTCGCCAGGGCTGGTCTGGTGATTACTGTACAGCGCGACATCGCCTTTCAGGTCGACGAAATAGACGATGCGGTTGTAGCGCTCCTGATAACTGTCGATCAATTTGCGCACCGCATCGACGGTCAGGCCGATACCGGCAACGCCAAGGAATTTTTCCGCGTAATCGTAGACGTGGTAGTTGATGAAGATCGTGAGCGCGTCGCGGTTCGACTGGTCGGTATCGACGCTGATCTCATACGGCTGCTTCATGGCGCGCACCCGGTAATACCAGACGTCATGCGCATCCTCTGTCGAGATCTGCTTCAGGATACCCTGGGGGTAATAGTAGTTATGGGTCTGCTCCGAGACATAGAAGCTGGCGAAGGTGCCGTAGCGTTTCTTGATCTCGTCCAGGTACTTGGTGATCTGCCCGACATCCTTTTCGCCGGCGATCACCCAATCCCGCAGGAAGGTGTCACTCGCCATCATCGAAGAGATGAAGGTTGGGCGCACCAGGTCCTTTTGGATCTCCGAATAGATATTGTCGGCCGTCAGCGGTAGTTCGTCACGGATGATGGATTGCCGGATGGTCTCCTTGGAGACGAAATAGCTGGCGAAGCTGGTGATGACGAAGCCCAGGCTCAACAGGACGCTGAGGGCGGTGATGAGCTTCTGTTTGTCGCCGGCAAGATGCTTCATATCTGATACTTATTCAACCACTTATGTTGCAAGTGTAGCGCAGATGAAGGGATTGGGGATGCTCTCGAGATTGCTAGGGGTAGTGAATATGCCGGTGATTGACCGGCAGCAAGTCGCCATGCGCGCCGTTCACTAAGGGACTAGAAGTTGCCGGGATTCTTTTTACCTCAGGATGCTCAATTGGGCCTGCAGAAACTCCATCGGCTTGCGCTTGAATCCGCTCTTGGCGAACTGATGCCAGCGACCGATGACGTAGCAGATGATGAGGTTGGCTTGTGCTTCCGGCTCCAGCTTGCGGCCGGTTTGGGTTTCGGCGATACGCAGGCTTTGCTTCAGGGTGGATTCGACGCGGTCGAACAACTGGTTGATGCGCAGTTGCAGGCGGTCGTCTTCGTTGACCAACGCGTCGCCGATGAGTACGCGGGTCATGCCCGGATTCTTCTCCGCGAACATCAGCAGCACGGATACCACGCGTTGTACCTGGGCCAGGCCATCGGTCTCTTCCGAGGTGATCTTGTTGATCAGGCCGAACAGGGTCTGCTCGATGAATTCGATCAGGCCCTCGAACATCTGGGCCTTGCCGGCGAAGTGGCGGTAGAGCGCAGCTTCTGACACATCCAGTTTGGCGGCGAGCGATGCGGTGGTGATCTTTTCCCGCTTGGGGGATTCCAGCATCTTCGCCAGGGTCTCAAGGATCTGTTGTTTGCGTTCACCTGCCATTTTATTGTTCCTTACTTATTCTAGATCGTGGTTCTCGTCAGTTCGAGCACGTTGCTGATACGTGCATCGACATAATTCGGTTTGTGCATGCGTCGGGAGACCAGCACGGTTTTCATGCCCAGCCGTTTGGCGGTCATGAGGGCTTCCGGGTTATCTTCCAGCATCACGCAGTCCTGCGGTCTGGCCCGGATGGCGCGCAGCATGCGCGCGAATCCGCGGAACGAGGGCTTGGGGTGAAACCCGGAAGATTCCACGCTGAATATCTGGTCGAAGAGGCCTTCGATTCCCATCAGTTTCAGCACACGCAGAGCATACCCCATGGGCGCGTTAGTGAATACTACCTTACGCCCCGGAAGCCGCTGGATGCAGTGTCTGAGACGTTGGCTGCGCACGACCATCTGCGCCAGTTCCGGGAACTGATGGGTGATATGCAGGAAGTGGCGCGGGTCGATATCGTGGTGGCGCGTCAGGCCTTTCATCGTCGCGCCATACACCCGCCAGTAATGCCGGCGCAGGGCATGTGCGTCTTCCTCGTTGAGGTCGAGGTGGTCCATGATGTACTGCGTCATGGCCTGGTTCATGACCGGGAAGATATGGGCGGACGCATCGTGTAAGGTGTCGTCCAGATCGAATACCCAAATGCGGCTCATAAATCCATGTTGAGGGCGAATCGCTGCGTTGCGTGCGTGCTCATTACTCGCCTATCTGTTCGCTACGGCGAGGAATGAGCGAGGCAGTCAACGCAGTATTCAGAGAAAAATGGAGAGCAAAAATTATTTGGCTTTGATCAGGGTGCCAACCCCTTCGTCCGTGAGGACTTCCAGCAGCAATGCATGCTCGACGCGACCGTCGATGATGTGCACCGACTTCACGCCGCTACGGGCGGCATCCAGCGCCGAGCTGATCTTGGGCAGCATGCCGCCGGAGAGGGTGCCGTCAGCCACCATGTCGTCGATCTGCTTCGGCGTGAGGCCGGTGAGCAGTTTGCCTTCCTTGTCCAGCACGCCCGGCGTATTGGTCAGCAGGATGAGCTTTTCTGCACCGAGGATCTCCGCCAGTTTGCCGGCGACGACATCGGCGTTGATGTTGTAGGTCTCGCCTTCGGGGCCGACACCGATCGGGGCGATGACGGGGATGAAATCGCCGGTATCGAGGAATTCGATCAGGGTCGGGTCGATCGCGGTGACGTCACCGACCTGGCCGATATCGATGAACTCGCCAGGCAATTCCTTGTTCGCCATCATGAGCTTGGTGGCGTGGATGAAATTGCCGTCCTGCCCGGTGAGGCCGACGGCCTTGCCACCATGGCGGTTGATGAGATGCACGATCTCCTTGTTGACCTGGCCGCCGAGCACCATTTCGACGATGTCCATCGTCTCTTCATCGGTGACGCGCATGCCCTGGATGAATTCACCTTTCTTGCCGAGCCTGTCCAGCAGTTCATTGATCTGCGGGCCGCCGCCGTGGACGATGACCGGGTTCATGCCGACGAGCTTGAGCAGCACGACATCGCTCGCGAAACATTCTTTCAGTTTCGGGTCGGTCATGGCGTTGCCACCGTACTTGATGACGATGGTCTTGTCGAAGAAGCGCTTGATGTAGGGCAGGGCTTCCGCGAGGGTATGGGCCTTTTGTGCGGCGGTGGTGTCGGTGAGCATTGACTCTCTCTGCAAGTGAATGACTGCCGATATTTTACATGGATTGCAGGGATTGATCGGCTGGAATTTCGATCGCCGATCATGAAATGAAGTGAGACGAAAAACGGGTTACCTGCACATGTAAAGCATGCGAGAATTGATTCAAACAGAGGGAGGAATGCATGCCGAGTGATATCGAAATCGCCCAACAAGCCAAGCTCAAAAAAGTCAGCGAGATCGCACAGCAACTCGGATTGGTGGAAGACTCGGTCGAGCACTACGGCCAGTACAAAGCCAAGATCGACCTCAAGCTGAATCCGCAACTTGCCGGGCGACCTGACGGTAAGCTGATCCTCGTCACCGCCATCAGTCCGACGCCAGCAGGCGAGGGCAAGACCACCACCACGGTCGGCCTCGGTGACGCGCTCAATCGTATCGGCAAGCAAGCCGTCGTCTGTCTGCGTGAACCTTCGATGGGCCCGGTCTTCGGCCTCAAGGGCGGCGCTGCCGGCGGCGGCCATGCGCAAGTGGTCCCGATGGAGGACATCAACCTGCATTTCACGGGTGATTTCGCTGCCATCGCGCTGGCACACAATCTCCTCTCAGCGCTCATCGACAACCATATCCACCAAGGGAACCCGCTCGGCATCGATCCGCGCCAGGTGACCTGGAAGCGCGTCATGGACATGAACGACCGTGCCTTGCGCCAGGTGGTCGTCGGTCTCGGCGGCAAGGTCAACGGCCAGACGCGTGAAGACGGCTTCGATATCGTGGTCGCCTCCGAGGTCATGGCGATCTTCTGCCTGTCGGAATCGCTCAAGGACCTGAAGCAACGGCTGGGCAATATCGTCATCGGCTACAGCTACGCCGGTAAGCCGGTCACAGCCCGGGAGCTGAAGGCGCACGGCGCCATGGCCGTGCTGCTGAAAGATGCCATCAAGCCCAATCTGGTACAGACGCTGGAGCATACGCCGGCACTCATCCACGGCGGGCCGTTCGCCAACATCGCCCACGGTTGCAACTCCGTGATCGCGACCAAGCTCGGCCTGAAGCTTGGCGAGTATGTGGTGACCGAAGCGGGTTTTGGGGCCGACCTTGGCGCCGAGAAGTTCATCGATATCAAATGCCGTAAATCCGGGCTGCGTCCATCGGCCTGTGTGGTCGTCGCCACCATCCGTGCCTTGAAATATCACGGCGGCGTCGAAGTGGCGGAACTCGGCAAGGAAGACCTGCAGGCGCTTGAGCGAGGGCTCGCTAACCTGCACAAGCATGTGGAGAACGTGACCCAGCATTACGGCTTATCGTGCGTGGTCGCCATCAATCGGTTCAACAACGATACCGATGCCGAACTGGCGCTGGTAAGGGAGCGATTGGCGAAGCAAGGGGTGAATGTCGTACTGGCCGAGCACTGGGCCAAGGGCGGCGCCGGAGCGGAAGACCTGGCGCGCGAGGTCGTGAGATTGGTCGAAGCCAACGATCACCAGATGACCTTCGTCTACGATGACGCCGACACCTTATGGGAGAAGATGCGCAAGGTGGCGACCAAGGTCTATGGCGCAGCCGATATCTTCGCGCCTCGCCGCTTGCTGGTACAGATCGAGCAACTGCAGAACGAAGGTTATGGTCACTATCCCATTTGCGTCGCCAAGACCCAGTATTCCTTCTCCACCGATGCCACGGCGCGGGGTGCCGTCAAAGGCCATGTCATCAATGTGCGCGCTGTACGCTTGGCGGCTGGGGCCGAATTCATCGTCATGATCTGCGACGACATCATGACCATGCCAGGCTTGCCGAAGGAGCCTTGCGCTAATCGCATCGACATCGATGACGACGGCGTGGTCTCGGGATTGTTCTAGACCAAGTCGCTACGTGGGCGAATGCCGGTGGTGCATGAATCTGCATCCCGCTCGCTGGCTTAAAGGCATGGTCGCTTTCAGTTGATGTGAAACCTGATAAAAAAAAGCGGCCCGAAGGCCGCGAGTCGAGGAGAAAAGCGATGTCTGAGGATCAGTTGACGGTCAGTCGCTTGGCAGCCGCCACCTGTTTCTTCGGTAGTGTGAGCTCCAGCACGCCGTCCTTGTAGTTCGCGTCAGCCTTAGCTTCGTCCACTTCGTTCTCAAGCACGAAACTGCGCGACACCTTGCCGTAATAACGTTCGCTGCGGAGTACGCGCTCACCATCCTTGGCTTCTTTCTCACGACGCACTTCTGCGCTGATCGAAATGTGACCGCCATCGATCGTGACGTTGATATCTTCCTTCTTCACGCCCGGGATCTCGGCGTGCACCGTATATTTGTTCTCGTCTTCCTGAACGTCGACCTTGAGTCTAGGCTCGTTGTTGCGCTCCAGCGCCACTGGGCGGAAGAAGCCCTTGAATACGTCTTCGAATGGATCAAATCCGCTCACGCTGAACGGATCGATACGGGAAATATTGGCCATCATCGTCTCCTTTCAATTTGGGTAAATGGGTGGAGCCTTGCTCCTGTCACCAAAATGGGGAGTGCGGAAAATATTTCAAGAGG
>CBFGLF010000010.1:0-24175 GCA_965649545.1 uncultured Methylotenera sp.
TTCCAGGGCACCTTCGTAGACGTACCCGGTCTCGCCTTCGGCACAGGATACGGTGACGATGGTGCCTTCGGTGAGGACTTCGGTGGCGTTGCCGCTACCGACGATGGCCGGGATGCCTAGTTCACGCGCGATGATCGCTGCGTGGCAAGTGCGACCGCCACGGTTGGTGACCAGCGCGGAAGCACGCTTCATCACCGGTTCCCAATTCGGGTCGGTCATGTCGGCGACCAAGATGTCGCCAGGCTGCACGGTGTTCATCTCGGAGGCGTGCTTGACGATGCGCACAGGACCGACACCGATCTTTTGCGTCACGGCACGGCCGGTGACGATGGCTTGGCCCTTGCCCTTGAGCTGGAACTTCTCGACAGCACTGCCGGCCTTCTCCTGGGACTTCACTGTCTCAGGGCGGGCTTGCAGGATGTAAAGCTTGCCGTCGGTACCGTCCTTGCCCCATTCGATATCCATGGGGTGGCCGTAATGCTGTTCGATGATGACGGCAAAGCGCGCCAGTTCGAGGATCTCGTCGTCATTCAGGGAGTAGCGGGCACTGTCTTCCTTGCTGTTGTCGACGGTATGGGTGCTCTTGCCGGCTTCGTTGGCATTGCTGAACACCATCTTGATCAGCTTGGAACCCAGCGTACGGCGCACGATGGCGGGCTTGCCTTGCGCCAGCAAAGGCTTGTGCACGTAGAACTCGTCAGGATTCACCGCGCCCTGTACGACCGTCTCGCCAAGACCGTAGGAAGAGGTGATGAACGCGACGTCACGGAAACCGGATTCGGTGTCGATGGTGAACATGACACCGGAACTGCCGATGTCGCTACGGCACATGCGCTGCACGCCGGCAGAGAGGGCGACGTCCGCATGGACGAAGCCTTTATGGACACGATAGGAGATCGCGCGATCGTTATACAGGGAGGCGAACACCTCTTTAATCGCATGAACAATATTGTCCAAGCCTTTGATATTCAAGAAAGACTCTTGCTGGCCGGCGAAGGAGGCATCCGGTAAGTCTTCGGCAGTCGCGGAAGAACGGACGGCGAAACTGACATGCTCGCCCATGTCGGCGGTCACCCGCTTGTAATGTTCCGCGATGCCTTTTTCCAGTTCCGGCGTGAATGGCTGATCCATGATCCATTGACGGATCTGGGTGCCGCAGACGGCGAGGGCGTCGGTGTCGTCTACGTCGAGTTTGTCGAGCTCTGCATTGATCTTCTTGTCGAGGCCGTTCTGCGCGAGGAATTCACGATAGGCTTCGGCAGTGGTGGCAAAACCGGTCGGGACGCGAACGCCCTTGGCTGTCAGTTGGCTGATCATTTCGCCAAGAGACGCGTTCTTGCCGCCTACTGACGGGACATCGGTGTTGCGCAGTTCTTCAAATGCAATGACGTGCTTCGACATAAAAATACTCTCCGTGCATCTACAGGCCAAAAGGCCAGTAAACTTATTTTTTCAATGGCTTGCCGCTTTAAGGTGTAGCTCTGAGAAGTGGTTGCGGTACTGTCCTTGCCAACTGCCGGACCTTGTTATGGGGATTAATTCCTCTCGGTACCCGCAATTGTACGTATAGCGACCAATTTTTCAAAACTTTAGCAAGCTAATCAGGTTGGGGCGCTATTTACAAGTAGCTAATACGGACTATTGCTGAGTTTTCGATCGCAACCGAGTTTGGGAAAAACCCATTGAATCGGCTACAATAATCGGCTTTCCTGCAAGCATCGGCGGCACATTTTTTCATGAATTCAAGTCCTTTCCAACCGCTAGGTGGGGTGTCCGTCACGACGACGGCCCGTCTGCACATGGGGTTCTTCGACTTGAATGGCAACCTTGGCAGGCAATTCGGCAGTATCGGCGTCTCGCTGGAACAGCCCGTGACCGAGCTCGTGGCCATGCCCTCCCATACCTTCAGTGCCGAGGGTGTCGGCGCAGAGCGCGCGGTCAAGCTGGCCAAGAAGCTGGCCGTAGCCCTCAAGCTACCAGCAGGCATGGGCATGCACATGCAGCTCCGGCAGACGATCCCAGAACATGCGGGCCTAGGGTCGGGTACACAGCTCTCTTTGGCTGTCGGCCTGGCCATGAACCGTCTCTACGACCTCGGTTTGATCATCAGGGATGTCGCACGCCTGACCGATCGGGGAGCGCGTTCGGGGATCGGTCTGGGCACGTTCGCTGCCGGTGGCGTCATCATCGATGGCGGCCGCGGCTCGCAGACCGTGATCCCACCGGTCATCGCGCGTGCGGAATTCCCCGAGACCTGGCGTATCGTGCTGATCTTCGACCTGGGCAAGGCTGGCGTTCATGGGGAGCAGGAGATCGAGGCGTTCCGCAGTCTGCCCGAGTTCCCGGCCGATGCCGCCGCGATGTTATGCCGTCGCGTACTGATGCAGGCGCTGCCGGCGTTGGCGGAGGAGGATCTGCAGACTTTCGGGGCGGCGATCCGGGAATTGCAGGAACGTACGGGCGACCATTTCGCGCCGGCGCAAGGTGGCCGTTATGCCAGCCCGGCCGTGACGAAAGTCCTGACCTGGATGGCCGCGCAGGGTGTCGCCTGTTATGGCCAGAGCTCCTGGGGGCCGACAGGCTTCGCGGTGGTACAGGACGCGGTGGCGGCACAGGACCTCATGACGCGTCTCGAGCAAAGATTCTCCGACGAGCCTGCCTTGTCGTTCATGCTCTGCAAGGGGCGCAATGAGGGCGGCATGGTCCAGGACATATAGCCTCAATCAGTTATCAAGTTTCTATCACTCGCATCAAACATACGTATCAAGTAAAGGTAAACCATGGAAAAAGTATCGATTCTGCATCTCATCACCGCGGCCAAGAATGCCAGCCCGTTCGACGTCAACATGGCGTTCGACGCCGGCTTCGACAAGATCGTGCCTTACACGCATGTCGAGTTCAAGGAAGTCACCGGTCTGGTACAGGACGCCATCTTCTCGCGCAGCCCCAGTGGCGTGAAGCGTGAGGCGATCTTTATCGGTGGCCGTGACATCGATGTGGCGATGGATATGCTGGATATCGCCCGCCAATCCATGGTGCCGCCGTTCGAGGTCTCCGTGTTCGCTGACCCGTCGGGCGCGTTCACAACCGCTGCCGGCATGATGGCGAAGGTAGAACAACATCTGTCGAAGAACTTCGGCGGCGACCTCAGTGGCCGCAAGGTCAGCGTCTTCGGCGCGACTGGCCCGGTCGGCGGCTGTGTAGCGGTGATCGCTGCCAAGTACGGCGCCACTGTCGAGCTGGTCGCCCACCGCTCATTACAGGATGTGATGGACAAGGCGGAAGCCTACAACAAGCGTTACAACACCAATATCGGTTACGTCGACGGCAGCACCGATGCGCTCAAGCAAACCATCATGCAAACCACGGATATCGCGCTCTGCTGTGCCGCGGCCGGTGTCCGTGTGGTCACCCTGGCGCAGATGGCGAATTCGCCGACCCTCAAGGTGGTAGCCGATGTCAACGCCGTCCCGCCGACCGGTGCCGAAGGTGTCGATGTGTTCGCCGATGGCGTGGCCATCCCGGGCACCAACGCTTTCGGTATCGGCGCGCTGGCGATCGGTAACGTCAAATACACCACGCAACATAACCTGCTGAAGCAGATGCTGGAAACGGACCAGAAGCATTATCTGGATTTCATTTCCGCGTTTGAGATGGCACGCAAGAGCATCAAATAATCAAAAAGATCGTCATCGCGGCAGTCTCCTCACGGCCTTTCGTACAGGCCGCGGTTGCCGCTGGCTACGAGGTAGTGGCGCTCGATGCCTTTGCCGATGCGGATACCCAGCGTCTGGCGACACAGGTCATCCAGGTCGCTTATGCCGAAGGCGGATTCGATGCGCAAGCATTGGAGCGCGCACTGCAAGGCATCGCCATGGATGGCGTCGTCGGCATGGTCTACGGTAGCGGTTTCGAAGCTAGCCCCGAACTGCTGGAGATGGCAGGCAAGTATCTGCCTGTGATCGGCAATACGCCGCGCGTGGTGCGCAACCTGAAGCGCGCGCTGCAGTTCTTCACCTTGCTCGACGTGCTGCAGATCCCGCACCCGGAGATCAGTTATCGACCACCGGAAAAGACCGCGGGCTGGCTGACCAAGCGCGGCGGTGGGGCAGGCGGTACCCATGTGCGCAAGATGTTGCCCTTGCCGCAGGTCGCACAGAAACGTGGCGAGTACTATCAGCGGGAAGTTGCGGGACCGACGGTTTCCGTCTTGTTCGCAGCCGATGGCCAGCAGGCGAAGGTGATCGGCTACAACAGGCAATGGACCTCGGCCGGTGCCGCAATGCCATACCGCTATGGCGGCGCCGTGGGGCATGTCGACCTGCCTGTGTTGGCGAAGCACCAGTTATCGCAAGCGGCACAGCGACTCACCAGTGCGGTGGGCTTGCGCGGTATCAACAGTATCGACGCGATCCTCGACGGCGAGCGTGTCTGGATACTGGAGATCAACCCACGGTTGAGCGCGACCTTCGATCTCTATCGACCCCTACCAGGTCAGTCCAACCTGTTCGACCTGCATCTCGCGGCGAGCGGCGGCAACCTGGCGAGTTTTCCGCAATGCTTGCCGGAAGCGCGTGCGCATCATATCGTCTACGCGCTCGACGATATCCGCCTGCCAGACACGATCGCATGGCCCGACTGGGTGGCGGACCTGCCGTTACCCGGCAGCACGATCGCCGCAGATGCGCCGATCTGTACCATCCTGGCCGAAGGCGAAAATGCCGAAGCAGCGCAACAGGCCTTGCTGACCCGCGCGAACACCTTACAAACCCTATTCAATGCAATGGAAAGCAAATAAGCATGACTGAAACGAAGCACTCTCTGGACACGACTCATTGGCCTAGCGTCAATCGCCTGACCAACCCTCTGGTGGCATACCTGATCGCGCATGCGCAAGAACTGCGCGTGGGTGTGGAGAAACTCTCCAACGGCACCACCATCGTCGATGCCGGCATCAAGCACCCCGGCGGCCTCGAAGCTGGCCGGCTGATCGCCGAGATCTGCATGGGGGGCCTGGGCCATGTCAGCCTGCAGACCTCGAACACCTTCCCGCGCTGGCCGTGGATGCTGTCGGTCCATTCCAATAATCCCATCCTGTCTTGCCTGGGTAGCCAATATGCCGGATGGAGCCTGGCCCACGAGAAGTTCTTCTCGCTCGGTTCCGGCCCCGGACGGGCCTTGGCAGGACGTGAAGAGCTCTACAAGGAACTGGGCTACAAGGATGCCGCCGATGCCGCCTGTCTGGTACTGGAAAGCGACAAAGCACCACCGATGGAAGTCATTGAAAAGGTGGCGCGTGATACCGGTGTCAAAGCCGAGCACCTCACCTTCATCCTGACGCCGACCCGCAGCCTGGCCGGTACAGTGCAGATCGTCGCTCGTGTGCTGGAAGTCGCGATGCACAAGATCCATACCTTGCATTTCCCGCTGGACCACGTGGTCGACGGCATGGCGAGCGCGCCAGTGCCACCGCCTTCGCCGGATTTTCTGACCGGCATGGGCCGTACCAACGACGCGATCCTGTTCGGCGGTCATGCGCACCTGTTCGTCAAGGGCAGCGACGAGGCCGCAGCGAAGCTGGCCAAGGAATTGCCGAGCAGTGCCTCGCGAGACTATGGGCGTCCGTTCGCTGAAGTGTTCAAGGCGGTGAATATGGATTTCTACAAGATCGACCCGATGCTGTTCAGCCCGGCTGCGGTCACCGTGACCGCGATCGAATCCGGGAACAGCTTCGTCGGCGGCAAGCTCGACGCCGCATTGCTGGACCAGTCCTTTGGATATCCCGCCTGATTCAATGCGCCTGCCGGTCTTCACGGACGACCCGGGCTGGCACGGCAAGCAGTTGCACCGTGCCTTTGCCGCACGTGGTTATGAAGCGGTATTCGTCTCTCTCAAGGATTGCAGCCTCGACTTGTCAGGCGCGCATCCTCGGGTGCTGATCCCCGGATTCGAAGCGGGCTTGCCCGCCGGTGCCTTCGTTCGGGGAGTCCCCGGCGGCACCCTGCAACAGGTCATCATGCGGCTGGATATCCTGCATGCGCTGACCATGCTAGGCGTCACTGTCTATAACGACGGCCGGGCCGTGGAACGTACCGTGGATAAGGCCATGACCAGCTTGCAGTTGCTGCTGCATGGGGTCGCGACGCCCGCGACCTGGGTCTGCGAATCGCGTCATCATGCGCAAACCGTGGTGCTGCGGGAGACCATGGCTGGACGGCCAGTGGTGATCAAGCCGCTGTTCGGCTCGCAGGGCCTGGGGGTGCGCAAGCTGGAGCACGGCATGAACCTGCCGGTGCCGATGGAGGCCCATATCGATGGCCTTTATTACCTGCAGCAATACATCGATAGCGGCGAAGGGGAGTGGCACGACTACCGCGTATTCGTCATCGCCGGCCAGCCGGTCGCCGCCATGAAGCGGCACGGTAGCCAGTGGATCAACAATGTCGCGATGGGCGGACGTTGCGAACGCGTCGATATCGACGGTGAGGTCGCCAGTCTAGCCGTCGCTGCGGCCAAAGCGGTCGATATCGACTACTGTGGTGTCGACGTCATCCGCGACCAGGACGGCAAGCTCTATGTCCTCGAAGTCAACAGCATCCCTGCCTGGCGGGGCCTGCAAACGGTGACATCTTTGGATATCGCCCAGCTGCTGGTGGACGATTTCATTCGCAAATTGCCGGCCAGTCAACGCGACTCCGCGGTATCTGCATGACCGCTGTCTCGCATCTGGAGTTGCTGTTCAAGCAAGCCTGTATTGCTGAGATCGAGGCCCTGAAGCCCGGCAATGTCCATATCTTCGCCGACGGTCACGGCATGACCGTGCAGGACTTCATCCGTAGCGCCGAAGTGGCGAGCCCCGCAATCGCAACTCAAGGCGCAGCAGTCGGAAAGCGCATCCTGGATGCGATCCATGCGACGTGGGATGCGGTCGGTTGCAACACCAACCTCGGCATCCTGCTGTTGAGTGCCCCGTTGTTGAAGGCGGCGGAGGCAGCAGGTGAGGGGACACTGCAATCCGCTCTGGATCGAGTGCTGGCGAGCCTCACCATCGAAGATGCCCAACTCGCGTTCATGGCGATTGCGCGAGCTTCCCCGGCTGGTCTGGGTCAATCCGCTCGTGGCGATGTCCATGAGGCCGCGACGGTGGATCTCTTGGAAGCGATGCGCATCGCTCAGGATCGTGACCGGATCGCAAAGCAATATGTGACGGGTTACGCAGACGTGTTCCGGGCAGCGAAGCTGTATGACGAGAAACGGCATTCATGGCAGCGTCCGGCCTGGGCTGCGACGGCGGTCTACTTGCATTTCCTGAGCAGCTTCGAAGACAGCCACATCTCTCGCAAGCACGGCATCGTGACGGCGGAGGCGGTGAGAGACGAAGCGAAACGGCATTTTGAGACGTTCGTCGCGCTCGAGAATCCCAAGACCTATATGCAGACCCTGCTCGATTATGATGCCAACCTCAAATCCAGAGGCCTGAACCCGGGTACCAGTGCCGACCTGACGGTCGCTACCATCCTATGTTCGAGCTTATGTACCAGCCTGTCTTGAACCCTTCGTTCGCGCTTGCTGCATTCTCAGGGTCCCATGAGTCTTGCATAAAAAATCAGTTCAAACTGACACTGTGTCGTAGTAATATCCCGTTTCTAAAGATTTTCGCGCTGTGGACTTCTCTGTCCGCGGTTCAGGTTAAATTCAAGTAATCAAGGAGGAGTAAATGGCTAATCTATTGGATCAATTGAAAGAGATGACCACCATCGTCGCCGATACCGGTGACGTCGAGGCCATCAAGAGCGTCAAGCCAGTCGACGCGACCACCAACCCATCGCTGCTGCTCAAGGCCAGTACCCTTCCACAGTATGCTCCGCTGATCGATGAAGCCATCGCTTACGCCAAGCAGCAAGGCGGCAGCAAGGAAGCCCAGATCGAGAACGCGGCCGACAAGCTGGCTGTGCTCATCGGTATCGAGATCTCCAAGGTCGTGCCTGGCCGTATCTCCACCGAAGTGGATGCACGCCTGTCCTTCAACGTCGAGAAGATGGTGGCCAAGGGCCGCAAGCTGATCAAGCTCTATCAGGAAGCCGGTGTCGGCAAGGACCGCGTCCTGATCAAGCTGGCTTCTACCTGGGAAGGTATCAAGGCAGGCGAGATCCTGGAAAAAGAAGGCATCCAGTGCAACCTGACCCTGCTGTTCGGTTTCGGTCAAGCGCGTGCCTGTGCCGAAGCTGGTGTGTTCCTGATCTCCCCATTCGTTGGTCGTATCCTCGACTGGTACAAGGCCAAGAACCCAGGTACCGAATACACCCAGGAAACCGATCCTGGCGTCGTTTCCGTGCGTAACATCTATGCCTACTACAAGCAGCATGGTTACAAGACCGTGGTCATGGGCGCTTCCTTCCGTAACACCGGTGAGCTGATCGCACTGGCCGGTTGCGACCGCCTGACCGTGTCGCCTAACCTGTTGCAGGACCTGGCCGCGACCGAAGGCACCCTGACTCGCGTCCTCAAGGACGAAGGTGCGAAGTCCGCGCCTCCAGCCAAGATGACCGAAGAAGAATTCCGCTTCGCACTGAATGAAGACGCGATGGCGACCGAGAAACTGGCTGAAGGTATCCGCGGTTTCGTCGTAGACCAGATCAAGCTGGAAAAAGCGCTGGCAGAAAAGTTGTAATACTGCACTAGTCCGGATGTCGCGCATTATGCGTTGACATCCGGTTGTTTTGCGACTTAAGATTGATGTTCAGCTTTTTTCACAAAAAGTAGTCTCAATCCGTATTTCACGTATCAATCAACGTAACTCTTTGGAGAAAACAAAATGGCAATGACCCAAATGGCATTAGATTCACTCGATTTCGACGCAACCGTAGCCCTGGCTGAAAAGGTTGCTCCGCACGTTGACATCCTGGAAATCGGTACCCCATGCATCAAGCACAACGGCATCAAGCTGCTTGAGACCCTGCGCGCCAAGTTCCCAAACAACAAGATCCTGGTCGACCTGAAGACCATGGACGCTGGTTACTACGAAGCTGAGCCTTTCTACAAGGCCGGTGCTGACATCTGTACCGTTCTGGGTACCGCTGACCTGGGCACCATCAAGGGTGTGATCGATGTTGCTAACAAGTACGGCAAGAAGGCTCAAGTCGACCTGATCAACGTCAACGACAAGAAGACCCGCACGCAAGAAGTGGCAAAGATGGGCGCACACATCATCGGCGTGCACACCGGTCTGGACCAACAAGCTGCTGGTCAAACCCCATTCACCGACCTGGCAATGGTTGCTGGTCTGAACCTGGGTGTTGACATCTCTGTTGCTGGTGGCGTGAAGGCTGCTACCACCAAGCAAGTGAAGGATGCAGGCGCTTCCATCATCGTTGCTGGTGCCGCTATCTACGGTGCTGCTGACCCAGCTGCCGCTGCTGCTGAAATCACCGGTATCGCTCACGGTTAATCAGCCTAGTAAATTCCAGGGATTTCTCATCTAGGAATTTATTGGTAGTTGAATAAAAAAATCCCGACCCAGCAATGCGTCGGGATTTTTTTTGAATCGAATCTCACAGTCTTAAAGGACATTAAAATGGATCATCAACAATTTATTCTCGATAAGCTCTCCGGCATCCTGGCTGTCACCGACAAGAGCAAAGGCGCTGACCTTCTCAAGCTGGTAGAAGGCGCTGGTCGTACGTTCATCGGTGGTGCTGGCCGTTCCTTGCTGGTGTCGCGTTTCTTCGCGATGCGCCTGGTCCATGCCGGCTACAACGTCAGCATGATCGGTGAAGTCGTCACCCCTGCGATCAAGGCTGGCGATCTGCTGATCCTGGTCTCTGGCTCCGGCGGTACCGAGACCTTGCTGCCATTCGTCAAGAAGGCCAAGTCTGTCGGTGCCAAGCTGGTCGTTGTGTCCATGAAGAAGTCTTCGCCCATGGCGGACGCCGCGGACCTGGTGATCCAGGTCGGCCAGGACGACAGCTTCCCGTTGACCAAGGGTATGCCGATGGGCTCCCAGTTCGAACTGTCTACCCTGATCTTCCTGGAAGGCGTGATCTCTGAACTGATCCATGCCAAGAACCTGACGGAAGAGGGCATGCGCGCGATCCACGCCAACCTGGAATAAACCCCGGCATAGCGTCCTCGTCGTGCACGAGACCGACCGCAGTCTGATTATTCAGGCTGCGGTTTTTATTTTTTTACAGGCCGATTTTCTATAAGAATCTTCAAGACCGCACGCGATGTCCAACAGGTTAGGTAGCTAACAGTGTATAATTACGTGCTTTTTTAGCCGCGCGTTAAACAGACGCAGGCTGTTGGATGGCATTGCTAACCCGGCATTGCCAGTTTCGTTTCCTTCATGGACTTGAAGGAAACTTTATTATGGAGAATGAAATGGCAGTAATTGATCGCGTTCTAGTTGGTGAAGCCCTGGTGATTGACAGCCGTCCTGACGGTAGCGGCCTCGACCTTCTGAATGTTGCACATATCGATCTGATCATGGGTCCTCGTGGTAGCGCCGCAGAAGAAGCATTCTGCCGCACCCTGACCGACCAAAAAGAAGGTGTTAACGGCCTGCTGGCTATCGTAGCGCCTAACATGATGGTGAAGCCTGCCACCGTGATGTTCAATAAAGTGACCATCAAGAACGGTAAGCAAGCGGTTCAAATGTTCGGCCCAGCACAACGCGGCGTCGCCATGGCGGTCATGGATTGCGTTGCTGACGGCACCATCCCGCAAGAAGAAGCGGATGACGTATTCATCTGCGTTGGCGTGTTCATCGACAGCCGTGCAGATATGGATGACCGTATCCAGGAGTGGAACTACCAGGCAACCAAGCAGGCGATCAAGAGCGCTGTCGCTCGCGAGCCTAAGGTGGCAGATGTCTTGAAGAACTACAAGGAATCCGCACACCCATTCCAAGCCAAGAAATAATCTGGTCAGGAATGCGACACGACGCCCCGTTATCGGGGCGTTTTTGTTTTCAGGGGTTGCTGAACGGCGTAGGAAACAGGCTGCCGTCATGGATGGCGCTGGCGACGAGTGCCCCATGGACGCCTCTGGCCCCGAGTGCGCGGATGTCGTGCATGTCGCGCACGCCCCCTGCGGCAATGGTCTGAATCTCCGGTCGCTGTTGCAGGATGGCTTCCAGACGCGCCATATCCGGGCCTTCCGCGCTGCCTACCCGGGCCAGCGTCATGGCGATGACCCGTTCAGGCCAGAGCGATGCTTGCTGCAGCAACTGCGCAGGTCCGCGAAACCCATGCCCGTCAAAATCCAGCGACAGGATCATGCGAGCGCCTAATGCCTCCTTTAATGCGAGATAGTCCGAGAGCTCGCTCAGAGTCTCGCTACCGACGACCAGGTCGATCTCTAGCGCCTGCCATAATTGCACGTCTTGGATTCCGCTCAGCCCGGCATCGAGCCAGAGTCCGAGGTCAGGATGACGTTGGCGAATCCGGGACACGATCTCGATGTGCTGGCCACGCCTCTGGATGGCGTCCAGGTCGGCGATATAGAGATGTTCGAACGGGTATAATCCAAGCATCGCCGCGACGACATCCAGCGGCGCGCTGGATGGGCATAACGACGATCGGATCGGGTGGTAATGCTGGCGTTCGCCACGCTTGGCATGCACGACTTGCTGGTTTAATAGATCGATGACTGGAATGATTTCCAAGACCTGGCCTCACTGACCTTCCATGAAGATATTTATCTGCGAATACATCACTGGCGGTGGATTATACCGTGCGCCTTTGCCGGACGGCCTGGTGAGGGAAGGGGCCCTGATGCGGGATGCGTTGTTGCGCGACCTCAGAGACATTCCCGGCCTATCCCTGAGCGTGACTTTCGACGCCAGATTACCCAAGCCGGAGCTGGATATCGATGCGATCGCCATCCATCCCCATGAGGATATCGACGCCGTGTGGGATACAGCGATCCAGAAGGCGGACGCAGTCTGGCTCATCGCCCCGGAAACGGGGGGTGTACTCTCCCGATTGAGCGCCCGCGTGCTCGCACTTGGCCGAAAACTGATCGGCTCCGCGCCTGTCATCGTCGATCTCATGGCGGATAAGTACCAGACCTTCCAGACACTCGCCACCGCCCATGTCCCCGCGATCCCCACTTATCGGCGCGCTACCTGGCCACGCGCCAGGGAGGGCGCATGGGTGGTGAAACCGGACGATGGCGTCGGCTGCGAGGATGTGCGTTATCTGCCGACCACAGCTTCGCTGCAGGCGTGGTTACCGCAACAGCATGGCGAGCGCTGGATCATCCAGCCTTATGTCGAAGGCGTCGCCGCGAGCCTGTCCATGCTCTGTCATGCAGGTCGGGGGTGGCTATTGAGCTGCAACCGGCAGCGGGTGACCATCGAAGACGGGGATTTTCGGTTCTCCGGGTGCGCGGTCAACGCGCTGGCCGATCAATGGGATGTGCTCGAGCCTCTGGCGAAGCAACTTGCGGCTGCCATACCGGGTCTGTCAGGGTATATCGGGGTCGATGTGGTGATGGCGGAGGATGGGCCCAAGGTGGTGGAGATCAACCCGCGCCTGACCACCTCGTACGCCGGTCTGCGGGCCTCTATCGAACGGAATCCGGCCCGACTCGTGCTGGACTTACTTTATAATGATGTCTTTGACGGAACTGGTTTCAACATGCCTGAGCACTTGTCACGACAAGTCATCGAGGTCACGCCTTGACGGCCCATCACGCGATGCTGGGTTGGGATATCGGTGGCGCCCACCTCAAGGCGGCACTGGTGGATAGTGATGGCCACGCCTTACAGGTCATCCAGGTCGCCTGTCCGTTGTGGTTGGGACTACATGAGCTCAACATCGCCGTTGGGAAGATACAGGACAAGCTCAGTCATGTGCCCGAGCATCACGCGGTGACCATGACGGGTGAGCTGGCCGATATCTTTCCTGACCGCGAGAGTGGGGTCCGGCAGATATCCGAAGTCATGAACGATGTGCTGCATTGCGCCCCTAGGTACTTCGCGGGCAAGCATGGCCTGATCGAGGCCAAGATGGTTCACCAGCATCTCAAGGACATCGCCTCCGCCAACTGGCTGGCCAGTGCCACCTTTGTCGCAGGCCAGGTCGAACAGGGACTATTTATCGATGTGGGGAGCACGACGGCGGACTTTTCGCTGGTCGCGGGGGGTGTGGCGCTGAATCGTGGTTTCTCCGATGCCGAGCGCATGCAGTATGAGGAGCTGATCTACACTGGGGTCGTCAGGACACCGCTGATGGCGCTCGCCAAGCACATCCCTTTTGCCGGTGATTGGCAAGCGGTGGCCGCTGAACATTTCGCGACCACGGCCGATGTCTATCGGCTGACCGCCGAATTGAATCCTGCCGAGGACATGGCAGACACCGCAGACGGGGCTGCCAAGACCATCCACGACAGTGCGCGCCGGATTGCGCGTATGATCGGACGTGACCTGTCAGATGCTCCGCATGCCGCATGGCTCGAACTGGCCAATGGCTTTCGCCAAAAGCAACTTGACCTATTGAAAGCCGCTGCCTTACGCCAACTCTCCCGCTGTCAGATCGATCCGGATGCGCCCGTCATCGGCGCAGGCGCGGGCAGCTTCCTGGTGAACGCGCTGGCCACGCAGCTTGGCCGGCCCTTCATCGAGATCGGTAGCCTGATCAAAGGCTACAACGAGCATAGCCAGCGCTGGGCTTCGGTCTGCCTTCCAGCCTACGCGGTCGCCTGCATGTTGAACAAGAACGCAGGCTGAACGTGCTGATCCATACACTGACCTACGAAGAAGACAGCGCGCGCCTATTCGCCAGGGTGGCAGACCGCCCGTGGTCCATCTATCTCGATAGCGGCCAACCGGAGAGCCAGTACGGCCACTACGACATCATCGCTTGTGACCCCTTCATGACTTTCTCCACCACCGCCGGAGAAACCACCGTCGAGGATGCTTCGGGGCGCATGCTGTCGCCAGCGGACCCTTTCCAGTTGCTGAAAGACGCCCTGGCCAGGTATCCGGCGGACGCCTGTGAAGGCCCTTTCTGCGGTGGAGCGCTCGGCTATTTCGCCTATGACTTGGGCAGACGGATCGAGCACCTGCCTACGTTAGCGACGGATGCGGAGCATATGCCGGAGATGCGTGTCGGCCTCTATGACTGGGCGGTGATCGTCGATCACAAGGCGCGGACCACACGCCTGGTCTCGCATGGCAAACACCCTGGTACGCATAAGGCATGGCCGGCGCTATGTGCGCTGTTCACCGAAACTGCAGTAACAGCGGAACAAGGCTTCGAAGTCACTTCGACCGTGACTTCGAATATGGATCATGCCCAGTACGAGCGGGCGTTCACCCGTATCCAGCGCTACATCACGGAAGGGGATTGCTACCAGGTGAACCTGGCGCAGCGCTTCTCCGCCAAGGCAACAGGGAATGCCTGGATAGCCTATCGCCAGCTGCGGTGTATCAGTCCAGCGCCATTCATGGCCTACATGAATTTCGGCGATCTGCAGGTGTTGTCGGCCTCACCTGAACGCTTCCTGCAAGTGGTGGGACAACATGTCGAGACTCGCCCCATCAAGGGTACGCGTCCCCGTGCGGGCGACTCGCAGCGCGATGACGCGAATGCGCGCGACCTGCAATCCAGCCTGAAGGATCGGGCTGAGAACCTCATGATCGTCGACTTGCTGCGCAACGACATCAGCAAGAGCTGCCAGACCGGCTCGGTGCGGGCCGACCGCTTGTTCGCGCTCGAGAGCTTCGCTAACGTGCACCATCTGGTGAGTACGGTCACCGGCAAGTTGAATCCGGGCATGACCGCGGTCGACCTGTTGCGCGGCTGCTTTCCCGGCGGCTCCATCACCGGCGCACCCAAGCTGAGGGCGATGGAGATCATCGAGGAACTGGAACCGAACAGACGCGGTATCTACTGCGGTGCTATCGGTTACATAGGCTTCGATGGCAATATGGATACCAACATCGCGATCCGCACGGCGGTCTATTCCGATGGCGAGTTCCGCTTCTGGGCCGGCGGCGGTATCGTCGCCGATTCCGAGATGGAGAAGGAATATCGCGAAACCTGGGATAAAGCATCGTCGATGCTGGACCTGATGCAATTCTTTGGAGGCGAGGTAGATCGTGACCTGGGTCGTTAAGCTCGGCGGCAGCATGCTGGATTCATCCGAACTCAAGCACTGGCTTGATATGTTCGCGCAGCACAGCGATGGCCAGATCGTCATCGTACCGGGTGGCGGCCTATTCGCAGATGCGGTGCGCGAAGCGCAGTACATGACGGGCATCGATGACGAAACCGCGCATCGCATGGCGGTGGTGGCGATGGACCAGTACGGCATGCTGATGACAGGCCTCAACCATGATCTGGTCACCGCGACCACAGAACTGGAGATCGCCGAGCGAGGCTGGCAACATCGCGCCATCGTCTGGCTGCCGAGTCATATGGTATGTGGCGAGGAGAGCATCCCGGCGAACTGGCATGTCACCTCCGACAGCCTGGCTGCGTGGCTGGCTGCCCGTATCAATGCCAAGCACCTGGTGCTGGTCAAATCGGCACGTCCCGAGGTCGAGCAGATATCCCTCGAGCGCCTCATCAAGGACGGCTTCGTCGACGCCAGTTTCGGCGACTACATCGCAGGCCAGAATTTCGAAACCTGGATACTGGGCAAGCAGGATCATGCCGCATTCACCGAGAAGGTGTCCGATCAACGGCTACAAGAGATCGGGTTGCCGGTCCGCTATGCCTGGAACTGAAGGAGAACAAGATGACAGAATCGACGCAAGAACATGTTTACAGCGAAGCGGAGGTCGAAGCCAAGCTGAAGGCGGAGTTGCCGCACTGGTACTTGGAGGATGGCTGGATACGCCGTAAATACAAGACCGGCAGCTGGAAGGGCACCCTGATGGTGGTGAATACGGTCGGGCATCTGGCTGAAGCTGCCTGGCATCATCCGGACCTCACTGTGTCCTATGCGTTCGTCATCGTCAAACTATGCACGCACAGTGCCAAAGGCATCACGGACAAGGATTTCACCTTGGCCCGCAAGATCGAAGAGGTGATCCAGTGGCAGCCCGCGAAAGAAGGCGGGGCGCTGGAAGGCACACCCAATGAGGATCAACGCTTCAAGTACATCAAGTATGACTGATACGCGAAGGCAAGCTGCAGCATCTTGCGCTTCGAGAGAGTTCAGCCAGTGAGCGATTTTCCGATCGTGAGCTGGCAAGAAGCAGGTAAGTCACTCAGTGCAAGGTGGCGATCCGAGAATGGTTCGGCACCCCCCAAGCGCGTCATCGTGGCGGACGATACCCTGAATGCGGATACCGCCTATCACCTGGCTTGCGAAGGCACGGCCATCCTCTGGCGTGGGGATTACCAGAACGCCAAACAGCTGTTGCAAGCCATGGTGCGGCGTATCGACCGTAAACCCCGAAAATCCAAGACATCGCCATCCGGATCGAAGCCATCCGCCTCTGTCGCGGAGGCTTTCCACCTGCACCGCCAGGCACAGGCCCAGCGCGCGCGGACCTTGGGCATGCTCCTGTTACCGTTCGCCGCCGGGCATCACCTGAACCTGCGGCGCGCTCCCGAAGTGAAGCCGGCCTGCGAAGAGGCCTATGGCGTCGCCAAGGAGCCCTATGTCGCGTCACTGCGTGAATTGCTAGGGCTGATCGGCGCGCATGAATGGCGCAAGAAGGGGGTGCGCATCGAGGCGCTGGGTGGTGAGATCCATCCGCATTACGGCGTGTTCTCGCCAGTGCGTGGCGAATATATCCAGTTGGTGGCTGATGCGCCTTTGCCGTCGCCAGACCTGGCCTTCGATATTGGCACGGGGACAGGGGTGCTGGCAGCGCTGTTGGCCAAACGGGGCGTCAAACGGATCGTCGCGACAGATCAGGATCCACGTGCCCTGGCATGCGCGCGTGAGAACCTTGCTGCGTTGGGCTTCGCCCCGCAGGTACAAGTCATCGAAGCCGATCTCTTTCCCCAAGGCAAGGCCCCGCTCATCGTATGCAACCCGCCATGGATCCCGGCACGGCCGAGTGCTGCCATCGAATATGCGATCTATGACCCTGAAAGTCGCATGCTGAAGGCATACCTTGATGGCTTGCTCGGCCATCTGGCGCCTGGGGGCGAGGGCTGGCTCATCCTGTCCGATATCGCCGAGCACCTTGGGCTGCGTACGCGGGAAACCTTGCTGGCCATGATCGATCAGGCAGGGCTTGCGGTCATTGAACGTCGGGACATACGGCCAAGCCACCCTAAAGCGGCTGACGCCAGCGACCCTTTGCATACTGCGAGATCGGCGGAAGTCACCTCGCTCTGGCGACTTGTGGCGCGCTGAGTTGGCAGTGGGCAGCAGCCTAGCTTTGCTGGTGTTTTTCGAAGCGCCCGAAGTGCAACATGATGGTGGGCAGGATCAGCAGGTTGAGGATAGTCGAGGTCACCAGGCCGCCGACGATGATGGTGGCCATCGGGCCTTCGATCTCACGACCGGGTTGACCGCTACCCGCAGCCAAAGGCAATAGCCCGAGCGCAGTGACCAATGCCGTCATCAGGATCGACGGCAAACGCTCGGACGCCCCGCGGATCGCCGTCTCCAGCCCCCACGTCATGCCTTCCTCATCCACCAGATGCTGATAGTGGGAGATCATCATGATGGAGTTGCGCAAGGTGATGCCGAACAGCGTCACGAAGCCCACCAGCGAGCCCAGCGATATCCAGCCGCCGGTGAACAGGGCCGCCAGCACACCGCCGATCAACGCGAAAGGCAGATTGGCGAAGGTCAGCAAGAGATTGCGTAGACGACCGAAGGCGACGTAGAGCATGAGGAAGATCCCAACGCCAGCCAGCAGGGAGTGGACGATGAGGTCTTCGCGCGATTTCGCCTGTGCTTCGGCTTCGCCGGTGAACGTCACGTAGTTACCCGGCGCCAGTTTCACTTCTTCCTGGATGCGCTGCTTCATCTCCTTCGAAAAGCTCTGGATGTCGCGGCCCGTGACATTGGCGGTGACTGTCTGTATCCGTTTCGCACCCGCGTGCAGGATCTTGGATCGACCGTTCTCCTGGGTGACATCCGCGACATCTCCTAGTCGAACGATCCTGCCTTCGATGTTCTTCAGCGGTAGCTTGCTGACCTGGGTCAGGTTGTGTCGCACTTCGTCTGCCAGCACCACGCTGACGCCGATCACGCGACTACCGTCGTAGACCTGGGTGATGGGGACGCTCTCGTAACCCGCGCGGATACTATCCAGCACATCCGTCGGCTGCAGGCCCCATTGCAGCAGACGTTCGTTACGAAGACGGATCACCAGTTGCGGCGTGCCGGGGGGAGATTGCACCAGTACATCCGTCGCCCCCTCGACACTGGCGAGCACACCTGCGATGGCTTGCGCGTCCCGATCGAGCGCATCCAGGTCACGCCCATAGATGTTGATGACCACGGCAGCTGGGTAGCCGGAGATGGTCTCCTCGATACGTTCGGTAAGGAAGGTGTTGATGGCGAAATTGACGCCGACGAAGCCAGGTTCGGCGACGCCGTCGCCATCCTCATCCTCGACCTCACCCGCTAGCTGCTCCCGGATCTCATCCAGGATGCGTGTCTGCTCCTCACCCGACAAGGTGCCGATCTCGATCTCGAATTCACTGTAATGCGTCCCGAAGGTGTCCGCCCCGTTCGGTGCACGGCCTACCCATTGCGCGACCGATTTGACACCTTCGATGCCCATGATGACTTCGGTGACCTTCTTGCCGATACGCAGCGACTCCTGCTCCGAGGTCCCGGGCACTGCCGTCATGTGCATGATGTAATGGCCCTCGTGCAGGTTGGGGATGAATTGGCTCTTGAACAGCGGCAATATCCCCAGACCCAGCGCGATCAATACCGTGGCGACCGCGATCACGAGCTTGTAATGACGCTCGATGCGATGCAACAGCTTCACGTAGCGCTGCTTGATGATACGGATCAACGGAGGATCCTCGCTCTCCAGCTTGGCATTGCCCAGTAGCAGGTAACACAGCGCCGGGGTCAGCGTCAGGGCGACGGCCAGCGAAGCGAGGATCGCTGCGATGTAGGCGAAGCCCAGTGGGGCGAACAGCTTGCCCGCGACCCCGCTCAGCGTCAGCAGCGGCATGAATACCAGTGCGACGATGAAGGTCGCGTAGACCACGGAACTACGGACCTCCATGGAAGCGTTGAACACCACCTGGTAGTTCGGCAGGGGCTGGGCGAGCAGTCGATTCTCGCGCAGCCGTCTGAAGATGTTCTCGGTGTCGATGATGGCGTCGTCCACCACTTCCCCGAGGGCGATCGCAAGGCCGCCAAGGACCATGATGTTGAGCCCGATATTGAAGTAGCTCATGACCACGATGGCGGTCAGCAGCGAGAGCGGAATGGCGGTTGCCGAGATGAACGCGGTGCGGGCATTGAACAGGAACAGGAACAGCACCGTGATCACCAGTATTGAGCCGATGAGGATGTCGGTGCGTACCCCGTCGATGGCCGTCTCGATGAAGTTGGCCGGGCGGAACAGGCCTTTGTGCAGGGTGACGCCCTCGGCTTTCAGCGAGGGTTCGATCTCTTCCAACGCTTTCTCCAGTGCGAGGGTCACGCCATGGGTGTTGGCGCCCAGTTGCCCCTGGATAGACAGGTAGATGCCGGTCTTGCCGTTGATCTGCGATGCGCTGATCGAGGGGGCCGCGCCTTCCACGACCCTGCCGATATCGGCGATACGCACCGTCTGGCCATTGCGGTAGAACAGGGTGGTTTGCGCAAGGGCGGCGGGGGTCAAGGCCTGACCTTCGGTATTGATGATGATGCGCTGGTTATTGTTCTCAATGAACCCTGCACCCCTGACGCCAGTCGCCTTGCTGGCCGCGTCCATGACTTGTTGCATGGAGATGCCGTAGCGGATGAGTTTGTCGGGCTCGATCTGGATCTGGTATTGACGCACCTCGCCGCCGAAGGTGTTGACGTCCGCCACCCCTTGTACCGCCAACAGGTGCGGTCGGATCGACCAATCGACCAAGGTACGCAGTTCCATCAGCGACCGCTTGTCCGAAGTCAGCCCGATGCCCATGACGGTACTGGCCGCCGAGGTCAGTGGCGTGATGTTCGGGATGATGCCGCGCGGTAGCCGGTTCGACAGCGTCGCCAGCCGCTCGGCGATGACCTGCCGGTTACGGTAAACGTCGGTGCCTTCCTCGAAGATGATAGTGACCACCGAGAGTCCGGGAATGGACTGGGAGCGCATCAACTCGATACCGACCGTACCCGCGATGCTGTGTTCGATCGGTTGGCTGACCAGTTTTTCCACCAGCTCCGCGGACAGGCCGGGAGATTCGGTCTGGATCACGAGTTGTGTCGGTGAGAATTCCGGGAAGACATCCAGATTGCTACGGGTCAGGCTGTAAAGGCCGTAGAGGACGACCAGACTGGCGAGGCCGATGATCACGCCATTGAAGCGGATCGAGAAGCGGACGAGGGCGGACATCATACTGAAAGCTCAGTTCTTGATTTGTATTTTTGTATATTGAGCATGTTTGCTTCCGCTATCTGGACGTCCTCATTTTGGCTACGACATCACGCGCTGCGCGCATGAGTCTCCACCGAAACGAGGATTAAATTGAACAATTTAATCCTCGTTTTCATTCTTGATCTGGTACTTGAACTCTTCCGACAGCAGCAACTGTGCGCCGCTGGTCACGAGCGCGTCGCCCGGCTTGACTTGGCCGGACGTGAACCAGCCGTGGCCGGCTTCCTGGTCGGTATTGATGGGCTGGCGGATGAAACGATCGCTGCCTTCCTTTCGATAGACCCAGGCCTTGCCGCCATACCAGACCACCGCTTCGTTCGGTACGACCACCCCTTCGACACTCTGGCTGTTCTCAGCGAGGCGCACACTGACGCGCATACCGGCCCGCAGGTCACTGGCTGGTGCCTGATAGTAATAGGTCTTGCCCTGGATGGTGCTATCGGTCTGCGGCGAGGACGAGATGAAACGGGCTTCCACAGCCCGGTTCTGCGTGCCGGTCGGCGTGACGAGCAGGTGACTGCCGGGTTTGGGTTCCGGCGTGCCGAAAGGCAGCGAGATCTGCAGCAGCACCTGCTTGTATTCCAGTAATGCCTGCAGTGCCGGATCGTTCTGCTCGGTGGCTTTCCTGGTCAGCACCTCGCCCCAGATCTGGCGCATATTGTCGCGGATATTGCTGGCTGCCGTCTCAGCGGCGGCGAGTTTGGCCTTGTCTGCTTTATAGATCGCCTCGGAAGCGACGACCGCACGATCGGAGATATTGTGGTCATCCTTGTTCAATTGCAGCAGGCGCTGGTACTCGCGCTCGCTGTTCAGCAACGAGGCCCGCACCACGCCGGCCTCCGCCCTCGCCGCAAGGTAGCGGGTGCGCAGGTCGATCAGCGGATCGATGCCCATGACCAGGCCATAGCTCGATATCGCGCTCTGGAACTTGCTTGGCCGCATCACCGTGGTCCTGATGTCGCTCTGTTTCTGGCCAGCCTCATTGAGTGTCACGACCGTGGTACCGAGGTCGGTGGTCACCCGGTTCGGGGTCTCGACCTCTTCCTCACGCTCACTGGTGTAGGCCTCATATTCATCCTTGCCATAGAACACCAGCACCCAGAACATGACGATGATAAGGAAGGCTTGCAGGCCGATGATGATAGCGACTTTACGGTTCATCCTGAGGGGGCTCCGGGCTTATGGCTGCCTGACGGCGGCTTGTTCTAGGTTGGCAGGCATCGACAGCGGGTCTTCCAGCGGTTGCTGGATCGCTTCTTCCAGCGCGTTGGCGGCACGCTGCGCCTTGTATTCGATATTGAGCAGGTTCTGCGCGGCCAGCAGGTTCTCGAGGCGCGTGGTGGTGATCTCGAGACGATCGGCAAAGCCGGCGTCGAACTGGCGCTGGATGCGGGTCGTGCGTTCCAGCTGGCTGGTGCGGATCTGCCTTGCCTTTTCCAGTTCGTCCAGAGCTGCGTAGTAGCGTGCCTTCGCCTGGGCCACTTCGCCGATGGCCCTGGCCTGAAGGGCTTCGAATTGTGCGGCCTCGACATCCCGCAGCGCCCGCGCTTCAGCGATGAGGCCGCGGTTCTTGTTGAGCAGGGTCATCAGTGCCCCTATGCCCAGCGACCAGACGCGGTCGCCCTGATCGTAGCTATAACCGGGCGACAGCACGACATCCGGATACTGGCGGGCGATCTCGAGCCGCAACTTGGCTTCGGCGGCGGCATAGCGAGAGAGTGCGGCCCGCAGATCCAGGCGGTTGAGCATCGCTGCCTGCTGGATATCGTCGCTGGACTGGCGCTGCAACTTACGATGATGATCCTGACGGTAGATGGATTCGATATCCAGCGTCTGCAAAGGCAACCGCTCCAGCATGTCGGGAGGCAAGCCTGCGTTGCTGGCGAGCGATGCCCGGAGTTCCGGCGCACGGTTGCGTTCGGCTTCGAGCGCCTGTTCGACCCGCTGCAATTGCAGGCGTGCATTACTGCGCTCGACACTGGAGATCATGCCAGCCTCGAAGCGCATGTCGAGCATGCTGACGATCTGTTTGCGCAGTTCGAGCTCCTGCTGGAGCAGTTCGGTTTGCAAGCGCGAAGCGTTGTATTCGATCCAGCTGGCGACGAGGCGGCTACGGACCAGCCAGGCGTTCTGGGCGATATCGATCCGCGCAGCTTCGGACAGGCTCTGGGCACGGTCGATCCGCGCCTGGCGCTTGCCGGCCGTCTCGATCGGCAGGTCGATGCCCAGGCTATAGGTCCATGGGGATACGCCGCCATCGGTCTGGCTGTGATTCTCCACCCCGCCAGATACGCCGGGCAGCGGGCGTTGCGCAGCGGTGATCTCGGCAGAGCGTGCGGCCGTCCATTGCGCACGGGCGACATTGAGTTGCGGATGGTAGAAGAGGGCGGCGAGCGTGAGTTCTCTGACGCCCCAGCGATCGATCGGGAACCGCTCTACAGGGTAATCCTGAGCGTTCAGGAATGCGCGGAAGGCTTCGCTGTTCGGATCGACGGATTGATAACGCGCCAAGCTTTGCGCAGGATCGATGGGCTTCGCGCTATAGGTCTGGAATCCACATGCCGGGAGCAGTAATGCGCCGGACGCGATCATCCCCACAGCGACTGCCCGTGAGAATAATTGTTGGATGATTGTGTTCAATATCGCCATGCCCCCTAATCCATCGCGATATTACATGCAGAGCCGCTTAGCGGCAATTTGCGCCGGTCTAGAGGACGATGGCGGCCTGCACGGCGTTGAGTGCGTCTTGAAGGGTCTCTTCAGTCAGGGTGTTGATGCTGCTGGCCAGTAATTCTGCCGCTTCCACGGTGCCTTTGGGCAGGTCATGGCTATCCAGCTCGGCGATGAGGCCGGCCGCTGCGCCGGTGACTTTCAACAAGGCGTGGCGTTCTTTCATGAGCAGCTCGACTTCGGAACGAAGCATGCCGATCTCTTCTTGATTGATGGTACTTTGCATTTCACGGTTCTCGGATCAAAACAAATGAGCGTTTCATTTTAACCCCAACCCACTTACTTGGCCTGAATTAATTCACGCACGGCGTCTGCGACGACCTCGGGTTCATCCAGGTGGATATGATGGCCGCTGTTCAGGGCGATCCGCTGCCTGCCGCGCTTGGACAGTTTGCTGAGTTCGATCTGCTGGGCACGCCAGGTGACCTCCTGGACATCGCCTGCGGCACCCTCGGGCCAGGCGCGCCGCCCGCGACTCAGCACGATCAGGGGCACATCGGTTAGCGGCGGCGCATCCGCGACCTCGACCACGCTTTGCCCCAGGCCGCGGAATTCGGAGCGGCCGGTCACCACTGATTTGGTATGCAGTAGATTGTTGGTCAGTGCGGCCTGTGCTTCGGGTGGGATGTTCAATTCATCGACGCCGGCCGGTGCCACGCGCATCATCTGGTTGCCCGTGGTCATGGCCTTGCTCGGCATGGTGCCATCCTCATTGCGACGATAGGGCAGGCTGGCAGGATGGGAGGCGTCGACCAGGACGAGGCCTTTGACCTCTTCAGGGAAGGTGCTGGCGAACAGGCGCACGTTGAGCCCGCCGAATGAATGTCCGACCAGGATGTATGGCGGATCGATCTTGGCCTTGCCGAGCAAGGCATGCAATTCCTCGGTGATGCGCTGGCTGTCGCGAGGTTTTGGGCCGGGATCGCTCCA
>CBFGLF010000011.1:0-23817 GCA_965649545.1 uncultured Methylotenera sp.
GGCGTGCCCGTCTCGGACATCTACGCCACGCTGCAAAGCACCATGGGTTCGCTCTACGTCAACGACTTCAACCGCTCGGGCCGCACCTACCGCGTGCAATTACAGGCAGAACCGGAATACCGGATGAAGCCTGAGGATCTGGGCAAGGTCTACGTGCGTTCCAGAGCCGGCGTGATGATCCCGCTGTCCGCGCTGAGCAAGGTCAGCAGTATCGTCGGCGCAGAACAGCTGGAACGTTATAACGGTCTTGTCTCCGCCAAGGTGCTGGGTAGCGGTGCAGAAGGCGTCAGTTCCGGCGATGCCATCAAGCTCGTGGAAAAGATCGCCAAGGAGAACTTGCCGGATGAATACCAGGTCGCCTGGACCGGTCAGGCTTATCAGGAGAAGCGCACTGGCTCGGCCGCGATCTTCGCCTTCAGCTTCGCCATCATCATGGTGTTCCTGATCCTGGCGGCGCAGTTCGAGACCTGGGCATTGCCGCTGGCGGTCATCATGGCGGTGCCGTTCGCGCTGACGGGGGCCCTGCTGGCTGTATTCATTCGCGGGATGCCGAACGACATCTACTTCCAGATCGGCTTGGTGACGCTGATCGGCCTCGCGGCAAAGAACGCGATCCTGATTGTGGAGTTCGCCAGCCAGAAACTGGAAGAGGGTATGCCTATCATGGAAGCCGCGGTGGAAGCGGCGCGCTTGCGGTTCCGTCCGATCGTCATGACCTCCATGGCCTTTGTACTCGGTATCGTGCCGCTGGTCATCGCGACCGGCGCCGGCTCGGCTGCCCGTCGATCGATGGGGACAGGTGTGTTCGGCGGCATGCTGCTCGCTACCTTCGTCGCCACCATCTTCATCCCGTTGTTCTTCACCTGGCTCACAGGCAAAAAGAAAGAGAAGGTTGATGCACATGCTGGAAAGGGCGCTGTATGAACGCTAAATTGAAACTTCTGCACCTTGCGGTCGCAGTATCACTCTTGCCCGGGTGCATGCTGGTCGGCCCTGATTACAAACGGCCGGAACCACAGGTGCCTGCGCAGTATGCGCAAGCGGATATCGAATCGGCACAAGCGCCGATCCCGGTCACCAAGACCTGGTGGGAGTTCTACCAGGATCCGGTACTGAACGATCTGGTCAGCAAAGCGCTGCAGAACAATACCGATATCAAGATCGCGGTCGCTCGGGTCGAAGAGGCCGATGCCTTCCTGCGCGAAGTGGGGGCGGCACTGTTCCCACAGATCAACCTGGATTCCAGCGCTGCGCGCTCCAGGGTGACGGAACTGGGGGCTTTCCCGGCCTTCAACGGACCTTACCGCGAGAATTACAACATCCGGCTGGGCACCTCGTTCGAACTGGATTTCTGGGGCAAGTTACGCCGCGCGAAAGAAGCTGCGAGAGCACAGGCGCTAGGTACGGTGTTTGCCAAAGATACCGTCGAACTGTCCCTGTCCGGTCTGGTCGCGAGCAATTATCTGCTGTTGAGGAGCCTCGAGGCGCAACTCGCCATCTCCAAGAACAGCCTGAACACCCGCGAGGAGAGCCTGGCATTGACCAAGCGCCGCCTCGAGGGTGGCGTCGCCTCTGCATTGGATGTCCATCAGGCGGAAGTGGCGCGTTCGAATCTGGTCGCGCAGATCGCGGATCTGACCCGACAACGCGCGATCGTCGAGCATCAGCTGGCGGTTTTGACCGGGGTCCTGGACCTGAAGATCGCGGAAGGGGACATCAAGAGCGTTCCGACCCCGCCAGTGCCTCCCGCAGGCTTGCCTTCCACCTTGCTGGAAGCGCGCCCGGATGTGCGCCAGGCCGAGCAAAGCATGATCGCGGCGAATGCGCGTATCGGTGTCGCCAAGGCGGCCTTGTTCCCGACCATCTCGCTGACCGCGAACTATGGTGGTGAAAGTGCCGATCTCAGCAATGTCCTCAAATCCGCGGCGCGGATCTGGACCGGTGGCCTTGCCTTGAATCTGCCGATATTCGATTCCGGCAGGCTCTCCGCGCGAGTCGATCAGGCCAGCGCACAACAGAAGCAGGCCCTGGCCTCCTATGAAGGTGCGATACAGACAGCGTTCAAGGAAGTCAACGATGCTCTGGTCACCGTGCGCCAGAGCGCCGAGCGCGAGAACGCGTTGCAATCCAGTGAGCAGGCCGCGATGAAGGCCATGGAGATCGCCCAGAACCGATACAAGTCTGGCTACTCCGCCTATATCGACGTGCTGGACTCCCAACGGGTCTATAACGAAGCGGCTCTGGCGTTCATCCAGAGCAGGCAGGCAAGGCTCGTCGCCACGGTCGACCTGTTCAAGGCCCTGGGTGGCGGATGGGCGTCTAACTAGGCAGGTGGACTAAGCTGGGTCAGGCAGGTATTCATCGGCGCTTGGATGTCGCGGCGAGTACCTGCTGGATCTTCAGCCCCAGAACGGTGCTGGAAAGCGCGAACGTGATGAGATTAGCCAGGATCACGGGTGCGCTGTCGATCAGCAGGCCATACACCAGCCAGAAACCGACGCCCGCGGTGAACATGGCATACATGGGCAGCGAGATGCCTGAAAGGTCTCTGCTGCGCCAGGATTTATAGGCCTGGGGGACGAAGGCGGCGGTCGTCAGAAAGGCCGCCAGATAGCCGATGAAGGCTTGAGTTTCTATAGTCATCTCTTGGTTTTTCGTAACAGTTCGGTCAGTGTCAAATGCCGGTCATATCCGGGTGTTCCAATAACAGGATCGCTAGCGCAAAGAAGTCGAAGTGCGATTGTCTCAGGTGAGCTCGGTTCTTGCTTGAGATTTTAAGGTGTCAACGTGACGCGACCAGTCACGTTATATTTGAATCCGGGTGGAATTTTTTACCAAAAATACCCTCCCAGACAGTTGAATAACCCATTCAACTTTAACGCATCCCAAAAGGAGCTTGTAGTGGAAGTAGAACTGATACAAAAGAGTGTGATCCCAACCCCCGTCAATCATGACGGCCTGTCGGAACTGTCTTCGGTCAAACCTGAGATACTCGAGCATGTCATGGACGCTGTTTCGGCCGAGATCAGGAACCGATTGGTGAGGAATATCTCGGCCTACTGCGATTGCGAGTGATGCGGCCGTCACCTACCTGACTTGGTTCAAACCTATATCGGATTTGTCGCCATTCAGGGACGATGACTTCTGCATATAAATCAGAGGCTTGAGTAAAGAAGCCGGTTATATGTCTCCGCCTGGAGACATATAACCGGCTTCTTTATTGGCGATGCATCAATTATCTTAATAAAATCATGCGCTTATTATTTGGCACGCGCGTTGCTATCCCATCATCAGGCTCGTATCGCTATATACAGGCTATCTCAGGGGAATGCGTCATGCTGATAATCACCGCTAAAGTTTTCACACTCATGGCCAGCTTTACGCTATTGGCAGGATGCATGCCGGCCGCCATCACCGCAGCAGGCCTGGGTGGTTCTGCCGCCATGAGTCATACCCTCAACGGCATCACTTACCGCACCTTCACGGAACCTTCGCCTCGGGTCAAGACCGCGACGTTCGCGGCATTGACCCGGATGGGCATCAAAGTCGTCTCCACAGGCAAATACGAGAATACGAAAACGGATCTGGTGAAAGCCAGGGCGAACGACCGTGATATCGAGATCCGTCTGGAACCCCTCAGCGACAATGCGACACGTATGCGCGTGACCGCCAAGAACGGCACGATCTTCTACGACAGCGCAACTTCCACCGAGATCATCCTGCAAACCGAACGTGTTCTGGCACGTACCTGAAGTCATGGAGCCCAGCATGTCTAAGCAAAGCATATCGTTGATCACAGTACTGATGATGGCGTGCTGTATATCTACCTCCTGGGCGGCAGAACCAGTCAAGGCACCTACGCCTAAGCCGACCAACACCAAGCCGCCGACTACGGTGGCTTATTCCGAGAGTTATTACGCCAAGAAGATCGAGGCCACCTATGGCGGTCTCGCCGGCTCTAGCAATAACCTGCAGAGTTTGACGCAAGGTTTGCGGAACAGCACACCGGTCACCTTGACCACAGTCGGGCCGACTGGCGAAGTAAGTATTGCGACTTTCGATCCGCCGACCAAGCCCATGGGGTACGGAAACATCTCGCGGGCCCTGGATTTTGCCAGTAAGGAACTGGCTGTGGCAGGCATCAGCAACCCGACCGCCGAGCAGTTACAAGCGGCATTGATGGGCGGGAGCGTCATCAATCATCAGGGGCAACTGATGAATATGCAGGGCGTATTGCAGTTGCGTAGCGACGGCATGGGGTGGGGACAGATCGCCCATCATCTCAACATCTCGCCTGCGGCCAGTGCCAACAGTCAGCACACGACGTTCGCCAATGGCGCTCATGCGACAAGAGTGACGGAGCTGGCATCTGATCCGGCTGATCGAGTGCGGGATGTCAATGGTAATGCCTATGGCGCGCAACGCTCAGGCATCGTGAATGCCAACGGCAATGGTGGGGGTAGCATTCAGACCGCCGCCGGCAGTTCCGGACCGCTGGCCAAAGGTCAGCTTGATAAGGCGACCGGCAATGAACGTAGCAGTATCGTCAGTGCGGCAGGGGCAGGGTCTGGACCTTCGACCAACGGTTATGCCTTAGGGCATACCAAGGGCATCGTCAATGCGGGTGGAGCGAGCGCAGGGTATGGCGGTATCATGCATGGCGATGGCAGCGGATTCGGCGGTGGCGCCTACGCCGCGAGTGCGGGTGCCAGTGCCATGGTCGGTGCGGGTAACGGTAACGGCAATGCCTTTGGCCATGCCAAGGGCAAGGACTGATTCCACACGCATCCGCCTCAAAACCTCGGTCGTTGGCAGGGGTGACATGGTAAAATCGTTGCTTCACTTCATGACATGATTCCCAATGGCCGTTCGCACCAGATTCGCACCAAGTCCGACAGGATTCCTTCACATCGGCGGGGCACGCACCGCCTTGTTCTCATGGGCTTATGCCCGCAAACATCAGGGTGAGTTCATCCTGCGTGTCGAGGATACCGATGTCGCGCGTTCCACACCTGAGGCCGTCCAGGCTATCCTCGATGGTATGCGCTGGCTGGGGCTGGATTGGGACGAGGGTCCGTTCTACCAGATGCAGCGGATGGACCGCTATAAGGCGGTCATCCAGCGATTGATCGATGAGGGCAAGGCCTACTATTGCTATTGCAGCAAAGAAGAGCTGGATGCGATGCGTGAACAGCAGATGCAGCAAGGGCTGAAGCCTCGCTACGACGGGCGCTGGCGCCCAGAAGCCGGCAAGACCCTGCCTGCAAGGCCGGACGATATCCCGCCAGTGGTGCGGTTCAAGAATCCGGTGTCGGGCACCGTCGCATGGGACGATCTGGTCAAGGGGCGTATCGAGATATCGAATGAGGAGCTGGACGACCTCATCATCGCCCGTGCCGACGGCACACCGACCTATAACTTCTGTGTGGTGGTGGATGACTGGGAGATGGGCATCACGCACGTGATCCGTGGCGATGACCATGTGAACAACACCCCACGGCAGATCAACATGCTGCAGGCCCTTGGCGCTGCACTGCCGCAATATGCGCATCTGTCGATGATCCTGGGCGACGATGGCCAGAAACTATCCAAGCGTCATGGCGCAGTGAGCGTGATGCAATACGACGACGACGGCTATCTGCCGGAAGCGGTCCTCAATTATCTGGCGCGATTAGGCTGGTCGCATGGCGATGACGAGATATTCACCATGACGCAATTTTGCGAGTGGTTCGATCTCGACCACATCACCCCATCCGCCGCCCAGTTCAACACGGAAAAGTTGAACTGGCTGAATGCCCATTACATCAAGCAGATGGATGTAGGAAGGCTGGCTGAAGAAGTGCAGAAACGACTATATGCCATCGGCGTGAGCGTAACCGCGTCGCCTGACCTCGCGAAGGTGGTCGATCTGTACCGCGAGCGTGCGAATACCTTGCAGGAACTCGCCGCTGCCGTGCGTTATTTCTACGACAAGCCCGTGATCGATGCGGCCGCAGAGGAGAAGCACATCACGCCGGACATCGTTCCTGTCATGCAGGGCTTGCTCGGCGCGCTCGAGCAGTTGGACTGGCGTGCCGAGGCGATCCATGAGGCGATCAATCATGCGGTCAGTAGCCATGGCCTCAAGTTTCCCAAAGTCGCCATGCCGCTGCGCGTGATGCTGACCGGTTCAGCGCAGTCACCCAGTATCGATGCGGTCATGGCCATCCTGGGCAGAGAAGAGACGCTGGCGCGACTTGCATCGTATCTGGCGAGTCATTGAGGGATATAAAAATCCCGCGCCGGTAGAACAATTTCCGGCTTGTGCAGTCGTAATGTGGGTAATAACCAGTTCATGTGCATGAATCATGCTTGATCTTTATGGTTGCCTTGAGATGGGCTAAGTGGCCCCCATGTATGAAGGTGAGCAGATGCAGTTTCTTGTGCTGGCGAGTCTTGTGGATTTCACGTAGAGTTGCCGGATAACGAAAAACTCCCTATATATCTAGAACTAAAAGGAAAAGGAGCAATAAATGAACGCTAAAGGGCAGATGCTACAAGACCCATTTTTGAATACCCTGCGCAAGGAACATGTGCCGGTATCCATCTACCTTGTGAACGGCATCAAACTGCAAGGTCAGGTCGATTCTTTCGATCAATACGTCATCCTGTTGAAGAACACCGTGACTCAAATGGTATACAAGCACGCGATCTCCACGATCGTCCCTGCGCGTGCCGTCAGTATTCCCCCCGCCCACAGCAATAGCAGTGAAGATTAATGAATAATGTTTGATCGTCCGAGTGGCGGTGACGCCGCTATCTTGGTGAGCCTGGACCTTGGCGAGCCGGATTACGAAGATAGCTTGATGGAATTGCATCAGCTCGTCAGTAGCGCCGGCCTGCAGGTCAAGGGCATGGTCCAGGGTCGGCGTCCCAAGCCGGACGCCAAATATTTCATCGGTAGCGGTAAAGCCGAAGAGTTGTCAGCTGAGATGAAAGCGACCGAAGCACGTGTCGCCGTCTTCAATCACGACCTGACGCCTTCCCAGCAGCGTAACCTCGAGCGACTGCTCGAAGTTCGAGTCGTCGACCGTACGGGTCTCATCTTAGATATCTTTGCTCAGCGCGCCCAAAGTCATGAGGGCAAGCTGCAAGTCGAGCTGGCACAACTCGAGCATCTTTCCACCCGCCTGGTGCGCGGCTGGACCCACCTGGAAAGACAAAAGGGGGGTATCGGTGTGCGAGGTGGCCCGGGTGAGACGCAGCTGGAGCTGGATAGACGTATGCTGCGCGTACGCGTCAAGCAATTGCGCGAAAAGCTCGACAAGCTGAAAAAACAGCGTGGCATGCAGCGACGCTCGCGCAAACGTTCGCAGGTGATGTCGGTCTCTTTGGTCGGCTATACCAACGCGGGCAAATCCACGCTGTTCAACAAACTCACCCAGTCCGGCGTCTATGCCGCGGATCAGTTGTTCGCCACGTTAGATACCACCTCCCGCAAGATATTCATTCCTGAGGGCGGGCCGGTCGTGTTATCAGACACGGTAGGGTTCATCAAGCACCTGCCGCATGCGCTGGTCGAGGCTTTCGGCGCTACGCTGGAAGAGGCGGCGCAAGCGGACCTTTTGCTGCATATCGTCGATACGGCAAGTAGCAATCGTGATGAGCAGATCCTGCAGGTGAACAAGGTCCTCGACGAGATCGGGGCCTCTCGTGTGCCACAAGTCCTGGTGCTGAATCAGATCGATCGTATCGGCATGGAGGCAGGTCTGGAGCGGGACGAATATGGTAGAATTTGCAAAGTTCGCGTATCGGCCAAGACCGGCGAGGGGTTGCACCTCTTGCGTCAGGTGATGGCCGAGCATCAGCAGGTCGTGGCAGAGCAGGCGATACAATTCACGGCGCTTGCCTGACATTCAAAAAATATAAGCAATCATTGTTTTGGAGTTGATTAATGGCTAACGATCCCGGTTGGGGCAATCGTAACAACGAAGGACCGCCCGATTTGGACGAGGTATTGCGCCAGTTCAGTCGCAAGCTCAATGGCTTGTTTGGTCGCGGGGGTGGCGGTAATCAGCCGGAAACCGAAAACAGGATGTTCGCCATCCTGCCCGTCATCGGCTTGATCGCGCTGATCTGGTTCGCTACCGGGTTCTATATCGTCGACCAGGGTTCACGTGGGGTCGTGCTTCGCTTCGGTAAGCACGTGGAAACCACCACGCCAGGCCCACGTTGGCACATGCCCTATCCGATCGAGAGCGTCACCGTGGTCAACATGGAACAGGTGCGTACCATCGAGGTCGGCTACCGTTCCGCAGAGGGTGGCGCCGGTCGTAGCAAGGAATTGCGCGAATCCCTCATGTTGACTGACGATGAGAACATCATCGATCTGCAATTCGCCGTCCAGTACAACCTCAAGAATGTCGAAGATACCTTGTTCAATAACCGCTCGACCGAAGAGTCGGTGCGTGGTATCGCCGAGACCGCCATTCGCGAGATCGTCGGCAAGAGCAAGATGGACTTCGCTCTGTATGAGGGGCGTGAAGAGATTGCCGTCCGTGCCAAGAAGCTCATGCAGGACATCCTCGATCGTTACAGCAGTGGCATCAACGTCGTCAGTGTCACCATGCAGAATGCACAGCCGCCAGAACAGGTCCAGGCTGCATTCGATGACGCCGTGAAGGCCGGTCAGGATCTGGAGCGGCAAAAGAACGAAGGTCAGGCCTACGCCAACGACGTCATTCCTAAGGCACGTGGTACCGCCTCCCGCTTGCTGGAAGAGGCCGCCGGTTACAAATTGCGTGTAGAGAACGAAGCCAAGGGTAATGCCAGCCGTTTCGAACAAGTCTTGACGCAATATCAGCGTGCACCGGAAGTGACGCGTCAGCGTCTTTACCTCGATGCCCAGGAGCAGATCCTGAGCAACGTCAGCAAAGTCGTCGTCGATCAGAAGGGCGGCAATAGCCTGCTGTACTTGCCCTTGGACAAACTGATGAGTCTCACCGGCACGAATCCCTCGACCAACAGCTCCACTTCGCCGTCCGGGGTGATGCCAAGCACGCTGTTGCCTGAGCCGGATAATTCACAACGTACGCGAGACGCTTTCCGTAGCCGTGATCGGGAGAGCAGATAATGAATGATTCATTGATGAAAAACCTGGGTTCCATCCTGTTAACGACGATCGCCGCGCTGCTCTTGTTGAGCTTGTCCGCCTTCACGGTCGACCAGCGCGAATATGCCTTGGTGTTCCGTCTCGGTGAAGTGGTGTCCGTCAAGAAAGAACCGGGCCTCTACTTCAAGATACCGATGGTCGAGAACGTGCGCTATTTCGACAAGCGTATCCTGACCTTGAACTGGGTCGAGCCGGACCGTTTCCTGACCAGCGAGAAGAAGAACGTGCTCGTCGACTCCTTCGTCAAGTGGCGTATCGTCGACCCTATGAAGTATTACGTATCGGTCAAGGGCGATGAGCTGCAAGCCGAGCGTCGTTTGTCACAGACCGTCAATGACGGCCTGCGCGCCGAATTCGGTAAGCGCACCATCCATGAGGTGGTCTCGGGAGAGCGTAGCAAGATCATGGAGATCCTGCGTCAACGTGCAGATCGCGATTCCAGGCAGATGGGCATCCAGGTGCTGGATGTTCGCCTCAAGCGCGTCGACCTGCCCCAAGAGGTCAGTGAATCCGTCTACCAGCGTATGGAAGCCGAGCGTAAGCGTGTGGCTAACGAGCTGCGTTCGCAAGGCGCTGGCGCAGCCGAGAAGATCCGCGCCGATGCGGACAAGCAGCGTGAAGTGATCATCGCCGAAGCTTTCCGTGAGGCCCAGCGGACCAAGGGTGAAGGCGATGCCAAAGCCGCAGAGATCTACGCGCAGGCCTACGGCAAGAATCCTGAGTTCTATGCCTTCTACCGCAGCCTTGAAGCTTATAGAAATAGCTTTAAGAACAAGTCTGATGTCTTTGTTCTTGAACCAGATTCTGACTTCTTCAAGTATTTGCGTAGTTCAGGCGGTAATAAAAAGTAGCATCTCGCTCCTTTGAATACCACATTGCTGACAGCGTTTGCCTTGATGCTCATCCTTGAGGGCATCATGCCATTCCTTGCGCCTAAAGCATGGCGTCAGACCTTTCAGCGCATGATCGCGCTGAAAGACGGCCAGCTAAGGTTTGTTGGCTTGATCTCCATGTTGGGCGGTGCATTGCTCATGTTTTTTGTAAGATAACTCCCATGCGTAACTGGCTATTACCTGAATATCTGGAAGATGTGCTTCCTGCCGAAGCGGGCCGGATCGAGCTGCTCAGGCGTCGTTTGCTCGACCTCTTCAATGTGCATGGGTATCAATATGTGATTCCGCCGATGCTGGAATACCTGGAATCCCTGATCACCGGGGTGGGGCATGATCTCGATCTTGCGACCTTCAAGGTGGTAGACCAGCTGACCGGTCGATTGATGGGCGTGCGGGCGGATATCACTCCGCAGACAGCCCGTATCGACGCGCATATGCTCAATCATCAGGGAGTGACGCGTCTCTGTTACGCAGGCAGTGTGTTACGCACCAACGCGGACGGACTGGCGCAGACACGCGAACCGTTGCAGGTGGGGGCCGAATTGTTCGGTCACGCCGGCGTCGAGAGCGATATCGAGATACAGCGCCTGATGGTGAAAGCGTTGCAGGCGATCGGTATCCAATCTTTGCACATCGATTTCAGCCATGTCGGTATCTTCGGCGATCTCGTCAGTCAGAGCCAGATCTCAGATCAGCTTGAGCAGGCCTTATATGCGGCCTTGCAGAGCAAAGACCAATCCACCGTGCGGACCTTGGCCGCAGGTCTCGACGGCAAGACGCGTGATGCACTTTGCAGTCTGACGGAATTGAACGGTGGTATGGCCATCCTTGAAGCAGCACGCCAGCGGTTGCCGCAGACCGCAGTGATCGGCAAGGCACTCAGCGACCTTAAACAGGTCGGGGAGAGTTTGGCCGATCTGGGCGTCGACCCCTGCTTCGATCTTTCCGAATTGCGTGGATACCACTATCACAGCGGCATCGTATTCGCCGCGTATGCGCAAGGCTATGCAGGGCCTTTGGCACTGGGTGGCCGTTATGACGAGGTCGGTTCCGCCTTCGGACGTGCGCGTCCTGCCACAGGGTTCAGTCTGGACTTGCGTGGGGTAGTGACGGCCTTGCCACCGGCAGAACGCAAGGCGGCGATCTTCGCGCCCAACTTACCAGATGCGGCGCTGGACAAGAAGATCGATGAACTGCGCCAGGCAGGCGAGATCGTTATCCAGGAATTACCGGGTCATGAAGCCCACAGAGCCGAGCTCGGCTGCGATCGTCAGCTCGTGAAGCATGGTGACCAGTGGCAAGTCGGCGCACTTTGAATCAACAACAGATCAATCAGGTTATCGTAGGTAAAGCATGCATAAGAACGTAGTCGTAATCGGCACCCAGTGGGGCGACGAAGGCAAAGGCAAGATCGTCGATTGGCTGACGGATCACGCCCAGGGTGTGGTGCGCTTCCAGGGTGGACATAATGCCGGCCATACCCTGGTGATCGGGCAGGGCGCCGCCCAAAAGGAATACAAGCTCAACCTCGTGCCTTCCGGCGTGGTGCGTGAGGGCATCGTCTGCTACATCGGTAATGGCGTCGTACTGGATGTCGGCCATTTGCTGGAAGAGATCGCAAGCCTTGAAAAAGACGGCATCCAGGTGCGTCATCGTCTCAAGGTCAGTCCGGGTTGCCCGCTGATCCTGGACTGCCATGTGAAGCTCGACAAGGCGCGCGAGGCGGCGAGAGGCGTCGACAAGAAGATCGGCACCACCGGCAAGGGGATCGGCCCGACCTACGAAGACAAGGTCGCGCGTCGTGCCTTACGCGTCTACGATCTGTTCTACCCGGAGCGCTTCGCCGAAAAGCTGAAGGAAGTCTTTGATTATCATAACTTCGTCCTGACCAATTTCTTGGGTGCGGAGCCGGCGGATTACGAAGCTCAGCTGGCGCTTTCGATGCAGCAGGCCGAGTTGCTGCGTCCTATGGTCGCTGACATCTCTGCAGCCCTCTATGAAGCCAACAAGGCAGGTCACAACCTGCTTTTCGAAGGCGCGCAGGGTACGCTGCTGGATGTCGATCATGGCACCTATCCTTACGTAACCTCGTCGAACTGCGTATCTGGACAAGCCTCTGCCGGTTCCGGTGTCGGTCCTAACGCGCTGCATTACGTGCTGGGGATCACCAAGGCTTACACCACCCGTGTCGGTGGCGGCCCGTTCCCGAGCGAACTCGATATCGAAACCGAAGATTGCCCGGGTCACCAGATGTCGACCAAAGGCCGCGAGATCGGCACCGTGACCAAACGCAAGCGTCGTTGCGGCTGGTTCGACGCCGCCGCCTTGCGTCGCTCCGCCCGTATCAACGGCTTGACCGGTCTATGCATCACCAAGCTCGATGTCCTCGACGGTATCCCGGAGCTGGATATCTGTACCGGATACGAACTCGATGGAAAAGTGGTCGATATGCTGCCAGTCGGCGCGGACGATGTGGCCCGCTGCAAGCCTATCTACGAAACGTTACCCGGATGGTCTGAGAGCACATTCGGCGTCAGCCAATGGGAAGCGTTGCCTGCCAATGCACGCGCTTACCTGAAGCGCCTCGAGGTCCTATGCGAAGTGCCGGTCGCGATCGTATCGACTGGCCCTGAACGCGATGAGACCATCGTCATCCACCATCCCTTTGGATCCTGATTGAACATGCATGAACAAAAGCGCCTGGCATGGGCGCTGACCGGTTCCGGGCATTATCTGCGTGAATGCCTGGACATCATCGACCGGCTGGAGAATGTGGACCTGTTCCTGAGCAAGGCCGCCGCCGAGATCCTGCAGCAATACGGATACAAGCATAACGTCGGTCGCGTCTACCAGGACAAGACTGCCAGCAGCGTACCGGTGGAGTTGTTCTACGAGGGGAAATACCATACCTTGGTGATCGCGCCGGCCACGTCGAACACGGTAGCGAAGATGGTCGCCGGCATCTCGGATAATCTGGTGACCAACCTCTATGCGCAGGCCGGCAAGACCCGGGTCGCCAGTATCGTATTCGCCTGTGACACCGAGCCTGAGCTTGAGTCTGAGGCGCCTCGCGACAACATCGTCAAAGTCTATCCACGTCGCATAGACCTGGAGAACATGGAAAAGCTGAAGACGTTCGAAGAGACCACGGTCGCTGGCGATATGCAACAACTCGATGCTGCGATCCAGTCGCGACTTGCATGTCTGAGAACCTCCTCTTCCTGACCGGGAAGCTCGCTGAGAAAAGCCTGCACAAGATACTTGCGGGCATGCAGCCTACCGATTTCAAATATCGTATCGCCCAGATCGGGGTGTCAGTCGCCGCGTTGATGACGCCAGAGTTGATCGTCCGCCGCCTGCCGGATGCGGGCGATGCCGACAGGATCGTCTTGCCGGGCCTCTGCCGCGGCGATCTGAAACTGCTTGAAGAGAAATATGGCATACCTGCGGAGCGGGGTCCCGAAGACCTCAAGGATCTTCCCCAGTATTTCGGTCGTGGTGGCAAGGAGCCGGATTTGTCCAACTATGATGTGAAGATATTCGCCGAGATCGTCGAGGCGCCAGACTTAAGTGTGGCAGGCATCCTCAAACGTGCTGCGCAGTATCGTGAACAAGGCGCCAACGTCATCGATCTGGGTTGCCTGCCCAACACGCCGTTCCCACATCTGGCTGAGGCTATCCAGGCATTGAAGGCGGAAGGGTTCAAGGTCAGTGTCGATTCCTTGAATACCGATGACCTCCTGCTGGCAGGGAAGTCCGGCGCGGACTACCTGCTGAGCCTGACCGAAAAGACCTTGTGGATCGCCGATGAAGTGGCGTCTACGCCCATCCTCATTCCGGCAAAACCAGGCAGCCTGCCTTCGCTGTATCGGGCCATCGACACGATGCAGAAAAAGGGGCGTGCTTTCATCGCCGATGCGATCCTCGATCCCATCCCGTTCGGCTTGACCGAATCCATCGTGCGGTATCAGCGGTTGCGCAAACGATACCCGGACATCGAGATCATGATGGGGATCGGCAATCTCACCGAATTGACAGATGCCGATACCACGGGCATCAATGCCATCCTGTTCGGAGTGATCGCAGAACTAAAGCTCAATGCCGTGCTGGCGACCTCGGTCAGCCCGCACGCGATCAATGCCATCGCTGAAGCCGATATCGCCCGGCGCGTCATGTATGCGGCCCGCGAGGATCGCAGGCTTCCACGAGATTACAGCGACGGCCTGCTGGGGTTGCATGACCGGCGGCCGTTCACCTATACCGCGGACGAGATCGCCGACCTGGCGGCACAGATCAAGGACCCCAGTTTCCGCATCTTGGTCAGCGAAGCAGGTGTGCATATCTTCAATCGTGACGGATTGTTCCAGGAGACCGATCCGTTCAAGCTGTATCCACATCTCAATGTCGATGATGACGCCTCGCATGCGTTCTACCTTGGTGTCGAACTCGCCCGTGCGCAGATCGCATGGCAGTTGAAGAAGCGCTACAGCCAGGATGAAGAATTACAGTGGGGCTATAGCCGAACAGATCAAGCGAAAGAGGGCAGAGTGGCCCACCGCAACGCCTCGCTGAAGGAGAAAAAGGAGAAGAACAAGGGATGATGATCTATGAAACCATCATCACCAGCGTCGATGCCGACCAGCAAGCGCATATCGCTCCATTCGGCATCCGTGAGGAAGCGGGGCGAGTGCTGATCGCGCCTTATCGGCCTTCGGCAAGCCTGGATAATCTGCTCGCCAACCGCAGTGCCGTGATCAACCTCACGGATGACGTGCGTATCTTTGCCGGTGCACTCACCGGTCGCAGAAACTGGCCAGTCTCAAAAGCCGACAGGATCCATGGTTATGTGCTGGATGCGGCCATCGCCCACCGTGAACTGGAACTGGACGAGGTGAAGGACGATCCCGTGCGACCAGCGCTCTATTTTCGGGTGGTCCATGAAGTCAATCACCGTCCTTTCAGAGGCTTCAACCGGGCACAATCCGCCGTCATCGAACTGGCCGTTCTCGTCAGCAGACTGCATATGCTGCCGATCGACAAGATCGATGCGGAGCTCGCCTATCTTCAGATCGCGATTGAAAAGACGGCAGGCCCTCGCGAGCTAGAGGCATGGGGGTGGTTGACGGAGGCGATCGATAATTTCAAGGCCGGCATCGGCGGGAACAACCAAGCGTGATCGAGCCCAGCGTCATCCCAGCCCAAAGCACCAGCCGTTTGCTGGTCAGCGTCTCCAGCTATGCTGAAGCCATGCTGGTGCAGGAGAGTGCGGTAGATATCCTGGATATCAAGAATCCGGAAGCCGGCGCCTTGGGAGCTTTGCCGCTGGAAGAGATCCGACGCATCGTCATGGCGAACCATGCTCGCAAGGAGACGAGTGCTACCATCGGCGATGTGCCCATGCAGCCTGAGGAGGTCTCATGCCGCGTGATGGAGACTCTCGCCACTGGTGTGGGTATCGTCAAGATCGGCCTCTATCCGAATCCCCAACTAGAGGCCTGTATCGAGCGGCTGCGTGAATTCACCGGCCGAGGGGCCAGGCTGGTCGCGGTAATATTCGCGGACCTTGGCGTGAACTTGAATTTATTGCCCAAACTCAAAACCGCAGGGTTTTACGGCGTGATGCTGGATACCGCGCAGAAGGATGGCCGTCATCTTCTGGATCACTTGAGCGTAGATGAACTCGGTGAGTTCGTCCGTCTTGCCAGATCCCTCAATCTGTATTCCGGGCTCGCCGGTTCCCTGAGAGCGGAACACCTTGCGAGCATCGCGTCGATCGGGGCGGATTACCTCGGTTTCAGAGGGGGCGTTTGTGAGGATTTCCAGCGACGCAATAGGATCAGCCCTAGCAAAATAGCCGATCTGAATACAATGTTGCATAAACGCAACACATTGTGCGTCGAATGACCATCGGCGCCTAGACTGTTCGGTCTATTCGATTGCAACGGCCACAGTCTTTGCGTATAGTGAATTTAGACTTTTTTGACCTACACGGAGTGAAATAAGATGAAGAAAACCATGATTGGCCTCGCAGTTGCGGGTGTTATTGGCCTGACCTCTATGGCGGCAAGTGCGGAAGAAGCATTTACTGGTTCATGGTATGCCGTACCTGGCGTGAGCTTGACCCATCCGGATAGCGAACTGGATGCTGATAGCACCGGCGCAGGCGGTTTCCTCCGTCTTGGTAAAGAGCTCAGCGAACACTGGGATGTGCAGATCGGTGTAGGTCATGCACGTACCGATGAAGATACTGGCCTGGCCGGTGTCGGTGGCCGTTACAAGCAAACCCTGTTCGGTGTTGACGCACTGTACATGTTCAGCCGTGAAAAATTCCGTCCTTTCCTGCTCGCCGGTGTTGGCGCAGCGCGTAACAAAGTCGACTACAGCAACCTGGGTCTGACCGATGACAGCAAGACCTCCTGGATGGCCAACGTAGGTATCGGTGCGCAGTACCTGATCACCGAATCCTTCGGCCTTCAAGCAGACCTCCGTCACGTATGGAGCCGTGCTGAAGTGCAAGGTGCTCCAGCCGGTACCTTGTTCAATGGCGATGAAACCGTCGGCAACACCTACCTGAACCTGGGTGCGATCTTCCGTTTCGGTGCACCTAAGCCTACCGTTGCAGCCGCTGAACCTATGCCAGCTTCCGAGCCATTGCCAGCAGTTGCGCCAGTTGCTGAAGCGACCCCAGAGCCTATCGGCCCTGCAGAGCCAGCATTCGAAAAGATCACGCTGGCTTCCGAAGTCCTCTTCGCATTCGACAAGGATGTGCTGAAAGATGAAGGCAAGGCCAAGCTGGATGATGAAGTCGTCGGCAAGATGAAGGCACATCCTGAAGTTGAACTGCTGCTGATCACCGGCCATACCGATCGTATCGGTGATGCGAACTACAACCAGAAGCTTTCCGAGCGTCGCGCTAACCAAGTGAAGAAGTATCTGGTCAGCCAAGGTATCGAAGAGAACCGCTTGCACGCAGTAGGCAAGGGTGAGAACGAGCCTGTTGTAGATTGCAAGGGTGTACGTGGCAAGAAAGCCATCGAATGCCTGCAGCCTAATCGCCGCGTCGTGGTTGAAATCGAAGTACAACGTGCCGGTAACTAATCGTTAACCCAAGCACGAAAAAAAGCCCCGCTGAGCGGGGCTTTTTTATGCCCGAGATGATATAACCATTAGCATGAATTCCTTATCGCATATTGATCAGTTGATCGAAGCGCGCTGGCTTGTTCCCATGGCGCCAGAGGCAGGCGCCATCGAAGGCATGAGCGTAGCCATTCACGCTGGGCATATCGTAGATCTTCTGCCATGCGAAGCGGCCCGTGCCAAATACAGTGCCACGCAAGTCGTCCAGCTTGGTGAACATGTATTGATGCCCGGGTTGATCAATCTACATACGCACGCCGCCATGACCTTGATGCGTGGCCTGGCGGACGATCTCACTTTGATGGCATGGCTAGAGTCCCATATCTGGCCCGCAGAAAAGCAATTGGTCTCTGAGCGGTTCGTTCATGACGGGACGTTACTGGCTGCGGCCGAGATGCTGAAGGGCGGCACCACCTGTTTCAATGACATGTATTTCTTTCCGCAGGCAGCCGCTGAGGCCGCGCTCAAGGCCGGCATCCGCGCGAACCTGGGCCTCGTGGTGCTGGAATTCCCATCCCCTTATGCCAACGATGCGGATGACTACCTGCAAAAGGGCCTGGACGCACGCGACCAATGGCGTGGTCAAACCCTGATCTCCAGCAGCCTGGCGCCGCATGCCCCTTACACGATCGAAGATCGCACCTTCGAAAAAGTGATCACCTATGCCGAGCAACTCGGGCTGGGTATCCATACCCACCTCCATGAAACGCACGCGGAGATCGAGCAGAGTCTGGCGCAGCATGGTCGTCGCCCGATGCAGCGTCTCTCTGATTTAGGGTTATTGGGCCCCAATCTGGTGGCGGCACATTGTGTCCATCTGCAGGAGGATGAGATGGCGATGATGGCTCAATACGGTTGCCATGTGGCCCATTGCCCGACATCCAACCTGAAGCTGGCAAGCGGCATCGCACCTGTGGTCCAGCTCGATCGGCACGGAATCAATATCGGTATCGGCACGGACGGGGCTGCAAGCAACAACCGTCTCGATATGTTCGCCGAGATGCGGCTGGCTGCATTATTGGCCAAGGGTGCCAGCGGCGACGCATCGGCCATTTCGGCACAAGCCGCACTCCAGATGGCGACCATCAATGCGGCCAAGGCACTGGGGCTCGAGGAGAAGATCGGTTCGATTGAAGTCGGTAAGGCGGCCGACCTGATCGCTGTACGCATCGGCAGCCCAGAGACCATGCCATGTTTCGACCCGATCTCGCATCTTGTGTATGTGAGTGGCCGCGAGCATGTCACGCACACCTGGGTCGCCGGGGATCTGCGATACCAGAAGCCCGAGGGCGGCGAAGGAGTTTATGCCAATATCGAACCAGCTGAGCTGAAATCAATCCATGCTGTATGGCAACCAAAACTGAGTGCATTCAAATGACGGCAAGACAAAACGTTGATCAGAACGAACTACAGAAATTCGCGGCATTGGCCCATCGCTGGTGGGATCCGAATAGCGAATTCAAACCCCTGCACGAGATCAATCCCTTACGTCTCAATTACATCGATCAGCAGGTCGGCCTGAAAGGCAAGCGCGTACTGGATGTCGGTTGCGGCGGCGGTATTCTTTCCGAATCGATGTCGGCGCGTGGCGCAGACGTCACAGGCATCGATCTCGGTGAAAAGGCGCTGAAAGTCGCACAATTGCATCAAATGGAATCCGGCGCCAACGTGGAGTACCGCCTGGTGGCAGTCGAGGTCTTGGCAGAGGAGCAGCCGGAAAGTTTCGATGTGGTGACCTGTATGGAGATGCTGGAACACGTACCGGATCCCGCTGCCGTGATCGAGGCATGCGCAAGGCTGGTCAAGCCTGGAGGCACGGTCTTCTTCTCGACCATCAACCGTAACCCTAAGGCTTATCTGTTTGCGGTCATCGGTGCAGAGTACATTCTGAACATGCTGCCGCGTGGCACGCATGCATATGAGAAGTTCATCAAGCCATCCGAACTCGGGCAATGGAGTCGCCTTGCTGGTCTAACGACGACCGATATCAAGGGGATGAGTTACAACCCGTTGACGAAGCGCTATTGGCTGGGTAATGACGTCAGCGTCAATTACCTCATGCGCACCGTGAAATAAGCCGTGTCTAACGTCATCTTGTTCGACCTTGACGGTACGCTAGCAGATACTGCACCAGACCTTGGGCTGGCGTTGAATATGCAGCGCGAGCGCCACGGTTTGCCTCCCTTGCCGCAGGAGGCTATCCGACCCTACGCGTCCCATGGATCTCGCGGCCTGCTCTCGATCGGATTCGGCCTGGTGCCTGAGGATGCTTCTTTCGCCAGCATGCGCGAGGAATATCTCGCTTTGTATGATGATGTCTTCACCAGTTCACCGCAGCTCTTCGATGGCATGGCGGAGCTGCTCCAATCACTGGAGACCAGGGGGCTGGCGTGGGGTGTGGTCACTAATAAACCCCGGCGGTTCTCCGCGCCCCTGATGAGTGCCCTGGGTTTACAGGATCGCGCCGCCTGTCTCGTCTGCGGCGATGACGTGGCACAAGCCAAGCCCGCGCCGGATAGCTTGTTACGGGCGTGCGGACTGACCGATAGTAGTCCTGCCGATTGTATCTATGTGGGAGATGCCGAACGGGATATCGTAGCTGGTAGGGCGGCGGGCATGCGTACCGTGCTGGCGATGTATGGTTATATCGATGCCACCGACACCCCCGAAGCCTGGGCCGCAGATGCCGCTATCCATGCGCCACTGGAACTGCTTGAGCTGATCTAGTTTGAATCCATGCCACGGAAGTTATCGCATCGCCTTTCTCAAGGCGATACAGCGATAGCATCAACTGACGCTGCGTCTCTCCATCATGGCTTGCGCCAAGGTGCCGCTGTCTACATGCTCGATCTCACCACCCATCGGCAATCCTCGAGCGATACGACTCACTTTCAATCCGCGTGTACGTAAGAGGCTGCTGACGTAATGTGCAGTGGCTTCCCCTTCGACCGTGTAATTGGTGGCGAGGATGACTTCCTCGACCACGCCATCCTGGGCGCGCTTCAACAGCTTATCCAGGTGGATATCCCGCGGGCCGATGCCATCCAGCGGCGACAGTCTGCCCATCAGAACGAAATACATGCCACGGAAAGCCTGTGTCTGTTCGAGCATCATCAGGTCAGTAGGCATCTCGACCACACACAACAAGGATCCGTCGCGGGTTTGCGCATTGCATAGTGGGCAGATCGGATGCTCGCTGAAATTGTTGCAAAGCCCGCAATGGCTGACGACCTGCAAGGCATTGTCGAGCGCTTGCGCGAGGCCGTTGGCGCCCGGGCGATCTCGTTGCAACAGGTGATATGCCATACGCAAGGCCGATTTCGGCCCGACACCCGGAAGGCAGCGCAGGGCTTCGATCAATCGCTCAAGGGCGGGAGGGTTGGTCACGACAGTGCAGGCCTAGAAGGCAGTTTCATCTAGAAGGGCAATTTCATACCGGGAGGCAAGGGCAAGCCTGCCGTCAGGCCGGACATCTTGTCGTTGGCGGTCTGTTCGGCTCTTTTTGCGGCGTCGTTCAAAGCGATCACCAGCAGGTCTTCCAGCATCTCCTTGTCGTCTGACATCAGGCTCTGGTCGATCTGGATGCGTTTCACTTCGTTCCTGCAAGTCATGGTGACTTTCACCATGCCAGAGCCTGCCTGTCCTTCGACTTCGATGTTGGCGAGCTCAGCCTGTGCGCGCTTCATATTCTCCTGCATTTGCTGGGCCTGCTTCATGAGGTTGCCCAAGCCACCTTTCATCATGGTGTATTACTCCTGTGTGGGGTTACTGGATGGGTTTGATACTGGAAGGGATGATCTGGGCGCCGAAATCCTTGACCAGAGCCTGTACGAAATCATCTTCCTTGATGGCCGATTCCGCTTTGGATTGCAGGACGGCCTTTTCCTGACTGATCTGTTCAGCAGGAGTGTTGCCGGTGCCGCCGATCTCGAACTTCAGCTGGATCTTGCGACCAAAATGCTGCTGGATGGCCGCTTTGAGCTTTTCCTGGTAACTGGATTCCAGCAGATGTTTCTGGGCATTCGGTACCGACAGCTGGATCTCGTCCCTGTCGAACCTGAGCAATTCGCAATGCTGGGCCAAGGCCCGGGCCAGACCCAGTTTCAGGTCATCGACCAGACCTCGCCAGTTGCCATCGAATTCCATATTGTCGATGGGAGGGATAGCGGTATCCGCGTCGTCAACAGGCGCTTGGGGCGATGGCTTCTCTATCGGTTCAGCGCTTGTCGTTGCAGTAGAGGGTAGCGAAGGCGTCGCAGCGAGCGCCTCGCTAGCGCGACTGGCTGAAGGTGCCTTTTGGGCAGAAGACGACACAGACTGCTCGGAAGGTTTGGTACTGACACTCTTGTCTGTGCCAGGCGCGAAAGCCAGCATGCGTAACAAGCTCATGGTAAACCCGGCGAACTCATCCGGAGCGAGTCCGATATCACGTCGCCCCAGCAGGGCGATCTGGTAATACAGCTGCACCTGTTCAGGATGGATGCGATCCGCCAGCCCAAGCAACCGTTGGCGGTCAGGGGAATCCAGCGAGACGCTGTCTGGCACCGTCTGCACGATGGCGATCTGGTGAAGCAGATTGGCGAGGTCGTTCAGTGCGACTTCGAAAGAGATGCTACGTTGCTCCATGGCCCGCGCTTGTTCCAGGACCCGGCCACCGTCCGCATCGAGCAAGGCTTCTAGCAATTCGAAGAGGTAAGTCTGGTCGATCGCACCGAGCATGGCGCGCACTTCGGTTTCGTGAACGGCATTGCTGCCATAGGCGATGGCTTGATCGAGCAAGGAAAGGGCGTCGCGCATGCTCCCGGCCGCGGCGCGCGCGATCAGTTGAAGCGCACTGGCCTCGAAAGCGATGTTTTCCTCTGTCAGCACGGCTTGCAAATGTTCGGTGATCGACGAGCCAGCCATTTGCCTGAGGTTGAATTGCAGACAGCGTGACAGGACCGTCACCGGCACTTTTTGCGGATCGGTGGTCGCAAGGATGAATTTGACGTGTGCGGGTGGCTCTTCCAGCGTCTTCAGCATGGCATTGAATGCCGAACGCGAGAGCATGTGCACTTCGTCGATGATGTATACCTTGAAGCGACCTGACGTGGGTGCGTACTGGGCGTTCTCCAGCAACTCGCGCATGCTGTCGACCTGCGTGTTCGAAGCGGCATCGACCTCGATCAGGTCGACGAAACGTCCGCGATCGATCTCGACACAGGCAGAGCACGTACCGCAAGGGGTGGGCGTGATGCCGGTTTCGCAGTTGAGGGATTTGGCCAGGATGCGTGCGATGGTCGTCTTGCCGACGCCACGCGTGCCGGTGAACAGGTAGGCGTGATGCAAGCGCTGCTGCTCCAGCGCATTGGTCAATGCACGTACCACATGGTCCTGACCGACAAGCGCTTCAAACGACTTGGGGCGCCATTTGCGGGCAAGAACCTGGTAGCTCATGGATACGTAAACTCATTGGGTGGAGGCCACAACTTTAGCCCAAAACCCGGCTTTAGTCTAAGGCCAAATAGGGAGGCGAGCCCAACCCCCGGCACTTGCTTCAACAGTTGTGGCTGCTTCCTTCCGGACCTGACCAGGTTGGCTATCTTGCAATGCGGGGAGGCCCGCCAGATACTATTTTAACCCAAGCCGGGCAGGGCCATCACGGGAATTTTCATGAACGGGACAGGAATCCGGATTTGCGCTGGGTCAAACAGGGAAAAAACAGGGAAGTCGGTCAGTGGATTATGCGCAATGACTGGGATATAGTGGTGCTGTTCGGCATCCTAAAAAATAACAAGTAAGCCACTACATGAACGGCGCGACCATGCTTTACCTGAAAAAAGCACTGATACGCCATGCTAATGCCTTCGGGGGGCATTTCGGCAAGGGCACCACTACGCCACTAGGCGAAACCATCATCACCATCCTCATGGTGGCCGAGACACTGGTCTGTGTCTTCTGGATCTACGTACTATCCAGCCTCGGTGAAGGATATGCCTTCATGGCAGCCATCCCTTACGCTTACTTCGTCGTCTCGTATACCAGCCTGTTGATCTTTTACCATCTCAAACGTATCGATTACTTCGTTTTCGTCCAGTTGGTGATGTTGCTGGTCATGCCATTCTTCATGCAGTGGGTGATCGGAGGCTTCGAGGCGTCCAGCGGCGTGGCGATCTGGGCGCTACTGTCACCTGTAGGAGCCCTCATGATCCTCGGGACCAGGCAATCGACACCGTGGTTCCTGTTGTTCATCGGCCTCGCTGGATTGTCATGGCATCTGAATAGCCAGTTCGCCAGTAACGCCTTGCCGATCCCGGTGCATATCAAGGACACCTTTTTCCTGATGAATATCACGGGTACAGCCTCCATCCTTTATGGGGTCATGCATTATTTCCAATCCCAGAAAGAGCGCGTCATGCATGCCCTGGAGGAGGAGCAGGCCCGATCGGAGAAACTGCTGCTCAACATCATGCCGCAGACCATCGCCGACCGGCTGAAGGCGGATGACCTGCGCATCGCCGATAGCCATGATTCCGTGACCATCATGTTCGCGGACCTGGTCGAGTTCACCCAGATATCCGCGGGCATGGCGCCTAATGACCTGGTCAATCTGCTGAACAAGGTCTTTTCGAGCTTCGACCAGCTCGCCGACAAGCA
>CBFGLF010000012.1:0-23508 GCA_965649545.1 uncultured Methylotenera sp.
AACACGCTCATGGCCAGCATCACCGAGAGCTGGCCGCGCAGGAATTCGGCGAGCACGCGATCGATCTCCTGCGCGATCTCGGCGGTCTTGGCGTACCAGCGGCGTGGCAAGAGATCGGCGATCTTGCCGACCAGTACATGCCAGTCACGCAGCAGATAGAACAGCACTAGCGGAATGAGCAGCAGGTTGGCCAGCCAGCCGATCAGGGCCAAACCATGGTCACTGACGGCGACCAGCAAAGGGGCTAACAGGTTACCCGCGGATTTCCAGTGCTTGGCGATCATCTCCTGTATCTGGTTGCTATCGATGGCTAAAGTGACGCCGAAATGATGTAAAAGCCAGGGTTCCAGACGATCTTTGGCGGTGGTGAAATATTTGGGCAATCGTTCTGCGACGGTGACCAGTTCCTTCTGCAACAGCGGGACGACGATGAGGAACACCAGGATGACGATGCCGATGACCAGGGTGGAGACCAATAACGTGCCCAGGGTGCGGCTGATCTGGAAGTTGCCGATCTTGACGCGTGCCAGTCGATCCACCAGGGGGCTACAGATATAGGCGAGGATGCCTGCGATGAGAAAAGGGGCCAAGATCGGTGAAAGCAGGTAGATCAAGCCCAGGACGGCGACCAGAAGCAGAATGACGCGATAATCGGGCAGGATGTTTTCTTGTTTGCTGGCCATTCGGGTAAAATCTCAGGTTGTTTGTATCAATTTATCTTGTGGAAAGCGAGAACTCAACTTGAATTCTGATAATCCGGCTAAAACTTCCATCAGTTACCGCGACGCAGGGGTGGATATCGAGGCTGGCGATGCCTTAGTAGAACAGATTAAGCCATTCGCGAAAAGAACCATGCGTCCAGAGGTCTTGGGCGGCATCGGCGGATTCGGCTCATTGTTCGAAGTACCGAAGAAATTCAAGAATCCGGTGCTGGTCTCCGGCACCGACGGCGTCGGCACCAAACTCAAGTTGGCTTTCCAGCTCAACAAGCACGATACCGTCGGCATCGACCTGGTGGCGATGAGTGTCAATGACATCCTGGTGCAAGGGGCAGAGCCCTTGTTCTTCCTCGATTACTTCGCCTGCGGCAAGCTGGAAGTGGGCACGGCGGCACAGGTCATCAAGGGCATCGCCCAGGGCTGCGAGCAGTCCGGCTGCGCGCTGGTGGGCGGCGAGACGGCCGAGATGCCGGGCATGTACCCTGCGGGAGAATACGATCTGGCAGGCTTTGCTGTCGGCGCTGTGGATCGTGACGCCATCATCGATGGCACCACCATCGGCGAAGGCGACGTCGTCCTCGGCCTCGCTTCGAGCGGTGCACATTCCAACGGTTATTCCCTGATCCGCAAGCTGATCGAGAAATCCGGTATCGATTTCGATGCGGACTTCCACGGCAAACCGTTCCGCGATGTCGTCATGGCGCCGACCCGCATCTACGTCAAACCATTGCTCAAGCTGCTGGCTACGATGCCGATCAAAGGCATGGCGCACATCACCGGCGGCGGCATCACCGAGAACATCCCGCGCGTGCTGCCGCAAGGCCTGACGGCCGAGATCCAGGCGGGCAGCTGGACCATGCCGCCGCTGTTCACGTGGTTGCAGGCGCAGGGCAACGTGGCGGACGACGAGATGTACCGTACCTTCAATTGCGGGATCGGGATGGCAGTGATCGTCGCCAAGGAGCATGCGGAAGCCGCCAAGGCGCTGTTGACCGCCGAAGGTGAGCAGGTCTGGGCCATCGGCCATATCCGTCGTCAGGATGCGAATGAAGCCCCGACCGTCGTGGTCTGAACTTGTCCGCATCCCCATTGCCAACCAATCAGCTGCCACAGCGTTACATGTCCTGTGGTCGACAGCCTGAAGGAGGCAACATGAAACAGATCATCTATGCAGGCTTGGCCGCGCTCCTGACGTTGGCGAGTCTGGTCGCGCAAGCGGCTCCCAAGCAAGTCGAACTGGTCTACGAGGCGACGCGCAACGGCCAACCGTTCGCGACCGTGACCGAGTCCTACAAGGCCGAGAACGGTCGTTACCGCATCGAGAGCGTGACCAAGGGCGTGGGCGTATATGCCTTGTTCGGCGAGCGCAGGCTGATCAGCGAAGGCGAAGTGACGGCTGAAGGCCTCAAGCCCAGCCATTTCGAGCTGCATCAGGGGGACAACGCCCGTAAATCGCTGTTCGCCGATTTCGATTGGGCCGGCAACAAGCTCACCATGAAGGTCAAAGGCAACTCGACCACCGTGCCGTTGGAAGCAGGTGCGCAGGATATCAGCAGTCTGCTCTACCAGTTCATGTTCAAGCAGCCGAGCGGTGAGCAGTTCAACCTGCCGGTGACCACCGGCAAGAAATTCCGCAATTATCAGTACAAGGTCACTGCACGGGATGCGCCATTGACCGTGCCGGCTGGTGACTACAAGACCATCCACCTGGTCGAGGCGGCCGCGTCCAGTGACGAGAAGGAACTATGGCTGGGGGTCGAGGGGCATCACCTGCCGGTGAAGCTGGTGATGCGTGACGACAATGGCGCCAAGATCGAGCAGATACTGACCAGCCTGCATGCCGAGTAAAGCATTCTCGCTTTGGAAAGATTACCTCTCCTGGCGTTTTTGCCTGGCACTGCTGCTCTCCCTGTTGGTGCATCTGGTCGTCATCGACGGCCTGACATTCGTCCCCTTGCCATCATCGGAGCCAGTGCCGGAGAGCATCGATGCAAGACTGATCCCCTTGCAGCCGAAAGTCCTGCAGAAGGTGGCAGCCAAACCTGCCAAGCAGGTTAGCAAGCCGCGTCCTGCACCCGCTCAGCAATCGCCGGCCGCCGCCCCCGAACCGTTGCCGGCCATCGAGGCATTGCCTGAGCCTGAGGTTTTGCCGTCCCTGACCGAGGACGCTATAGAAGCGGCGGACGAATCCACCGGCGAGCAAGTGGCTGAGGCCGCGGAGACGCGACCTGAGGCGGCAGCGTATATCGAGGCGGATTTCGAACTCAAGCGACGCGTCAACGGCGAAACGGCAGCCGGTACGGTCGGTGAGGCCCATATCAGTTACAAGGCGGACGCCAGCGGCCGCTACAGCATCAAGAGTGTGGCGCGGGCAAAGGGATTCGCTTCCTTGTTCGTGTCTGGGCAGCTCAGGCAGGAGAGCGAGGGCCGTGTCTCCGAGAGGGGGCTGCAACCGGAACGTTTCCTCTACCAATACGGCGATGACGAAGCCAAGGCCCAGCGCGCCAGCTTCGACTGGGCGGGCGGCGTGTTGCACATGGAATCCGCCAAAGGCAAGACGACTGCGCGGCTGGTGCCGGGCACGCAGGACATGCTGAGTTTCATGTACCAGTTCATGTTCACCCCGCCGCTGGAAGAGATGTCGCTCACCGTGACCAACGGCAAGCGGCTCCGTACCTACGACTACAGCTTCGAGGGCGAGGAACAGATCAGTACCAAGATGGGGGATTTCCGTACCATCCACATCGCCAAGAGCGGTGCGGACGGCAAGGACAAGACCGAAGTGTGGCTGGCGATGGACTATCAGTACATCCCGGTTAAAATCCGTAAGACCGAAGACAGCGGGAACGTGATCGAGCAGATCGTCACCCGTCTCTCCACCGATATTTTGAAATGAATGGAATGAACCAGAACCTGTTAAGACTGGCCGGCGTAGCGCTGGCCGATGTGCTCACGACCAGCGGCCCTGCGGATGCCAAACTCGGCGCTTTCTTCCGCGGGCATCGCGAGCTGGGCACCAAGGACCGGGCCTTCATCGCCGAGTCCATCTATGGTGTGTTGCGTCGCAAACGCTGGCTCGCCTATCTCTCCGACGGCGAGGATCCGCGTAAACTGCTGGTCGCATGGCTGGTCAGGGTGCAAGGCAACAGTTTGCGCGATCTGGATGAGGTGTTGAACAAGCAGCAGAAGGAATGGGCGCAGGAGATCAAGGCCAAATCCACGGACGGCCTCAGCCTGGCGGAGCAGGTCGACCTGCCCGACTGGCTGTGGGACAGCCTGCTTGCTCAATATGGCGAAGCCGAGGCGCTCGCCATCGCGCGTAGCATGCACCAGCCGGCATCGCTGGACCTGCGTGTGAACACCATCAAGACCAGCCGCGAGGATGTGCTGGCGAGGTTCGCCAGCGAGAGCGCGCAATCCGGATTCAGCGCACAAGCGACGCCTTATGCCCCGAACGGCATCCGCCTGCCGCAGCGCATGGGGATCAACCGCCATGTGCTCTTCACCGAAGGCCGCGTCGAAGTGCAGGATGAGGGCAGCCAGCTGCTGAGTCATCTATTGGCCCCCAAGCGCGGCGACATGGTGGCCGATTTCTGCGCCGGGGCAGGCGGCAAGAGCCTGGCGATCGGTGCGCTCATGCGCAACACCGGCCGTATCTACGCGTTCGACGTCTCCGAGAAGCGCCTGCACAATCTAGGGCAGCGCCTCAAGCGTTCGGGATTGTCCAACTTGCACAGCCAGGTCATCAATGGCGAGCAGGATCCGAAACTGAAACGTCTCAACGGCAAATTCGACCGGGTGCTGGTCGATGCCCCCTGTAGCGGTCTCGGCACCTTGCGTCGTAATCCTGACCTTAAGTGGCGCCAGACCCCGAAGGACGTGGAAGAGCTGACTGCCAAGCAGTCCGCGATCCTGGCGCGGGCCGCCAAGCTGGTGAAGACCGGCGGTCGCCTGGTCTACGCGACCTGCAGTCTGTTGCAGGATGAGAACGAACGGATCGCGGAAGCCTTCCTGGCGGCGCATCCTGAATTCGGCGCCGTGAATGCCAGCGAAGTGCTGCAACAGCAGCAGATCTCGCTGGATACGGGCGTCTACCTCAAGCTCTTGCCGCATCTGCATCAGACCGACGGCTTCTTCGCCGCCGTGTTCGAGAAGCGTAGCTGAGATGAAACTCCCCAGCCTCAATAGCCAGATCCTGCTTGCCGCAGTCATCGGGCTATCGGCGGGCTGGGCGCTGTCGCTGCTGCCGGAAGGCGATGCTGGCAAAGGTGCGGTGCTCTATGGCGCCAACCTGGTCGGCGGCGTGTTCATCGATCTGTTGAAGATGATCCTGATCCCGCTGGTGTTCACCTCCATCGTCGTCGGGGTCGCCAATCTGCGCGCCCATGCCGAGATGCACAAGGTCTGGCAGACGACATTGCTGTTCTTCATGTTCACCATGGTCATCGCCATCGCGCTGGCCTTCACCGCCTCCTATGTGTTCAGCCCCGGGGCGGGTATGCAGCTCAGCATGTTCCAGGACGCCATGCAGGGATTCCAGGCCAAGCAGATGAACGTCTCGGATTTCTTCACGCATTTCCTGCACAGCCTGTTCGTCAATCCCGTGAAAGCGTTGGCCGAAGGCAATGTCCTGGCTGTGGTGATCTTCGCGTTATTCCTTGGCATCGCGCTGGTGTTGGGCGGCGAACGATACCGGGCCACGCTCAATCTGTTCGAGGAAGGCCTGGAGATCACATTGCGCATCGTCGGCTGGGTCATGGTGCTGGCGCCGCTCGGTATCCTGGCCTTGTTGGTCAAGCTGGCGGCGACACAGGATATGGCGGTGCTGGGCAGCATGGGGCAGTTCATCGCCATGGTGCTGGGCGTCACCCTGTTCCACGGGATCGTCGTGTTGCCGCTGATCCTGTATGCCTTGACCAAGGTCGGCCCCCTGACATTCTGGCGGGGCGGTCGCGAGGCCTTGATCACGGCTTTCGCCACCAGTTCCAGTTCGGCGACCCTGCCGGTCACCATGCGCTGTACCCAGCAGAACCTTGGGGTGCGGCAGGATGTCGCCGGCTTCGTCGTCCCGCTGGGCGCGACCATCAATATGGATGGCACCGCCCTCTATGAAGCGGCTGCGGCGCTGTTCATCGCGAATCTGGTGGGCGTCGATCTCAGTATCCCGCAACAACTGATCGTCTTCTTTACCGCGATGATCGCCTCGATCGGCGCTCCTGGCATACCAAGCGCTGGCATGGTGACCATGGTCATGGTGCTGCAATCGGTGGGCCTGCCGGCGGAGGCGATCGCCATCCTGCTGCCCATTGATCGCCTGCTTGACACCTTCCGCACTACGGTTAACGTCGAAGGTGACATGGTGGGCAGTCTGGTCGTGCAAAAGCTCGTCGACCGCTAGCATTAAAAGGCTTCTATGCTGTTATTCGACAAAGCCGAGGTCATCGATGCGGAAGCGATTGCGGCGCTGATCAACAGCGCCTATCGCGGCGAATCGAGCCGACTGGGCTGGACCACGGAAGCCGACCTGCTCGATGGGCTGCGCACGACACCGCAGGCGGTCGCCGAGATCATCCGGCGGCAGGATGCCTTCATGCTGATCGGCGTGCGCAATGACGAGATCGTCGCGACCCTCTGTGCCGAGCTGCAGGTCCTGGCCGGCCACAACACCGCCCATTTCGGCATGATCGCCGTCAAACCCAGCCTCCAGGGCCGCGGTTACGGCAAGCTGCTATTGCAGGCGGCGGAGACCATCACCCACCGGCAATGGCGCGTGGCCGGCTATCACATGGCGGTGATCTCGCTACGACACGAACTGACGGCTTTCTACCAGCGCCGAGGCTATCTGCCCACTGGCGAATTCCGCGCCTTCCCCGCCGACTCTGACCTGTGGCAGCCCAAGGTCCAGAACATGACCTTGCAATACCTGGCCAAGTTGCGCTGAGCGGCAGCGGCCGGATCGCACCCGGATCCTGTCGTCGCTGACTGGATCGCTAGTATGTCGTCAACTTGTCGCCTTCGACCTTCACATGGTCGCCGACCTTGTATGGCGGCTCGCTATCGAAGCTGACAGTTTTATGAGACTCGTCGTTCAACTGCACGACCACATCCCAGCGCTTGCCCTTGCGCAGATACTTCTCCGCATAGTGGCCGCCGACGGCACCACCAACGGCGCCGAGGATGGTCCCTAGCTTCTTGTTCTTCTTGCCGCCTAGTTTATTGCCGGCCACGCCACCGGCGACTGCACCAGCGACCGCACCTGCACCCGATGCCTGGCCTTCCTCGACCACATTGATGGCTTCGATGGTGCCGCAATTAGGGCAACTAGCCGCACTTTGGTAACAGGCAGGTGGCACCCATCCACCTCCCGGTGTGTTCGGGTCCGGGCAACGCAAGCCGGGGCTTGGTGCTGCTGAGGTTGTTGCAGAGGTGCAGGAAGGCGGCGTCCAGCCGCCCGCGGTGGAGTCTGCAGGCGGGCACGCGGCGAATGCGGTGTGGCTAAGGGATATCGCGAGCAGGGTGAATGCAAGATTGAGGTAGTAGCGCATCATGTTCTCCTTATGGTTGTGAACGCCATCACAGTCGCCGGGGGCTGCAGGGCAGCGCCCCGGGCGATGATCCAGTGTACTCCGAATCATCACGCGCGAAAGTCATGGCGTCGTTGACGCGCATCAAGGTTTGATGGGACTGCCTCGCCGCCGCTCGAACCTTTGTTGTCCGTGCATCGCCAGGGAATAGACCGAGGGGACGACGACCAGGGTCAGCAGGGTGGAGGAGATCATGCCGCCGATCACCGCGACAGAGAGCGGTCCGTTGGTCTCGGAGCCGGCGCCGAAGCCCAGCGCGGCCGGCAACAGTGCGAGGATGATGGTCATGGAAGTCATCAGCACCGGCCGCATGCGGATCGGGCAGGCGCGTTTTAGCGCATCGTCGATCGCTACCCCTTTCTCGCGCAGTTGGTTGGTGAGGTCGACCAGCAGGATCGAGTTCTTCGCCACCAGGCCGATCAGCAACACGAGACCGATCATGGAAAAGATGTTCAGGGTATGGCCGGTGAGATAGAGCGCCATGACCCCGCCGATGATCGCGAGCGGTTGGGCCAGCATGACGATCAGCGGTTGCAGGAAGGAGTTGAACTGACTGGCCAGCACCATATAGAGCAGCACCAGGGCCAAGGCGAACACGAACGACATGTTACGGATGGTCTTGGCCAGTTCTTCCGCCTGGCCGGTGAAGCGGGTCTCGTAGCCCGGCGGCAGGAGCTCTGCGGCATAGGTCTTCACATGATTGATGGCGTCACTCAGCGGGACGGTCGGACTGGCATAGAGATTGGCCGCATATTGCAGGTCGAAACGACCGATCACGGCCGCCCCCAGTTCCTGCTTGAAGCTGGCGACGCTATCCAGCCGGACCAGGTCGCCGCTCGCACTGCGCAAGTAGATCTTCGCCAGGTCGGCATCCTGGCTGATGCTGCCTTCCTTGGCCTTGAGGCGGATCTCGTACCGCTGGCCGTCGCCCGGATCGTCATTGAACTGTGCCACGTCGATGCCGCCACTGTAGAGACTGACGGCTGTCGCGATATCGCTGGCGCTGATCCCGAAACTGGCGGCACGCACGCGGTCGATCCGCATCACCAGTTGCGGCAGGTCGAGCTGCAGGTCGAGGTCGACCTTGCCCATGCCCGGGGTCTCGTTGAGTTTCTGCTGGAGGTCTTTCGCTAACACGCCCAGCTGTTGCAGATTGGGTCCAGTGAGGTTGAATTGCAGTTTCTCCGGCCGTTGACCCCGCACGATGGAGACTGGCGCAGGGAAAGCCCGCACCCCTGGGATCTTCTCCAGGTCGGCCCTGAGCTTGGCGACCAGTTCCTGCTGGCTGAGCTTGCGCTCGCGCCTGTCCTTCAAGCGCACGTTGGCGTTGCCCTGATTGACCTGGCCCTGTTGTCCGAGGCCGATGGTGGTGAAATAGCTTTCGATCTCGTCCGGATACTTCGCCAACACCTGCTCGATCAGTTCCAGGCGGCTATTGGTGTATTCCAGGCTGGAACCCAGCGGCGTCTTGAACGAAATGACGAAACGCCCTTCATCCGCTTCTGGCACGAACTCCTTCTGCACCTTGCTAAAGAAGAACGTGCTGGAAAGGACCACAAGCACGGTCAACAGCACCACTTTCCAGCGGTGCAGCAATGACCAGTCGAGCATGGCGATATAGAGGCGGTCCATGCGCTCGAAGGCACGGTCCAGCCAGCGATAGAATCTGCCGTGCTCCGGCTCCACCTTGAGGTAACGTGAGCAGAGCATCGGCGTCAGCGTCAATGACACCAGCAACGACACCAGCACGCCGAAGGTCACCACCACGGCGAAGGATTTGAAGAATTTGCCGATGATGCCGTCCATGAAGATCACGGGCGCGAAGATACAGACCAGCGAGAGCGTGGCTGCGATCACCGCGAACACCACTTCGTTGCTACCGTTGATGGCGGCGCTGACCGGATCCTTGTCGATGGTCTCGCGGTGACGGAAGATGTTCTCCAGCACGACGATGGCGTCATCGACGACGACCCCGATCAGCAACAGCAAAGCCAGCAAGGTCATGGTGTTGAAGGTGAATCCGCCGAAATACATGACGGCGACCGCGCCTAGTAACGATACCGGGATGGCGGTGGCGATGATGAGCGTGGAGCGGAATGAACGCAGGAACAGCCAGACGATGAACGCCGCCAGCAGCGTGCCTTCGACCAGGTGTTCCTTGAGCGCGTTGACGATCTCCTTGATGTACAGCGCTTCATTGGTGGACACCTCGATGCTCAGTCCCGGCGGCAGGTTCGGCCGGATATCCTTGTCCAGGCGCTTTTCCACTTCGTCGATGATGGCGACCGTGTTGGCGTTGGCGACTTTGATCAAACCAAGGCCGACGGTGGTCTCTCCCTTGAACCGGGCGAGCTGGCGATAATCGGTGACACCGTCCTCAAGTTCGGCGACATCGCGCAATTTCACGGCGGCGCCGTCACGGTAGGCGACCACCATATTCGCCAGATCCGATAGCTTGTGGAATTCCAGATCCAGCTTCACCAGGCGCTCGGAACTCTGTCCGACCAGGAAGCCCCCGGCCACTTGCACATGCTCGCGCTTGAAGCCTTCAATCAGGTCGCTCGCGGTGATCTTGTAGGCGGTCATGCGTTCCGGCAGCACATTGACGCGGATGGTGCGGTCACGGCGTCCGCCCAGCCTTACCTCGCCGACACCGTTGATGGTCTCCAGCTTCTTCTTCAGTACGTTGTAACCATAGAGGTTGAGCTGCTGCACCGTCCGGTCGCCGCGCAAGGCCAGCCACATGATGGGTTCGGCGTTGGTCTCGACCTTGCGTACGATGGGCGGATCGGCATCCGAGGGTAGGCGGCGCAGGATCTGGTTGACCTTGGATTGCACCTCGTTATAGGCGACGTCGATATCCTTATCGAGGCTGAAGGTGATGGTGATGCTGGAGACGCCCGGGGACGAAGTCGACTGGATATGTTCGATGCCCGGCGTGGTGTTGATCGAGGTCTCGATGATATTCGTGACGCTGGCGTCGACGATATCCGGATTCGCCCCTTGCAGGGTGGTGGTGATCGAGATGATGGGGAATTCGATGTAGGGGAAGCGATCGACCCCGATGCGCTGGTAGCTGATGATGCCGAACAGGACCAGGAGCCCGGAGAGCATCCAGGCGAGGACGTGGCGTTTGATCGATAGCTCAGGGATCGTCATCTGCTTGGCTCAACAACTGGCTGTGCAGCCGGATAACTTCGTTGCGCGGTACGCGGATGCTCGCCTACCTCCAAGGTATGTCTCGCACCCTGTGTGCCGTGCGCCTTGTTCTCCAGCCGCTCGCTGGCGTTGTGTGAGCTAAGCATGCGCAGGATCCATGGCGATCACCGACTGTTTTTGCGCGCCCTCTTTCTGTATCGACACCTTGGCCTGGTCGGTGAGGAAGGCCGCGCCATCGACAGCGACCACCTCGCCTGCGGCCAGGCCATCGAGGATCTCGACGAAGCCGCCCTGCCGCATGCCGGTGGTGACCTTGCGCTGGCTGGCCACCTCACCCTTGACGACATACACCACATCGCCGGCCGGACGCAGCACCACACTCTGTTCTGGCACGACGATGGCGGCGGGCCGTTCGTCGAGCACGATCACCGCGTTCACGCTCGCGCCAGGCTGCCAGCCCGGCTGGTCGACCACATCCGCGGTGATATCGACCGCACGGTTGTTCGCGCCCACCATCGGCTTCAGTTCACGCACCTGGGTGATGACCTCGCCGGCGGCAGTGGGGGTGGTCAGACGCACGGTGAGGCCCGGGCGGATCTTGGCGGCCACACCCTCAGGGAACGGCAGGTGCGCGCGCAACCGCTGACGACTGATGATCTGCAGGATGGGATCGCCGACTTTGACATAGTCCCCCACCGAGACGATCTGTTTCTCGATCACGCCGTCGATGGGAGCGACGATCCTGGCCTTGTTGCCGGTATGCGAGATGCTCGCGAGTTTGGCGCGTGCCCCATCGAGCTGTTCGCGTAGCGCACTTTCCTGCGTGGTGACTTCGTCTAGCGCGGTCTTGGAGATGAAATTCTTCTCCACCAGGGCCTGGTTGCGCTCGACCAGCCGTTTCTGGTTGTCGAGCAAGGCCTGGATGCGGGAGACCTCTGCCTGGGCTTCACGACGTTGCAGGCTGTAGTCAGTGACATCCAGTACTGCCAGCAGGTCGCCCTTCTTCACGGATTTGCCTGGAGTGGCGGAGATCTGCACCACGCGGGCCGCCACCTCTGCGGCGATGGTCGGGTCGATGAACCCTTCCAGCGTGCCGACCGTTTCCTCACGGACTTCCAGCTTGATGCTCTGCGCAGCCGTGGTGCTGACCAGGGTCGAGGATGGACCTTTCTTGGGAGGCTCGGCGGATTTGCCGCATGCGGTGAGCATCGGCAGTAGGCAAAGACATAAGACCCCGAAATTCTTGTACAAAGTTGGCATGCCAGGCTTTCTGTTTAGGGACTGCTTGTTCTTATGTGAAGCGTGAAGTGCATCATTCATTACAGCTGTAATGTGACAGTACGATGTCATGGCTTGGGCTGCACTACCCTGGACCAGTCGAAACATGGCCCGGGGTCGGTCTTGCGGCCAGGCGCGATATCCGAATGCCCGACGATGTCCTGGATCGGGTAGCGTTGTGTCAGGCCAGCCAGCAGTCGGTCCAGTGTCTCATACTGGGCATCTTCGAACGCCTCCTCGTCACATCCTTCCAGCTCGATTCCGACAGAAAAATCGTTGCAGCGTTCACGGCCTTTCCAGGTCGAAGCGCCGGCATGCCAGGCGCGTTGGCCACACGGGACGAATTGCAGCAACTCGCCATCGCGCCGGATCAGGAAATGAGAAGAGACACGCAGTTCATGAATGGTGGCGTAATAGGGGTGTGCCGTCGGATCGAGGCGATTGGTGAACAGCTCGAGGATCCCGTCGCCGCCATATACCCTGGGCGGCAGACTGATGTTGTGGATGACGACCAGCGAGATGTCGTCAGGGTCAGGACGCGGGTCCTGATTGGGCGAATCGACCCAACGGGCTGTGCTGGCGATGCCGGCGGCGTTTATTTCCAGGCTATCCATGCGTCCATCCGCGTTATCCGATAAAATTCGAGCTTCATCCGGTTAATCAGGTACTTTCCTATGGTCTTCCTACAGCTATTCCTCATGCTGATCGTGATTCTAATCGCTGCCGAGGTCTTTACCAACGCGCTTGAACACCTTGGAGAGAAGCTGAAGATATCGGAGGGCGTCACGGGGTCGCTATTCGCCGCGGTCGGTACGGCCTTGCCGGAGACCTCCGTGCCATTGCTCGCCATCTTCGCCGGCACCAACGATCCGCATATCAACGATGAGATCGGCGTCGGCGCCATCCTCGGCGCGCCGCTGATGCTGGCGACCCTGTCCATCAGCCTGATGGCGCTGTCGGTCTGGTTGAGAAGGGGCAAGAACGGTCACCTGCGCCCGGAACGTAACGGCCTGATCCGGGACCTCAACTTCTTCATCCTCGCCTTCGTCGTGGCGACGTTGGCCATGTTCGTCCCGCATGAAGCGCGTGCGATGCGCATCGGCCTGAGTTTCGGCATGGTGCTGATCTATTTCATCTACATCATGCTGACGATTCGTGCTTCCAAGGCCTTGGTGAGCGAAGGTCACGGTACCGAAGCGGATACGCCGATGTTCCTATGCCGGCTGGGCTTGCCGAACAATTCGATCGTCATCTTCGTGCAGCTGGTGCTGGGGCTGGCCTTGTTGCTGGCGGGCGCCAAAGGCTTCATCGACGGCGTGCATGAAGCGGCCGAGATCATCGGTATCTCCACGCTGTTGCTGTCGCTGCTGATCATCCCGATCGCGACCGAGCTGCCGGAAAAAGTGAACAGCATCCTGTGGATACGCCGCGGTAAGGATACGCTGGCTTTCGGTAACATCACCGGCGCGATGGTTTTCCAGGGGACGCTGCTGCCGGCGATCGGCATCATGCTGACGCCTTGGGAGCCGCGCCTGGAAGTACTGGCCGGCGTCATCATCACGCTGTTGGCGGCCATCTGGTTGCGACTGATGATCGCTCGCGGTCAGCTGCGGGTCTGGCACCTGTGGGTCAATGGCGGCATGTACGTGACCTACCTCTTCATCGCACTGAGCTAGCCCACAGCTGGACCACAGTTGGTCCGCACACAGGACCCTACCTAGGGTTTGATGCGCTTCGCCAGGTTGTCGGCCTCATCGACGTCGACCTGCGCGATGCGTGCCCGTATCGCTTCCGCTTCGGTCAGTTCATTGCGCTCCACGGCAGTTTCTCCCAGGCGGATCAGCGCATCGAGATGGCGTGGGTTGAGTGCGATGGCTTGCCTCAGGTGCGCCAGCCCTGCATCCGTCTCGCCCAGTTTCAGTTCCGCGCTCCCCAGATAGTAATAGGCCTCGGCGTTATCCGGCTCGCTACTCTGCCAGGCCATTGCGGCCGATTTCAGGCTGGGCCAGTCGCGCTGCTGGAAAGGGATCACCACACGCATGAAATAAGGCCGGTCCTCCTCGGCGAAACTCCAGAACGGTTCTCCCTGGCTGTTCAGCGTGAGGGTGTCAGGGGCCTCCAGCAAGCGTTTGATCCATTCCACCGGCAGGTTGTAGAAATAACCGTTGCGGCCCGGACTCTTGAAGGTGGTGACACCGATCAGATTGAAATCCTGGTCGAACAGCGCGCCGCCGCTCGAGCCCAGCGCGAATGCCGCGTTCGTCCGCACGATGACGCTGCCGTCATAAGGATAGATGGCTTTCACCGAGCCATAGGACGGTTGCGGCACCGGCGTGTCGTTCGGGTAGCTGATGGCAAACACCGGCTCTTCGTATTGCAGTGAGGCGCTGTCGCGCAAGGGCACAGGCTTGAAAGGCAAGGCGTAATTGAATTTCAGGAGACAGAGGTCATGTTTCCAGTCGGCCTTGATGGCATAGGGATTGTAGTTGTCCTGGAACTTGGTGATGGCGACCCCCCTGCTGTCGGCCAGCACATGGCAATTGGTGGCGACGTGGAACTGGTCGATGACGGCTCCCGAACCGCTGCCGGTCCTGCCGTTATTCAGGTCGACGATGACCTGCACGATGGAGTTGTTCAATTCGAACAGCTGCGCCTGGGTGGGTTGCGCCAGCGCAGGCAGTGCGGCGGTCAGTAGGGTGCAAAAACTCAGGAGGGTCTTCATCGCGTCTTATCACTCAAGGGATCACTAGGTAATGAGCGGAAAAACGCGAAAAGATTCAATCGACCTCTTCTTTACTGAGTCCCAGTTTGGATAGGCGATAACGCAGTGTGCGGAAACTGACGCCTAGTAGTTTGGCCGCCGCCGTCTTGTTCTGGTTGGTCTTCTGCAAGGCCTCGAGGATGGCCTGCTTCTCGATGTTCTCCAGGTAGTCCGGCAGCGCCATGCCCTGGGTGTCGGTCGGGACTTTGGTCGGGATATGGCTCTTCAGCAGGATGTCCTCGGACTGGATGGTTTTGCTGTCGCAGAGGGCGAGCGCGCGCTCCAGGATATTCTCCAGCTCCCGCACGTTGCCCGGGAAACTGTAGCGCATCAGCATATTGCGGACCTCTTCGCTGATCGCAGGCACTGCCACCCCTTGCTGATGGCATTGTTTCTCCAGCAGGTTCTGCGCGAGCACCGGCACGTCTTCCGGCATCTCGCGCAGCGCCGGCATCTTCAACTCGATGACGTTGAGCCGGTAATAGAGGTCCTGACGGAACTGGCCGGCTTCCATCATGGCGGAGAGATTGCGGTGCGTGGCGCTGATGATGCGTACATCGACCGATTCCTCTTGCGTCCCGCCGACCATGCGCACCTTCTTTTCCTGGATGGCGCGCAACAGTTTCACCTGCATGGCCAGCGGCAGGTCGGCGACTTCGTCGAGGAATAGCGTGCCGCCGTTGGCGGCGTGGAACATGCCGACCTTGTCCTGCGTGGCGCCGGTGAACGCCCCTTTCTTGTAGCCGAAGAACTCGCTCTCCATGAGGTTCTCCGGGATGGCCCCGCAATTGACGCCAATGAATGGCCCGTCGCTGCGCGAACTGTTGAGATGGATCAATCGGGCCGCCAGCTCCTTGCCGCTGCCGGACTCGCCGCTGATATAGACCGGCGCCTGGCTGCGCGCGAGCTTCTCGATCATGGCGCGTGCCTGCTGGATGGCTTTCGATTCGCCGATGAGTTTCAGGCCGCCTTGGGTCGGCGCATTGTGGTCATGCAGTTTGAGCGCCGATTCCACCAATGGACGCAGCTGCTTGAGTGAGATGGGTTTGCTCAGGTAATCGAAGGCGCCTGCCTTCAAGGCCGAGACTGCGTTGTCCGCGCTACCGTAGGCGGTGATGACGGCGACCGGCAGGCCCGGATGATGCAGGCCGATGAAGCGCACGAGGTCCAGGCCGTTACCGTCCGGCAAGCGCATGTCGGTGAGGCAGAGGGCGAACTGGCGTTTGCTCAACAGATGCTTCGCGTCATCGAGGTTGCTGGCGGTCTCGGCGATGATGCCCATGCGCTCCAGCGTCAGCGCGATCAGTTCGCGGATATCGGTTTCATCGTCGACGATCAGGCAGGAAAGTTTCTGGGTCATAAGGTCGCCTATGGTAGGGCTTGTTTGATGTGTATGGTAAAGGAACCGCCGAAATCATGGCCGGTGTAATGGATGCTGGCGGCGTTGGCCTCGCAGAGTTCGCGAGCGATGTAGAGACCGAGGCCGGTGCCGGTGCTCTCCGTGGTGAAGAACGGCTCGAACAGATGCTGGCGCATGTCCGGTGCGACCCCGGGGCCGTCATCCGCGATCTCCAGCAGCACGCCATGGCTCAACTGGGAGATGCGCAAGCTGAGTCGCAGGCTGCTATCCCCTTGCTTGCTATGACGCCAACCATTGCGGCACAGGTTCCACAGGATCTGGTTAAGGTGACGGCGATCGAAGTTGATGGTCAACGTTTCGCCTGCCAGCTCCAGCACGAAGCCATGCGGCGGGATCTTCTCGACCTGGCAGAACTGCCCATGGAACTCCTGTAGAAATGACTGGATCGGCAACATTTCCTGCCGGGTGCGATCGCGGCGGTTCAGCTCGAGGATATCCTTCACCATGAGGTCCATGCGCTGTACGTTATCGTCGATGATCTGCAACATGCGGGCGGATGCCGGATCCTTGCCTTCGTCTTCCTGCAACAGCTGGCTGGCATGACTGATCGAACTGAGCGGGTTGCGGATCTCGTGCGCGATATTGGCGGTCAGTTTGCCCAGGGCCGCCAGCTTCATCTGCTGCGCCTGCGCCTGGATCTGGCTCCAGTCCTCGATGAAGATCACCGCGCCCTGACTGCGGCTGTTACCCACCGGCATGAAACGCAGGATGAGTTCGCGCTGTTCGGCCTGCAGCCTCACCGTGCTCGACTCCAGCCCGTCTTCCACCCATTGCCGCATCAGGCGCGCCAGTTCCGGCAGGCAGTGATCGACGAGCGATGCGTCCCAGTCGGGCTGCAACGGCTTGAGCAAGCCTTCCGCCTGCAGGTTATGGTGCCGCAGCCGGAAGTCCTTATCGATGACGACCACGCCGTCTTGCATCTCCTGCGTGATGAGCTCGTTCACCTGCGCCAGGTTCTCCAGGTCGATGCCACGCTGCGAGGCCAGTGCCTCGCTCTGGTCCGAGCGCTTGGCCAGGCTGTGCGCCAACCATGCCGTGGCGAAGCAACTCAGGCTCAACATCACCGCATGGGAGTAGTCGTTGACGTCGTCCTGCAGCGAGAGCATGCGATACGACTGTTCCAGTAGCAGGGCGATGCTGGCGAGCGCTGCATAGAACAAGGCGAGGCGTCCCTGGCTGATCAGGCTGGAAGCCGCGATGGCTACCACTAGCAGCAGGCCCAGGCCGCTCTTGATGCCGCCTACCGAGTACATCAGGCTGACGATGAAGACGATATCGATGCTGATCTGCAGCGTCAGCAAATGGTTGAATTGCGGCCATTTGATCGAGGTCAGTCCCAGCGCGAACAGACTGAAGAACAGATAGCTGCTGGACAGGACCAGATACAGTTTGCTGTTGTAGTGGGACCACCAGATATCCTGGCCCAGGAAGAGATAGGCGCCGAGGAAGAATAAGGCGATGGTGATGCGGTAAAGCCCAAGATAACTGAGGGAGCGCCAGTAGGTCCTGGCAGGTGCCGAGTCTGGACTGGCAACCGTTGCGGTCATGGTTTGTGCTGGAGGCTGTGGGCTTCACAGCAGTAATGCCGATCCTCGACCAGCAGGCTTTCGCTCTTGGGCAGGTGCACGCCGCAATGCGCGCATTGCACCATGTCTTCAGGATTCGCAGGCGTCTGGTCCTGCTGTGCCACGCCCTTCAGATAGCGGTTCACTACCGCGTAAAGTAACCAGATGGCAATCGCCAGTAACAGAATCTTCGCCATATCGTTTGCCTGTGGTGGAATCGGTAAATCGTCAGGGGATTGTAAGCGAAAAGCGAAAGCTAGGACAAAATTCAAACCTGCTATACTCAGCCCGAACACCCCGTGCGAGCGGGGTCCTATATCATCGCCGCAGGTTTGACAGACACAGGATGGCAACAGCAAAGGAACTATCGGATTTTCTTGCCCAAGTGGAGCGCCGGGCTTTCAAGCAGACGGCGTATGCGGTGCGGGACGATCATGCTGCGCTGGATATCGTGCAGGACGCCATGCTCAAGTTGGCGGAGAAATACGCAGCGAAGCCAGTCGCCGAATTCCCGATGCTGTTCCAGCGCATCCTGCAGAACACCATGCGCGACTATTGGCGTCGGCAGAAAGTACGCAATCTCTGGACCAGCCTGCTATCCTCATTCGGAAGCGGCAACGACGATGACGAGGATCGTGATCCGCTGGAAACCCTTCAGGTGGATGACGAAGCCAATCAACCCATGGAGCAGCTTGAGCGTAGCCAGACCATTGCTATAATCGAACAGGCTCTGCAAAGATTGCCGACGCGTCAACGCGAGGCCTTCGTATTGCGTTACTGGGAAGAAATGGATGTCGCCGAGACCGCTGCCATCATGGGATGTTCAGAAGGCAGTGTGAAGACGCATTGCTCACGAGCCGTGCATGCGCTGGCGCTCATTCTCGAGAAACAAGGACTAAGCAAGCAGGGGCTCGGAATATCAGGAGACGAGCGATGAAGCACGAACAAGAGACCGCACGACAGATCGTCGAATTACTGAATGAAAGTACGCAACGGCTGGACCCCAAGGTCGCCGTGCGCCTGGAAGACGCACGCCATGCGGCAGTCGCCAGGGTGAATGCGCAAGGCGCTGCCGTCGCCGGGCCTGCGGGATTGGCACAGATGTTCATGGATTATGTCAGTCAGCACCGCATCATCATGCCCACCGCCATGATGTGCGGCGCGGTCTTGCTGGCGTTTGTCGTGACCCAGCAGTTCGTCGGACAAGAGGGCTACGAGCAGGGCGATGCCTTCCTGCTCGCCTCTGATCTGCCCCCCGAAGCATATCTGGATAAAGGGTTTGATGAATGGTTAGAGCGTACGTCGCAGTTCTGATCCTGCTCGCCGGACTGGCTTCCGGCGTCGCATGGGCGCAGGACGAGGCATTGAAACCCACCTGGTCGCAACTCACTGACGAACAACGCAAAGTCCTCGCGCCCCTATCCTCCGAATGGGACAGCTTGCGACCCTGGCAGCGCGAAAAGATGCTGGACATCACCCGCGATTACCCCAAGATGCAGCCGGAGCAGCAGGAGCGTGTGCAGAAGCGGCTGAATAAATGGAGTCGCATGACCCCATTCGAACGCGAGAACGCGCGTAAACGCTACCAGCAGTTCAAGGCCTTGCCACCCGAGAAAAAAGAAGAGTTCCGCAAGAAATGGCGAGAGTATCGTCAACTACCGGAAGAAGAACGTGCCAAATGGCGCAAGCAGAATCCGGATATGTACGGCCCGGATGACGCTACCACTGAATGAGCATGTTCACTGTCGTTCCGTCAGCTGCATGACTAGTCTTGCCTGACGCCCCCTGATGCCTGTCATCCCCCACGATCCTCCCGGTCTCTTCAGACGCCTGGCCAGCATGGTCTATGACGGCCTGTTGCTGATCGCCTTGTTGTTCATGGTGACCTTCCTCTACACGCTGGTCTTCGGTGACGTAGCGCAGCATGGGACCCGCCTGGCCTTGCAAGTATTGCTGTGGGTATCTATCGGCGGCTATTTCATCTGGTACTGGACCCATGGCGGCCAAACGCTGGCGATGCAGACCTGGCGCATCAAGCTCATGGATTATCACGGCGGGGAAGTGACGTTACGTCAGGCACTGCTGCGGTATATCGCGGCGACCGCTGGACTCTCGTTCTTCGGCGCAGGCTTGATCTGGGCGTTGCTGGATCGGGAAGGTTTGTTCCTGCATGACCGCCTGGTGGGGACCAGGCTCGGCCTCACCTCTGCTAAGCCTTAACGTCGCTCGACCCAGAACAGCATGAAGATGCCGGCGATCAGGAACAGCAGCGTCGGTACCACCGCGCTGAGCAGGGCCGACCAGTCGTTGAGCAGCCCCAGGTGCACGAACACCCTGTTCATCACCTGATAGACGATCCCCAGCATGATGCCGGCGAAGATCTTGGCGCTGGCACCTCCCGACCGCTGGTGCAGGAAGCCGAAAGGCAAGGCCAGCACCACCATCACCATACAGGCGAGCGGATAGACCATCTTCGACCAGAGTGCGATCTCATGGCGCGAGGTCTTCTGCTTGTTGGCGCTCAAATGATGGATGTAGAAGTATAGATTCCAGGCGGACATCTTTTCCGGCACCACTAGCAGTACGTTCAGCAACTCGGGCCGGATCAGGGATTGCCAGTTGGCCTGCGGGAAGGTGTAGGAGCGCGTCTTGCGCTCATCGAACAAGGTCTGGGTGACGTTATCGAGATTCCAGTGCTTGCCGTCGAAACGGCCGCTCTCGGCGTTGCTGATCGAGCGCAGGCGGAAGCTCGGGTCGAACTCGTAGATATGGATGTTGAGCAGGCCGGCATCCGGCAGTACGTCTTCGACATTGACGAAACTGTTGCCGTCTTTCACCCACAGGCCAGACCGGAAGTCTTGCGAGACCACCGAATCCGTGGCCTTGATGCGCATGCGCTGAGCCGTCTTTTCGCTGAACGGCGTGACCAGCTCACCGACGACGAACGTGACCAGCGCGAAGATCAGGCCGATGCGTAACAGCGACGCGGCGATCCGCATCACCGAGACACCGCTGACCCGCAGCACGATGAGTTCCGAATGGCGTCCCAGCTGGCCAAGCGCATACATGGTGCCGACCAGTACCGCCACCGGTACCACTTCGTAGACGTGCCCCGGGGCGCTCAACAGCACGAACAGCAGCACCTTGCCGATGCCGTAAGTCCCCTTGCCGATGCTTTCCAGCTCCTGGATGAGGTCGAAGAAAGAGAACATGGCCAGCAGCGCCAGCATGATCAGCATGATGCTGGAGATGATCTCATCCGCGATGTAGCGGTGCAGGATCTTCATTTGAACCACAATCTGGGGATCATCGGCAGCAGGAACAGGCGCCGGTAGAACATGTAGAAAGTCAGTACCAGGAAGAAGACATGCACCGGCCACAGACCGACCATCGGACTGAGCTTGCCTTGTGCCAGCCAGGCTTGCATGATGCTTAGGAGGTTGTTGTAGATCACATAGATCAGCAGCGCCATCATCAGGTTAGCCGAGCGCCCAGAGCGGGGGTCGACGAAACTTAGCGGGATCGCGAGCAGCACCAGGACGAAGGCGGAGATCGGGATCGCCAGCCGCCATTGGATCTCGGCATTGCTGTCGTTGCTATGGTTCTGCAGCAGTTCTATGCTGGATTTGGATTGCGTGCTGGGCGGCTCCTGTTTCACCTCGGCAGGTTCGATACGGATCGCGTAGCGCTCGAACTCGGTGGTCGAGAATTCCGGCGTGTTGGGTTTGCCCTCGTAGCGACGGCCGTTCTGCATCACCAGAAAGCTGTCATCATTGGCGGCGGATTCGCGATGCCCCTGCGCGGCGACGATGATGCCCAGTTTCTGGTGTTGCACCGATTGCACGAAGATATTCTTCACCACGTTGCCGAGTTCGTCGAAGCTCTCGACGAAGAATACCCGGTCAGCACTCCTCGATTCCTTGAATACGCCGGGGCTGATGGAAGCCAGTTCGTCCCGGCTCTTCAACTGGTCACGGAAATCCGCGCCCTTGTGGGTCGCCCAAGGCGTTACGAACAAGCTGAGGAAGGCAATGACGATGATGACGGGCAGAGCGAAGGTGAGTACCGGACGCACCCAGCTGGCGATACCTTTTCCGGAACTGAACCAGACAACCATCTCGCTATCACGGTGCCAGCGGGCAAGGGTCAAGAGCACGGCAAGGAATAATGTCAGCGAAAGCAGCATGGGAAGGAACTTCAACATGCTGAAACCCAACAAAGTGTTGATGGCATCACTTGCCAGGCTGCCTTTGGCGGCCACACCGATGTAATAAGCCACACGTTGTGCGATGACGATCCCCAGCAGAATCAGGAAAGCGCCGATGGCGGTGCTCACCAGTTCTTGCAGCAGGGATTTTTTAAATAGCATGGGCTCTGGTCAGGCAGTTTTGACTTGGGGCGAAAACGCAGGATAATTCAGCAAGATCAGTCGAAAGGGCAATTTGAATGGAATTTAGCATAAAAAACGGTAATCCGGAAAAACAACGCAACGACTGCGTGATCGTCGGCGTTTACGAAGGCCGTAAACAGTCCTATGCCGCTGCGGCAATCGACACGGCCTCTTCCGGTTACCTCGCCGGCATCCTCCGTCGCGGGGATATGAGCGGCAAGCTTGGCAGTACGCTGCTGCTGCATAGCGTGCCAGGCACGATGACGGATCGCGTGTTGTTGGTCGGCCTCGGTAAGGAACGCGAGTTCGGCGAACGTGAATATCGCCAGGCCGTGCGCGCCTCGCTGAAGGCGCTCAGCAATTCCGGTGCGGCCGATGTCGCCAGCTTCCTCGCTGAACTTCCGGTCAAGAAGCACAGCATCGAATGGCGCGTCGCCCATCTCGCCGAGGTGGCGAGCGATGTCTTCTATCGTTTCGACCGCATGAAGAGTAAGCCGGCGGATACGGACAAGGGCGTCCGCAGACTGGTCATCAATGTCCCGCAACGCAACGACCTCAAGGCGGGTGAGTCGGGTCTGAAGCAAGGCTTGGCGATCGGAGCTGGCGTCAGTTTCACCAAGGACCTCGGCAACCTGCCACCTAATTACTGTACCCCGACCTATCTTGCCGAGCAGGCCATCGCATTGGGCAAGACCTACAACCTCCAGGTCGAGGTGCTCGAGCGCGCCGATATGGAGAAGTTGGGCATGGGCTCTTTCCTCGGGGTCGCGCAGGGCGCAATGACCCCGCCCAAGCTGATCGTCATGCAGCACAAGAAGGGCAAGAAGAACCAGAAACCGGTCGCGCTCGTGGGCAAGGGCATCACCTTCGATACTGGTGGCATCTCGCTGAAGCCGGGCGCCGACATGGACGAGATGAAATACGACATGTGCGGCGCGGCGAGTGTGCTCGGCACCTTCAAGGCCATCGCCGAGATGGACCTGCCACTCAATGTGGTCGGCATCATCCCGACTTGCGAGAACATGCCGGACGGCAATGCCATCCGCCCTGGAGACGTGTTGACCAGTATGTCCGGTCAAACCATCGAGGTTCTCAACACCGATGCCGAAGGCCGTCTGATCCTGTGTGATGCGTTGACGTACGCCGAGCGCTTCGAGCCGGCTGCGGTAGTCGATATCGCCACGCTGACGGGTGCCTGTGTCATCGCACTGGGCCACCACGCCAGTGGCTTGTTCAGCAACAAGGACAGCCTAGCCAGGGAATTGCTGCAGGCGGGCGAACAAGCCATGGATCGTGCCTGGCACATGCCGATGTGGGACGATTATCAAGGGCAGCTCGACAGCAACTTCGCCGACATGGCGAACATCGGCGGACGTGCCGGCGGCAGTATCACCGCGGCCTGTTTCCTCTCGCGCTTCGCCAAGAAATTCGACTGGGCGCATCTGGACATCGCAGGCACCGCCTGGAAATCCGGCAAAGAGAAAGGCGCTACCGGGCGTCCGGTCCCCTTGTTGACCGAGTTCCTCATGGGACGAGTGGGCGAATAAGCACCGATGACACGCGTCGAGTTCTTCTTTAATGTCGAGGACAAGCTGCAGAAAGTCGCGGAATTGACTGAGCGTGCAGTCGGCA
>CBFGLF010000013.1:0-22620 GCA_965649545.1 uncultured Methylotenera sp.
AACACGACGGCCTTGGCACTCATCGGTGGCGTATGGCCAGGGTCGGAGGAGCCGTAGATAGCGACCACCTTCTTGTCCAGGGCGGCAGCGACGTGCATCAAGCCGGAGTCATTGCTGACGACTGCCGTCGTCAGTGACATGAGATCGATGGCTTCAGCCAGGCTGGTCTTGCCTCCGAGATCGAGACAGCGATTATCCGTCAGGCCGTTGATCGTGCCAGACACGGGCATATCTTTGGCCGAACCGAATAACCAGACTTGCCAACCTTTATCCAATGCGGCATTGGCAACCTCGGCGTAATACTCGGGGGGCCAACGTTTGGCCTCTCCATATTCCGCCCCTGGGCAGAGGCCCAATACCGGCGTCTCGGGCATCTTCCGACCGAGACGGTGCAGGGTCTCTTCGGCATGCTGCGGATCAGCGGTCAGGCTGGGGAGGGGGATATCGGCCGGTAACGCGGCATGGCGCTCCAGACCCAAAGCCACGAATCGGTCGACGGTACGCGGCAGCCTGGCAGGATCGAGAGGGCGAATATCGTTGAGCAATCCATACCGCATCTCCCCGAGGAAGCCGGTACGTCGTTTGATGCCGGCGGCAAAAGGCAGGATCGCCGATTTCAGCGAGTTGGTGAGCAGGATGGCTTGAGAATAACCGCGTTGCCGGAGTTGTCTGCCAAACAGGATACGGGCATGCAAGGCGAGTTGGCCATGCTTGAACGGCAGGGCAATCGCCTTGTGCACTTCCGGCATGCGTTCGAGCAGAGGCGATGTCCAGGCGGGCGCCGCGACGTCGATCAATGCATCCGGTTGCTGGGAGCGGATGGTCTTGAACAGGCTCTGTGCCAGGACCATATCCCCTACCCAGGAGGGGCCCATGACGAGGATCTTAGCTGGCAATTTTTTCAAGGATACCGCTGGTGCTGCGACCGGGAACGATAGGGATCAACGCGATCTTGCCGCCCCAGGATTTCACTTCCTTGCCGCCGACCACCTGGTCTTCGCTGTAGTCGCTGCCCTTGACGATGACGTCCGGGCGTATGGCTTCGATCAGTTGCAAGGGCGTATCCTCGTCGAACAGGACGACGGCGTCGACGGCTTCCAGTGCGGCCAGCACGCGTGCGCGGTCGGCTTCGTGGATGACCGGGCGGGTCGGCCCCTTGAGCGCGCTGACCGAGCGATCGGTGTTCAGGCCGAGGATCAGGCGGTCGCCGGTCTTGCGTGCGGCTTCCAGGTAAGTCACATGCCCTGCATGCAGCAGGTCGAAACAGCCGTTGGTGAAGACGATGCGTTGGCCACTCGCTTTCCAGGCACTGACGCGTGTCATGAGTGCTTGCAGGTCGCAGATCTTGTCGCCTTGGGATGCCGAATCCTGTGTCACCAGTGTATGCAGTAGTTCGACTTTGTCGATGGGTACGGTGCCGACCTTGCCGACGACGATGCCAGCCGCGATATTCGCCAGTTGCAGGGCCTCGATGTGGTTGAGGCCGTGGATCATGCCAGCGGCGAGGGTACTGATGACGGTATCACCCGCGCCAGAGACGTCGAACACCTGTTTGGCCGTGGCTGGGATGTGCAGGAGGTTGTTGCCGTCGATCAGCGAGATGCCTTCTTCGCCGCGCGTGACGGCAAGGAATTCCAGATCGAGCGCGTCGCGTAATTTCTTGGCCCCGGAGAGCAAGGCGGAGTGGTCATCCACGCTGGCGCCACAGGCTTCTGCCGTCTCGCGCTTGTTCGGGGTGAGTGCGGTCGCGCCCTGATATTTGCTGTAATCACGGCCCTTGGGGTCGACCAATACCGGAATGCCCAGTTGACGCGCCTGGTTGATGACATCCTGGCAGACGTCCACACTGAGTACGCCCTTGGCATAATCGGAAAGGATGACCACTGCCGGCCGGTCCTGCAGTTGCTGGGCGATCCGCTCTTGCAACTGACGAGTCTCGTCGGCGGAAAATGCGGCATGGCTCTCCTGGTCGAGTCTCAGCATCTGCTGATGTCCGCCGAGGATACGGGTCTTGGTCACGGTGGGGCGCTGGCTGGATTCGAACACCGCGTCGGACTGTATCCCGCTCTCGGCCAGCATCCTGATCAGCGAACGGCCTTCCGCATCGCTGCCGATACACCCGGCGATATGGGTCTTGATGCCCAGGCCAGCGAGATTGGCTGCGACGTTGGCCGCGCCTCCGGCGCGCTCGCTCTGCTGGCGCAGCAGCACGACGGGGACCGGTGCTTCAGGCGAGATGCGCTGCACCTCACCGATCAGGTAGCGGTCCAGCATGAGGTCGCCGACCACCAGCGCCCATTGGTTGCTCTGGCCGAATTGTTGACGCACGGTATCGATCAGCTTCTGCTGGCTCAAAGGTGGGCCTCTAACAGTTCACACAAGCTGTGGTAGACGAAGATGTGGGCTTCTTGCACACGCGGCGTGTCGTGCGACGGCATGACGAGCTTATAGTCGCACATCGCAGCCAGTTTCCCGCCGGTGCCGCCAGAAAGCAGCACGGTGATACCACCTAGTTCTTTCGCCTTCTCGATGGCTCGGATGACGTTGCTGCTGTTGCCCGACGTGGACAGTCCGACGACGACGTCCCCAGGGTTGCAATGCGCTTCCACCTGGCGGGAGAAGATCGCGTCAAAGCCGTAGTCGTTACCGATGGCGGTCAATGCCGAGGTATCTACGGTCAGGGAGATCGCAGGCAAGCCGCGACGTTCCTTCTTGTAACGCCCGACGATCTCGGCGGCGATATGCTGGCTGTCGGCAGCGCTGCCGCCGTTGCCCATCAGGATGATCTTGCCGCCCTTGGCGATACATTGGCGCCAGACCTCGGCCACTTCGGCGATGGCCGGTAGCAGCGCGTCCATCTCGGCGAACACGGCCCGATGGTCATCGAGGCGTTCACGTAATGTTTGGATATCGTTCACGGTCTCATCCTCAGCAGTACGGGTCAGGCTGCATCAAGTATTGCTGCACGTAATCCGCGACCCCCTCTTCCAGCGTATGGAAGGGCTTGTCATAACCTGCGGCGCGCAATTTGGCGACATTGGCCTCGGTGAAATACTGGTATTTGCCTTGCAGATCCTGCGGCATATCGACATAAGTGATGGACGGCTTGCGCTCCATGCTATGCATCACGGCGGTGGCCAGATCCTTGAAGGCACGGGCTTTGCCGCTGCCGATATTGTAGATGCCGGAATCGCCCTGATGGTCGATGAAGTGCGCCACCGCGGCCGCGGCATCCTTCACGTACACGAAATCGCGCAGCTGCATGCCGTCCGCATAGCCTTCCTTCGCGCTCTTGAACAGCTTGACGGTACCGAACTCGCGGAACTGGTTGAAGCTATGGAAAGCCACACTGGCCATCCGCTCCTTATGGTATTCGTTAGGGCCGTAGACGTTGAAGAACTTGAATCCGTACCATCTTGGTGGAGTCGGCAGGTGCTTGGCCACTTGGCGCAAGGCCCACTGATCGAAGAATTGTTTGGAGTAGCCGTAGCCGTTCAAGGGGCGCAGTCGGTCGAGCTGCGACTGGTCATCGTCATAGCCGTCATCGCCTGCGCCGTAAGTGGCGGCGGAACTGGCGTAAAGGAATGGCACGTCGCGCTGCGCGCACCAGGCCCACAGCTGTTGGCTGTAATGGATGTTGTCCTGCACCAGCTTGTTGAAGTCCCGCTCGGTGGTGGCGCTGATCGCCCCCATGTGGATCACGGCGTCGATGCGTTCGCCGTTGCCCCGGCCGGTGTCGTTCAGCCAAGGCAAGAGTTCGTCCTTGTCGAGGTAGTTCGCGTAGCGACGGTGGCAGAGGTTCTGCCATTGGTCCGGATGCGTCAGGCGGTCGACGATGATGATGTCGTCCCGCTTGAGGATCTGGTTGAGGTGCCAGGCGATCATGCTGCCTATCATGCCGGCGCCGCCGGTGATGATGATCATGGGTGGGGATCCAAATTTAACGGATATGGAAGTATAACAAACGCGCCCTGATTTTTTGATTCAGGATTGCAGTCGTCAGGATTGTGCGCCCAGGGCTTTAGCACGCAGGTGGGTCATCTCGGCTTCTTTCGCGGCCGCTTCCCGGTCCCAGGTCTCGCTCACCCAGCCTTGCATATTCTCCAGGGCGATGTCGCACATGGCATGGATCCAGGCCTCCTGCTCGTTGAGGGCGGGGATGTAGTGATATTCGCCGCCACCAGCGTCGGTGAACAGATGCTTGCCTTCCATCGCGATCTCTTCCAGGGTCTCCAGACAATCGCTGGAAAAACCGGGACAGATGACGTCGACACGTTTCAGTCGCTGCTTGCCCAAGGCCTCCAGGGTCGGCGCCAAGTAGGGCTTGAGCCATTCGGCCTTGCCGAAGCGGGACTGGAAACAGACCATGTATTGGTCCTTGCTGAGCCCCAGCGCCTCGGCCAGCAACCTGCCGGTCTTGTGGCATTCGCAGTGGTAGGGGTCGCCTTTGAGCAAACTGAATTTAGGCACGCCATGGAAGCTCATGATGAGCTTCTCCGGTTGGCCGTGTTCAGCCCAATGCGCCTTCACGCTCTGGGCCAAGGCCGCGATGTAGGCGGGGTGGTCATGGTAATGACGGATGGTGCGGATGGCAGGGACGTTCCGCGTGCGCAGCATCTTCAACCAGACCGCATCCAGCGCGGAGGCGCTGCTGCTCGAGGCATATTGCGGGTAGAGCGGGAACACCAGGATACGGTCGCAGTGCTGGGCCTTGAGCTTGTCGATGGCGGACTCGATCGATGGATTGCCGTAACGCATGCCCAATTCGACCCGGAACGGCGACGCGATGCGTGTGCCCAAAAACCCCTGGAGCAACTTGGTCTGCTTCTGCGCATGCGCGAGGAGCGGAGAACCCTCGCTGGTCCAGATCTGCGCATATTTCTCGGCGGATTTGCGGGGGCGCAGGTTAAGGATGATGACGTTGAGGATGAACCACCAGATCAGCCTGGGGATCTCGACCACACGTCGGTCACTGAGGAATTGCTTGAGGTAGGGCCGCAACGCCTTGCCCGTCGGGGCGTCCGGCGTACCGAGATTCGCGAGCAGGATGCCGACGCGGGCCTGGTCGCCATGTTGATATGGCGGTTCCTGATGATAGTAGGGCATAAAGTCTTGAATGGGCTCAGCTGTTGTTAAGTGCGTTGGAAAGAAGTTTGGCGGTGACATCGACGATGGGGATGACGCGCTCGTAAGCCATGCGGGTGGGGCCGATGACCCCAAGGGTGCCGACGGTCTGGCCGTTGGCTTCGTAAGGGGCGGTGACCATGCTGCATTCATCGAGCGGCAGGTAACCGGATTCGCCGCCGATGAAGATCTGGATGCCTTCGGCACGCTGGCTGTTGTCGAGCAACTGCATGAGCGAGGTACGGCGTTCGAACACCTCGAACAGCTTGCGCAGCGATGTGACGTTGGTCGACAGGTCGTCGACCTGCAGCAGATTGCGCTCGCCCGAGATGACGACACTGTCCTTATCCTCGTTCAGCGCTTTGGTGCTGGCTTCCATGGCGGCCGTCATCAGGCGCGTCATGTCCGACTGCATCTGCTTCAGTTCCTCGTGCAGTTTCTTTTGCACCTGATCGAAGGTATGGCCGGAGTAGTGCTGGTTGAAGAAGTTGCTGGCTTGTACCAGTTCCGAGGCTGAGTAGGGCTTGTCAGTGACGATGATGCGGTTCTGGACGTTGCCGTCCGAGGTGACGATGATCACCAGGATGCGTTTCTCGGACAGCGGCAGGAATTCCAGATGCCGGAAGGACACGCTCTTCCTGCGCGGCACCATGACCACGCCGGCGAACTGGGTCAGGTTGGAGAGCATACCGGCGGCCGAGGCGATCAATTCCTGCGGATCGGGTGAGGAGAACTGCTGCTCGAACTGCCGCAGTTCCTGGCTCTGTATCGGCTTCACCGTGAGTAGCGTGTCGACGAAGAAACGGTAGCCGCGCTGGGTCGGGATACGGCCGGCGGAGGTGTGCGGGCTGGCGATGAAGCCCAACTCCTCGAGGTCGGACATCACATTGCGGATCGTGGCAGGGCTGAGGTCCAGGCCGGAGCATTTGGAGAGCGTGCGCGAGCCGACTGGTTGTCCATCACTGATGTAATGTTCTACCAGGGTCTTGAGCAGGATCTGTGAGCGCTTATCTAACATGGTGTCCAATAGGGAGGATGAGGGCTGCAAGCCAAAACTTCAAGCGTTCATCCTGCCGCAAAATTATCCGGCAGGCGCCCTGCGCATGCAATATATATTCTCAGTGTCGATCGCCGACGCTAAACCTTCTATGCCATCGCCATCTATGATTTAATGCCAGCCATGAAAAGCGCTTTCCAGACCGTCGCCCTCATCGGCAAATATATGAATCCGCAGATGCGGGATCAGATCGTCGCCTTGGCGCAGTTCCTGACCGGGCGTCAGTTGACGGTCGTCATCGAGGAGCGCACCGCGGAGAATTCCGGCATCGGCGGCTACACCACGGTGCATGTCAACGCCATCGGTACGCACGCGGACCTGGCGATCGTGCTCGGCGGCGACGGCACCATGCTCACCGCGGCGCGTGCCCTGGTGGATCATCAGATCCCACTGGTGGGCGTCAACCGTGGCCGGTTCGGGTTCCTCACGGACCTAAGCTCCGAATCCATGATCGAAGGCCTGGGCCGCATCCTGGACGGCGCTTACGACACCGAGCAACGTATCCTGCTCTCAGCGAGCATCACGCGTCAGGGTGAGGTCATCAGCCAGGGCTGCGCCCTCAACGACGTGGTCGTCAACAAGAACGGCATCGCGCGACTCATCGAGCTCGAAGTGAACATCGATGGCCAGTTCGTCCACCGCCAGCGTTCCGACGGCCTGATCCTGGCGACGCCAACCGGCACCACCGCCTATTCGCTGTCGGCAGGCGGGCCTATCCTGCACCCGACGCTGGACGCCATCGCGCTGGTGCCGATCTGTCCCCATACCTTGAGTAACCGTCCGATCGCTGTCCACAGCGCCAGCAAGGTCGAGATCACCGTCGTGCATGCCGAAGACGCGCAGGTGCATTTCGACGGACAGATGCAACTGTCGCTGCTCGAGGGCGACAAGGTGCTGGTGCAGCGCGCGCAGAACAAAGTCACCTTGCTACATCCTGAAGGGCACAGCCATTACGGGATGTTGCGCGAAAAACTGCACTGGGGTTAGCAGGCGTGCTGCAAAGCCTATCCATTCGCGATTTCGTCATCGTCGACCAGCTCGATCTGGATTTCCATCCAGGGTTCACCGTACTGACGGGGGAGACCGGCGCCGGTAAATCCATCCTGGTCGATGCCCTATCCCTGGCACTGGGCGCGCGTGGCGAGGGCGGGATCACCCGCGCAGGCAGCGAGAAGGCCGAGATACTCGCCAGTTTCGATATCCGTGCAGTCGCAGGCCTCAAAGCCTGGCTCCATGAGAACGAGATCGACATCGAAGACGATGCCTTGCTCCTCAGGCGCATCATCTACACCGATGGCCGCTCTCGCGCCTTCATCAACGGCACGGCCTCCACCGTGCAACAGTTACGTGACGCCGGTGAATTCCTGGTCGACATCTACAGCCAGCATGCCCATCACTCCCTGCTCAAGCAAAGCTACCAGCGACAGACGCTGGACGCCTACGCCGGGCTGACAGAGTTGGCCCAGAAAGTCGCTGGTAGTTATCACCATTGGTTCGGCCTGCACAAGCAACGTGTCGAAATGGAGCAGAACGCAGCGGCCTATGCGGAGGAGCTGGCGGAACTGCGTGACCAGGTACGCGAACTGACGCAATTGGCGTCGGATGCCGCCGATTGGGAGAGCCTGCAGCAGGAACACAGTCGTCTCGCGCATGGCGCAAGCCTGCTTAGTGGCGGCGAAGAATGCCGCAGCCTCATCAGCGAAAGCGATTTCTCCGCCTTGCGCCAACTCACCCAGGCGCAGCACAAACTGCAGCAACTGCTGGATTACGATGCGGCGTTACAAGAGGCGCTCGATACCCTGGACTCCGCCATCATCCAGTTGGAAGAGACCGATCGTTTCATCAATCGTTATATCAACCATGCGGATCTCGATCCGGAGCGCCTGGCGGAGATGGAACAGCGTATCCAGGCCATGCATGCCGCCGCGCGTAAGTATCGCGTGCGGCCGGAGGAGCTGGTGCAACTGCTCGAGACCAGTCAGGCACGTATGGCGGAGCTGGAGGTGCTCGGTAACGATGGCGAACTCGCGCGACAGGAAGAGGCGGCCAAGGCGATCTATTCGCGGCTTGCGGAGGAATTGAGTGCAGGCCGCCAGCATGCCGCGGTGAGGTTGGCGGAAAAGATCACCGGTGAGATGCAGCGCCTGGCACTCAGCGGCGGAAGTTTTGCGGTCGATCTTGCACGGCAGGAACCGACGGCGCACGGGTTGGAGCAAGTGGAATTCCTGGTCGCGGGCCATGCCGGCGTGACCCCGAGGCCATTGAGCAAGGTCGCCTCTGGCGGAGAGCTGTCTCGGATCAGTCTTGCGATCCGCGTGGTCACCGCGCAACAGGGCGATATCCCCACCATGATCTTCGATGAAGTGGATGTCGGGATCGGCGGCGGGGTGGCCGAGATCGTCGGCCAGTTACTGGGGCAGCTTGGCGATCAGCGCCAGGTGCTGGTCATCACCCATCTGCCGCAGGTCGCGGCGCAGGGCACGCAACATCTCAAGGTGAGCAAGACGCAGTCAGGTGGCCAGACCCTGAGTCATATCCACCACCTGAAACCCGAAGCGCGGGTGGAAGAGGTGGCACGCATGCTGGGTGGGGTCGAGATCACGGAAACGACGCGCAAGCACGCCGAGGAGATGCTGGGCTTGTAGTCTTGCCCAGCGTTAGTTTTAACCCAGGCTCAGCCCTTGTGCGGGCAAGGTTGTTTGGTGCAGTCTGCGTAGATATAGAGTGAATGTTCGTGGATCTTGAAGCCACGCTCTTCAGCAGCCATCTTCTGGCGCTTCTCGATCTCTTCGTCACAAAACTCTTCGACACGGCCACATTGCAAGCAGACGATATGGTCGTGGTGGCCGCCCTGATTCAGCTCGAATACCGCCTTGCCGCTCTCGAAATGATGACGCATCAGCAGCCCGGCCTGCTCGAACTGGGTCAATACGCGGTAGACCGTCGCCAACCCGACATCCTCCCCCGACGTCAGCAGGATCTTGTAGACATCCTCGGCTGATAAATGGCGTTCCTTGCTGTTTTCGAACAGGCTGAGGACCTTGAGACGCGGCAGTGTGGCTTTCAATCCGGCATTCTTCAGTTCGTCAGGTTCACGCATAGTATTCAGTCTTCAGTATTTGGGGGAGTCGATTGTCAGGCAGGTTTAGCCTCGTGGTATATTAGCGCCATTTCGTAGCAAAGTCATGGTGATGCGCCACACAATTATTTTACTGGCACTGCTGATGTGTGCCGCTTGCTCCTCATATTCCCTCAAGCCTTACAAGATGGATATCCAGCAGGGTAACGTCGTCACCTCCAAGATGATGTTGCAGCTGCGGCCGGGCATGAACAAGTCGCAAGTGCGCTTCATCATGGGCACCCCCTTGATTCAGGACAGCTTCCACCGTGACCGCTGGGATTATTTCTACCAGATGCGCAAGGCCGGCAAGATCATCGAGCAGCGACGCGTGATCCTCGAATTCGAGGGCGATGCGCTGAAGCGCGTGCGTGGTGACGTGATCCCTGCTGGTACCGGCGATGTGGCAGAGCCCTCGCCAGTGACCTCCTCGGGTAGCAAGTCCTCGAGCAAGCCCGAAGAGAAGAAGGGCTTGATGGATAAGCTGAAATTCTGGAAGAGCGACGACGAGGATCAGCAGAAGCCGCAGGCCGCCCCTGGTGAATTGGTCGGCCCTGCGGCAGCCGAACAAGCGCCGGCCCCGACCAAGGTCGATACGCAGCCTGCAGCAGCCCCCGAATCGCCACCTGCCGTGATGCCAGCTGACCCAGCGCTGGTTGCGCCGGATGAATCTCAAGAACCTGCGGTGCAGCCTCAGCAGAAGCAGGTCGCACCGCAGCAGGAGCAAGCGAAGCCCGCCCCCGCCGAGCCGACCAAGGCGCCCGTGCAAGAGACCGCCCCTACCAAGGCTGAGCCGGCAAAAGCCGAGCCCGCTGCACAGCCGGCTGCTCAACCGACGACAAAACCAGATGCCAAGCCCGAGGCCAAAGCAGAGCCCAAGCAGCCTGCGAAGAAGCCGGCCCCGGTCGAGCAAGATCTGCCGCCCGAGGATGAGCCTGGCTATTTTGAACGTATGCTAGAGAAGATAGGTTTCTAAGAAGATGTTGAAAGTCGTGATCGCAGGTTGCAGTGGCCGCATGGGCCATGCCCTGCTCGAAAGTGTGTTTTCCGATACCGAGCTCGTGCTGCATGGCGCGATCGACCGTCCGGACAGTCCCCAGATCGGTCGGGATGCCGGCGAGCAGTTCGGCAAGGCGTCCGGCGTGAAGATCAGTCATGATGTCGCAGCTGCGCTGGCCGGAGCGGATGTGCTGGTGGATTTCACCCGCCCAGAACCCAGCCTGCAGTATCTAGCGGCTTGTCGACAAGCTGGCGTGAAACTGGTGATCGGTACCACGGGCTTCTCCGGAGATCAGAAACAACAGATCGAATCGGCTGCTCAGGACATCGGCATCGTCTTCGCTCCCAACATGAGCGTGGGCGTGACGCTTCTCATCAATCTCGTGCAATCGGCAGCCAAGGTGCTGGCCGAAGGTTATGACGTCGAGATCATCGAGGCGCATCATCGTCACAAAGTGGATGCGCCTTCCGGCACCGCCTTGCGACTAGGCGAGGCAGCGGCTGCGGCGCTGGGGCGCGATCTTGAGACGTGCGCCGTCTACGGCCGGGAAGGCGTCACGGGCGAACGCGACGCCAACACCATCGGGTTCGCCACGGTGCGCGGCGGCGATGTGGTGGGGGATCACACCGTGCTGTTCGCCGGTATCGGCGAGCGGGTCGAACTGACGCACAAGGCCTCGAGCCGTGCCACCTTCGCGCTCGGTGCATTGCGCGCCGCCAAATTCCTGCAAGGCCGCCAATCCGGGCTTTATGACATGCGCGACGTGCTCGGGTTGAAATAGCTTTATTTTCAAGCCAAGCCGGTTTGATGGGAAACGGCTTTTAGGCTATAATTCGCAAAATTGAGAGCGGGATGAGTGCACACTTGTCCCGCTTTGCACATCCGCTATCGGAGGTGCATAAGTCGAATATCTACAAGGAGTTACGAATTGCCGCAAAGCCTGCCAGCCATGCAGCCTGCAATCTTGGTTCTCGCAGACGGGACAGTATTCAAAGGCATTTCAATCGGCGCTCCTGGCCACACCGTCGGTGAAGTCGTTTTCAACACCGCGATGACCGGCTATCAGGAGATCCTGACCGATCCATCCTATACCAAGCAGATCGTCACCCTCACGTATCCCCACATCGGCAATGTCGGCATCAATGCCGAAGATGTCGAATCGCGAGCCGTGTTCGCCAGCGGTCTGATCATCCGTGACCTGCCGCTCACCGTGAGCAGCTGGCGCAGTGAACAAACCCTGTCGGACTATCTTGCCGCCAACGACGTGGTCGGTATCGCCGATATCGATACGCGCAAACTGACTCGCATCCTGCGGGAAAAGGGTGCGCAATCCGGTTGCATCATGGCCGGTGAGATCGATGAAGCCAGGGCTCTGGAACTCGCGCGCGGCTTCCCGGGCCTGGCTGGCATGGATCTGGCCAAGGTCGTCAGCGTCAAGGAGGCTTATGTCTTCGAAGAGGGCGAATGGGAGTTGGGTAAAGGTTACGTGAAGCCTGAGGGACATACCTTCAATGTGGTCGCGTTCGATTACGGCGTGAAGCGCAACATCCTGCGCATGCTCACTTCGCGTGGCTGCAAGGTCACGGTATTGCCGGCGCAATCGACGGCCGAAGAGGCCCTCGCGCTCAAGCCCGACGGTATCTTCCTGGCCAATGGCCCTGGAGATCCGGAGCCTTGCGATTACGCGATCTCGGCGATCCGTACGCTGGTGGATACCAACATCCCGACGTTCGGTATCTGCTTAGGTCACCAGCTGCTTGGCCTCGCCAGCGGCGCCAAGACCATGAAGATGAAGTTCGGGCATCACGGTGCCAATCACCCGGTGCAGGACCTGGACGATAGGCGCGTCTTCATCACCAGCCAGAATCACGGTTTCGCGGTCGATCCCGCAAGCCTGCCAGGCAATGTACGTGCGACGCACGTCTCGCTGTTCGACGGCAGCCTGCAAGGCATCACCCGCACCGACAGGCCGGCATTCAGTTTCCAGGGTCACCCTGAGGCCAGTCCCGGTCCCCACGAGATGAGTTACCTGTTCGATCGCTTTATCGATCTCATGAAACAGCACAAGCAATAATCCATGGCAAAACGTACAGACATCAAAAGTATCCTGATCATCGGCGCCGGTCCTATCGTGATCGGCCAGGCCTGCGAGTTCGATTATTCTGGCGCACAGGCCTGCAAGGCCCTGCGTGAAGAAGGGTATCGCGTCATCCTGGTCAACTCCAACCCGGCCACCATCATGACCGACCCGGAGATGGCCGACGCGACCTACATCGAGCCTGTCACCTGGCAGATCGTCGAGAAGATCATCTCCATCGAGCGCCCTGACGCCTTGCTGCCGACCATGGGTGGGCAGACGGCACTGAATTGCGCGCTCGATCTCGCCAAACATGGCGTGCTGGAGAAGTACAACGTCGAGTTGATCGGCGCGACCAAGGAAGCCATCGACAAGGCGGAAGACCGCGAGAAGTTCAAGGCCGCCATGACCAAGATCGGTCTCGGGTCGGCCCGTTCCGCCGTGGCGCACAGCATGGAAGAAGCCTTGCAGGTGCAAGCCACCATCGGCTATCCGGCGATCATCCGGCCCTCCTTCACCATGGGCGGAAGCGGTGGCGGTATCGCTTACAACCGCGAAGAGTTCATGGCCATCTGCGAGCGCGGCCTGGAGGCCTCGCCGACCAGTGAGCTGCTGATCGAAGAATCCCTGCTCGGCTGGAAAGAGTACGAGATGGAAGTGGTGCGCGACCACAAGGACAACTGCATCATCATCTGCTCGATCGAGAACCTCGATCCAATGGGCGTGCATACCGGTGACTCGATCACCGTCGCGCCGGCGCAGACGCTGACCGACAAGGAATACCAGATCATGCGTAACGCCTCGCTGGCGGTGTTGCGTGAGATCGGTGTCGATACCGGCGGCTCCAACGTCCAGTTCGCCATCAATCCGGAAGACGGTCGCATGATCGTCATCGAGATGAACCCGCGTGTATCGCGTTCCTCGGCACTGGCCTCCAAGGCGACCGGTTTCCCCATCGCCAAAGTCGCGGCTAAGCTGGCCGTCGGTTATACACTGGACGAATTGAAGAACGAGATCACCGGCGGCGCGACCCCGGCTTCGTTCGAACCCTCCATCGATTACGTCGTCACCAAGGTGCCGCGTTTCGCGTTCGAGAAATTCCCGCAAGCCGATTCCCGCCTGACCACGCAAATGAAATCCGTGGGTGAGGTCATGGCCATCGGCCGTACCTTCCAGGAGTCCTTCCAGAAGGCCCTGCGCGGTCTCGAAGTCGGCGTGGATGGCCTCGACGAGAAGACCACCGATCCCGACCTGATCCAGAAGGAGCTGGGCGAACCCGGCCCTGAACGTATCTGGTATGTCGGCGATGCCTTCCGTACCGGCATGACGGTCGATCAGGTCTACAAGCATTCAAGCATCGACCCATGGTTCCTGGTGCAGATCGAAGACATCATCCGTCGCGAGCAAGCGCTCAAGGGTCGCCAATTGGCCGATCTCGACAAGGATGCCTTGTTCCAGCTCAAGCGCCGCGGGTTCTCGGACCGTCGTCTGGCCAAGCTGCTCGGCACCGACCAGCACGCGGTGCGCGCCTATCGCCAGGCGCTGAACGTGCGTCCGGTCTACAAGCGCGTCGATACCTGTGCCGCGGAATTCGCCACGAACACGGCCTACATGTATTCGACTTATGAAGAAGAGTGCGAAGCCAAGCCGGGCGATCGCAAGAAGATCATGGTGCTGGGCGGTGGCCCCAACCGCATCGGTCAGGGCATCGAGTTCGATTATTGCTGCGTGCATGCCGCCTTCGCCATGCGCGAAGACGGTTACGAGACCATCATGGTCAACTGTAACCCTGAGACCGTCTCCACCGACTACGACACTTCCGATCGTCTCTATTTCGAGCCGTTGACGCTGGAAGACGTCCTGGAGATCGTCGCGCTGGAGAAGCCGGTGGGCGTCATCGTGCAATACGGCGGCCAGACGCCATTGAAGCTGGCGCGCGACCTGGAAAAGGCTGGCGTGCCTATCATCGGCACCAGTCCGGACGCGATCGACCGTGCCGAGGACCGCGAACGCTTCCAGCAGATGCTGCAGGAGCTCGGCCTCAAGCAGCCGCCTAACCGTACTGCACGTACCCCAGAAGAAGCCCTGCGACTGGCGCAAGAGATCGGCTACCCGCTGGTGGTCCGTCCATCCTATGTGCTCGGTGGCCGCGCCATGGAGATCGTGCAGGAACAGGCACAGCTCGAGCGCTACATGCGCGAGGCCGTCAAAGTCTCCAACGAGTCCCCGGTGCTGCTGGACCGCTTCCTCAACGATGCGCTGGAGGTCGATGTCGACGCCCTGTGCGACGGCCAGGACGTGATCATCGGCGGCATCATGGAGCACGTCGAACAAGCCGGTGTGCACTCGGGTGACTCCGCGTGCTCGCTGCCCCCTTACAGCCTGTCGCCTGCATTGCAGGACGAGTTGCGCAAACAGACCGTACAGATGGCCAAGGCCCTCGGAGTCGTCGGTCTGATGAACGTCCAGTTCGCCATCCAGGGCGAAACGGTCTACGTATTGGAAGTGAATCCGCGTGCGTCCCGCACCGTGCCCTTCGTCTCCAAGGCCTGCGGCCTGCAGCTGGCGAAAGTCGCTGCACGCTGCATGACCGGCAAGACGCTGAAGGAGCAGGGCGTGACCAAGGAGATCGTGCCGCCTTACTACTCGGTCAAGGAAGCCGTGTTCCCGTTCATCAAGTTCCCTGGCGTGGATACCATCCTCGGCCCGGAAATGAAGTCCACGGGCGAAGTCATGGGCGTGGGGCGTACCTTCGCCGAGGCGTTCGTGAAATCGCAACTGGGTTCCGGCGACAAGCTGCCGCCGGGCGGCAAGGCCTTCATTAGCGTACGCCGTGAAGACCGCGAGCGGGTGATCGAGATCGCCCAGGCGTTGGCCGACCTCGGCTTCCAGCTGGTAGCGACCAAGGGTTCGGCATCGGCTTTGACCGCCGCCGGCCTTAACGTCACCCCGGTGAACAAGGTGGCAGAAGGCCGTCCACATATTGTCGACATGATCAAGAACGGTGACATCAGTTTCATTGTCAATGTCACTGAAGACAAACGCGCGGTCGCTGACTCTTACGAGATCCGTCGCAGCGCCTTGCAGCAGAAGGTGACGTATTACACGACGCTGGCTGGGGCCAAGGCTGCCTGTATCGGTATGGCGCACATGCAGGAGCTGGAAGTGCAGTCGCTCCAGAACTTGCACAAGCAACTGACAAAGTAATAAGATACGTTTCAAATGTGAACCACGCCTGGCGTCAGGTGTGGTTTTTGTTTTTACGAACCGGCTTAACGTGGTCCAAAGCTAAAAGTAGGGAAATATCCATGAACCAGATTCCAATCACGATCAAAGGTGCTGAACTGTTGAAGGCGGAGTTGCAGCGCCTGCTCAGCGTCGATCGTCCCAACGTCATCCAGGCGATCGCCGAAGCCCGTGCGCAAGGCGACCTGTCGGAGAACGCCGAGTATGACGCGGCCAAGGAGCGCCAGAGTTTCATCGAAGGCCGTATCGCCGAGATCGAAGCCAAACTCTCCAACGCCATGATCATCGACCCCAAGACCTTGAACGCAGAAGGCCGTTGCGTGTTCGGTGCCACCGTGGAAGTCGAGGATCTGGATAGCGGCGATGTCTCCAAGTACCAGATCGTTGGCGACGACGAAGCCGACGTCAAGCAGGGCAAGATCTCGGTGAGTTCGCCGATCGCGCGTGCCTTGATCGGCAAGACCGAAGGCGAAGTGGCCGAGGTGATGGCGCCGGCCGGCCTGCGTTCCTACGAGGTCCGTGCGGTCGAATATATCTAGGCCCTTTCCATGAACCATTGGTCCGACAGGCTTGCGCTCATCGTCATCACCCTCTGGGTGGGGGCGTTGTGGGCCATCGGCTACCTGGCCGCCCCGACCTTGTTCCATGCCTTGAGCGACAGGCAGCTGGCGGGGATGCTGGCAGGAAAGATGTTCACGCTGGTCGCGTATGTGGGGATGGGCAGTGCGTTCTACCTGCTGATCCAGCGCCTGGTGCGACATGGCACCGGCAGTCTCAAACAGGGTTACTTCTGGCTTGTGGTCGCGATGCTGCTACTGACGCTGGCGGGACATTTCGGTATCCAGCCCATCATCGCCGAGCTCAAGGCGCTGGCGATGCCGGCGGATGTGATGCATAGCGTGTTCGCGGACCGTTTCAAAACCTGGCACGGTGTGGCCAGTATCGCTTATCTGATCGAGAGCCTGCTGGGCGTGATGCTGGTGCTCAAGGCAAGATGATCTTCGGCTTGTCGGCCTGGCGATAGATCACCAGTTGCTTGCCGATATGATGGATGGCCGTGGCGCCGGTCTTGTCGCAGATCTCTTCCAGCATCTGGATGCGCGCGGCGCGATCGTCGCCGAACACCTTGATCTTGATCAGTTCATGGGCGTTCAGGCTCACTTCGATCTCTTTCAACACTTGTTCGGTCAACCCGTTGTTACCGATCATGACGACCGGGTTCAGGTTGTGGCCTAGGCCGCGCAGATGGCTGACTTGCTTGGAATTGAGATTGGACATATCTTGTTGATTCAAAAAATCTTATTCGTTAAAAAAGCGTCGCAGTCTAACACATGAAGCGTACCAGAACCAGCAAAGGCTGGATGCAGGAACATGTCAACGACGAGTATGTGAAGCGTGCGCAGCGTGACGGCTACCGTGCGCGCGCTGCTTACAAGCTCATCGAGATCGATGACAAAGACCACCTGATCAAACCCGGCATGACCATCGTCGATCTCGGTTCCACGCCGGGTAGCTGGTCGCAAGTCGCGGTGCAGCGCCTGAAGGGGCAGGGCAAGATCATCGCCCTGGATATCCTCGAGATGCAGGGCATCGGTGGCGTCGATTTCATCCAGGGCGATTTCCGCGAACAGGCGGTGCTCGAACAGCTGGAGCACAAGCTGGACGGCAAGCTGGTCGATCTGGTGATCGCCGATATGGCACCCAACATCAGCGGCATCAGTTCGGTCGACCAGGCCAATGCCGCATACCTGACGGAACTCGCGCTGGAATTCAGCCTGAAGTGGTTGAAACCGGGCGGCAACTTCCTTGTCAAAGTGTTCGTCGGCTCAGGTTTCGACGAGATCGTCCGCAACATGCGCCAAGGCTTCGAGAAGGTCGCGACGCGCAAGCCCAAAGCCTCGCGCGACCGCAGCAGCGAAGTCTACCTGCTGGGCCTCAAGCGCCTCGAATAAATTTTGCCAATAAGGTTGATAAATAGACTAAGCGGCAGCATATTAGAAATAAGTTTAGAATGAAGTCGTGAATGTTTTCCCATCATTGAAGGAACGGGATTTTGAATAACATCGTAAAGAATATCGCTATCTGGTTGATCGTCGCGCTGGTGTTGATGACCGTATTCAATCAGTTCGGCGCCAAGACCGCCGCTGAAGGCCAGGTGGTCTACTCTCAGTTCATCGATCAGGTGAAACAGGGCCAGATCTCCAAGGTCACGATCGACGGCCGCGTGCTGCGCGGTGTCACCAGTGACGGCAAGAAATTCAATACCTATGCCCCATCGGATCCATGGCTGGTCTCCGACCTGCTGAAGAACAACGTCATCGTCGAAGCCAAACCGGACGAAGAGCCTTCCCTGCTGATGAACATCTTCGTATCCTGGTTCCCGATGCTGTTGCTGATCGGCGTCTGGGTGTTCTTCATGCGCCAGATGCAAGGTGGCGGCAAGGGCGGTGCCTTCTCGTTCGGCAAGAGCCGTGCGCGCCAGCTCGATGAATCCTCCAATCAGATCACTTTCGCCGATGTCGCCGGCTGTGACGAAGCAAAGGAAGAAGTCGCCGAATTGGTCGAGTTCCTGCGCGACCCCGGCAAATTCCAGAAGCTGGGCGGTCGTATCCCGCGCGGCGTGCTGATGGTAGGCCCTCCGGGTACCGGTAAGACCTTGCTCGCCAAGGCCATCGCCGGTGAGGCCAAAGTCCCATTCTTCACCATCTCCGGTTCCGATTTCGTCGAGATGTTCGTCGGTGTGGGCGCTGCCCGTGTACGCGACATGTTCGAGCAGGCTAAGAAGAGTGCGCCTTGCATCATCTTCATCGATGAGATCGATGCGGTCGGTCGCCATCGTGGCGCCGGCACTGGCGGTGGTAACGACGAGCGCGAGCAGACCCTGAACCAGATGCTGGTCGAACTCGATGGTTTCGAACCCAATTCCGGCGTCATCGTCATCGCCGCGACCAACCGTGCAGACGTCCTGGACAAGGCGCTGTTGCGCCCGGGCCGTTTCGACCGCCAGGTGATGGTCGGCTTGCCGGATATCCGTGGTCGTGAGCAGATCCTGCTCGTGCACATGCGCAAGGTGCCGATCGATCCCGATGTGAAGGCTGACATCCTGGCCCGTGGTACCCCCGGCTTCTCCGGTGCCGATCTCGCGAACCTCGTGAACGAGGCTGCCCTGTTCGCCGCGCGCCGTAACAAGCGCACGGTCGATATGTCGGACTTCGAGGACGCCAAGGACAAGATCTTCATGGGCCCGGAACGCAAGTCCATGGTCATGCGTGAAGAAGAGCGCCGCAATACCGCCTATCACGAGTCCGGCCATGCCGTCGTCGCCAAGCTGTTGCCCAAGGCGGATCCGGTGCACAAGGTCACCATCATGCCGCGTGGCTGGGCACTTGGCCTGACCTGGCAGCTGCCGGAGCATGATCGCATCAGCAACTACAAGGACAAGATGCTGGAGGATATCTCCATCCTGTTCGGTGGCCGTATCGCCGAGGAATTGTTCATGAACCAGATGTCGACCGGCGCTTCGAACGACTTCGAACGTGCGACCAAGCTGGCACGTGACATGGTGACCCGTTTCGGTATGTCCGATACATTAGGGACTATGGTCTATGTGGATAACGACCAGGATTCGTTCTTCGGTCGCATGTCGTCCCGCACCGTGTCCGAGGCTACGCAGCAAAAGGTCGATGCCGAAGTGCGTCGTATCCTTGACGAGCAGTACGCGGTCGCCCGCAAGCTGCTGGAAGAGAACCGCGACAAGGTCGAAGCCATGACGGCGGCACTGCTCGAGTGGGAAACCATCGATGCCGAACAGATCAACGACATCATGGCCGGCTTGCCGCCACGTCCACCTAAACCGACGCCGGCAGCGAACAAGCCATCGCGCGACACAGGTTCTTCGGGCCCGACAGCGGAACCGACACCGCAACCTGCCGCCAAGTCCTGACGCTTGATCGACACCAGCCACAGTAAGGTATCCTTGCTGTGGCTTTTTCTTTATCTTTCATCGCCTTCACATGACTCAGTCCTCCTTATTCCATTGCGGTAGATACCAGCTAGACCTGTCACGTCCCCATGTCATGGGCATCGTCAACGTCACGCCCGATTCCTTCTCCGATGGCGGCAAGTACGAATCCACGGAAAAAGCCGTCGAACATGCGCTGAAGCTGGTCGAGGAAGGCGCCGATATCCTGGATATCGGCGGCGAATCCACACGGCCGGGCGCTACACCGGTATCGCTGGCGGATGAGCTTGACCGGGTGGTGCCCGTGATCGAGCAACTCTCCAAGCTGACCCAGGTGCCCTTGTCCATCGACACCTATAAGCCGCAAGTGATGCAGGCTGCGCTCGAGGCCGGAGCCGACCTCATCAATGACGTACGCGCCCTGCAGGAACCTGGCGCATTGGAGATCGCCGCTCGCAGCAAAGCCGGTGTCTGTCTGATGCACATGCAAGGCTTGCCTGCGACCATGCAGCTCGATCCGCGATATGAAGATGTCGTCGCCGAAGTACGGGCTTTCCTCGCCGAGCGCATGGCGGCCGCGGAAGCGGCCGGCATACCGCAATCGCGCATCGTGCTCGACCCGGGGTTCGGTTTCGGTAAGCGTACCGAACACAACATCGCCCTGCTGCAAGGCTTGCCCGAGATCCTCAGTCTGGGACGGCCCTTGCTGGTCGGCCTATCGCGCAAATCCGTGCTAGGCCAGATCACGGGCGGAGACGTCTATGTCCGCTTGCATGCCAGCCTCGCGGCCTCTGTCATCTCGGTGATGAAAGGCGCTAGAATCGTACGTGTGCATGACGTCAAGGCGACCGCCGATGCGCTGAAGGTCGCCGCGGCCGTGCTATAAGCGATCCGATAAGACAGTCATATCGGCAATAAAGAAAAACCAGGCCATAACAATCAGGCTATAAAAATCTAGAAACAAGGGAGCAACAGGTGGGTAGAAAATATTTCGGTACCGATGGTATTCGTGGACGGGTCGGCGAAGCGCCGATCACCCCGGACTTTGTCATGCGGCTCGGCTACGCCGCCGGCCGTGTACTGACCAATATCGATACCCACACTGGCGCGTCCAACCCGACCGTCCTGATCGGCAAGGACACCCGCATCTCCGGCTATATGCTGGAAGCGGCGCTCGAAGCGGGCCTCTCCGCCGCAGGGGTGGATACCTTGCTCACCGGGCCCATGCCGACGCCGGCGGTGGCGTACCTGACCCGCGCACTGCGCGCCCAGGTCGGCATCGTCATCACCGCCTCGCACAACCCCTACGAAGACAACGGCATCAAGTTCTTCTCCGCCGAAGGCACCAAGTTACCGGATGCCATCGAATTCGCGATCGAAGCCGAGCTCGACCAGCCTATGGTGGTGATGCCTTCCGCCAAGCTGGGCAAGGCGCGCCGCTTGGACGATGCTGCCGGTCGCTATATCGAATTCTGCAAGAGTACCTTCCCTAACGCGCTCGACCTGCGCGGCCTCAAGATCGTGCTCGATTGCGCCAACGGCGCGACCTACCATGTGGCGCCGCCCGTCTTCCACGAACTGGGCGCGGAAGTCGTCGCCATCGGCAACCACCCGGACGGGCTCAACATCAATCAGGATTGCGGCTCCACGCACACCAAAGCACTGTGCAAGGCCGTGGTCGAACACAAGGCCGATCTCGGCATCGCGTTCGACGGCGACGGCGACCGCGTGATGATGGTCGACGCCAAAGGCAAATTGCTGGATGGCGACCAGCTGCTCTATATCATCGCCATGTACCGTCAGGCCCGCGGCGAGCTGGGTGGCGGCATCGTCGGCACCCTCATGACCAACCTCGCGCTGGAGCATGCCCTGGCCAAGGCGGATATCCCGTTCGCACGTGCCAAGGTCGGTGACCGGTACGTACTGGAATTGCTGAACCAGAACGCCTGGAAGATCGGCGGCGAGAATTCCGGCCATATCCTGGCGCTGGACAAGCACAGTAGCGGCGACGGTATCATCGCCGCGCTGCAGGTACTGAACGCCATGCGCTCCAGCGGCAAATCCCTGGCCGAGCTGGGCGCCAGCCTGACCCTGTACCCACAGGTCCTGGTCAACGTCAAAGTCAAAAAGCGCATCGACATCTCCGGTAACCCGGTCCTGCAGAAAGCCGTCAAGGACGCCGAATCGGAACTCAACGGCAGCGGTCGCGTCTTGCTGCGCGCCTCCGGCACCGAGCCCAAGATCCGTGTCATGGTCGAGGGCCAGTCGCGCGACCAGGTGCAAAAGCTGGCGGATGCCATCGCCGACGTGGTGAAAAAAGCCGCCGCCTGATCCCTTCAGGTGGCATCCATCGTGCCACCTGAAAATTCTCCTTAAGATTCATCAATCTGTCACACAGGCGTGCCATCCTGCACGCATGAAAACACCATTCATCCATAGCAAGGGCACCTACCCGGAGCCCATCCAACAGGAGGTCTCGCTATGCCTCACAAGATGAGTCTTTACCTGCACCGCATGAGCGAATGGGACAGCTCGCTCTGTATCCGCGTCAATCGCACTAGTCACTACTTGTGGGTCCGCCTCTGGTTCCGCCTCATCAGTCGCCTTGGCGATGGCATGTTCTGGTATGCCGTGATGCTGGGGATCGTCCTGACCCAGGGCGATGCCGGCGTCGTTCCCGCCATCCACATGGGCCTGGCGGGCCTGACCGGCACCCTGGTCTACAAGTGGCTCAAGGGCAAGACCTTGCGCCCGCGCCCTTACGAAGTCCATCAGGATATCTGGCTCACCGGGCGCCCGCTGGACCGCTTCAGTTTCCCGTCCGGCCACACCTTGCATGCCGTCGCGTTCTGCAGCGTGGGCCTGACCTACTACCCGGAACTCGCATGGTTGCTGCTGCCCTTCACCATCATGGTCGGCATGTCGCGTGTGATCCTGGGCCTGCACTATCCGAGCGATGTCATCGCTGGCGCAGTGATCGGCGGCGCGATCGCCGCCCTGACGTTCCTGATCTAGAGATTTGCTGATCTGATCAGGC
>CBFGLF010000014.1:0-22500 GCA_965649545.1 uncultured Methylotenera sp.
ACCAAGTACAACGCTGCTCCTGGCGGCGGTGCACTGAGCGTGTTCAGTCTGTAATTGAGCGTCGCAAGACCTTAATTTAACAGAACTAACCGTTGGTTAGTGTGTCCTACAAACACCCCGCTTCGGCGGGGTGTTTTTTATCTGGCTATATATATAAGACCGCTAACAAACGACGAGGAAAAAGTAATGCTAGAGAAATTAAAGAAACTGTCTTATGTGCTTGCGGCAACGGCACTATTTGGAACGGCACAGGCCGCAGATGACCTCTCGGTTGACCTGAACAGCGGTCGCGGGGGCGAAGCCAAGCGTGTTCCTGATGCAAACGAATTCAAGGTTTGCGCTGACCCTGAGAACCTCCCTTACTCGAACTCGAAAGGGGAAGGTTTTGAGAACAAGATCGCAGAACTCATCGCCAAGGACCTTGGCAAAAAACTGAGTTATCAATTCTGGTATGACCGTATGGGTTTCATCCGCAATACGTTGAATGCCAATCGTTGTGACGTCATCATGAGCACCACTTCGGATAGCGATATGACGTTGAACTCCAAGCCTTACTATCGCTCCGGTCACGTGTTCGTCTATCGCAAGGATAGTGGTTATAACATCACTAACTGGGATTCCCCAGACCTGCGCAAGGGAGTGATCGGCATCGTGGGTCAAAGCCCGGCCACGCGCCCATTGGCTGACCATAACCTGATGGGTAACGCCAAGCCATACCGTATGCAGCGTGACCTCAATCTACCCCCAAGTTATCTGATCGATGACCTGGTAAAAGGCGAAATCGATGTAGCCGTTGCATGGGGTCCGATTGGCGGATATTATGCTAAACAATCGAAAGTGCCGCTGGTAGTCGTACCGATTCCTGAATACGAAGAAACGAACGTTCACGGTAAGGAATACTGGAATATTTCTATTGGTGTTCGCAAGAGAGATAAGGAACGGCTGGCAATGATCCAGGAAGTTCTGGATCGTCGTCAGGCAGATATTCTGAAGATATTGGATGATTTTGGCATTCCGCACGTACCAGTCGTCGAAGGCGACCGGTTAGGTAAAGTCAAGCCCAAGCAAGATCGCGGCGATATAATCCCGAAATCAGAGTAAATACGTGGCTGACGTCAACGATGTCAGCCATGATACGTTTGTACTATTACAAATTGATACATGCTCAGGCAGAATCAAGATGTAATAAAGTTCATACTTGAGGAGATGATATGTTCGGCAACAAAGCAGTCAAGGCAACCCTCGTTGCTTCTTTTCTTACTTTCGTAGGTCTAGCGTTGCCATTGCAGGCTAGCGCAGCCTGTAACTTAGTTTCCACCAAGGACGGCAGTCCACTTCCTATCAAGGCAGTCGACAGCGATACGCCACAAGCGAAAGAGTTCCTGGAAACCTGTAACAACCCTTACACCAAGATGTATGCTGCCGATCCTGCAGCTGCCAAGGCTGGTAAGAAGAAATTCGGTTACTACTCCTGCACCCAGTGCCACGGCGCTAACGGTGGCGGTCAAGTAGGTCCAAGCATTCTGGACGACCGTTGGCAGTATTCCAAGCACGTGACCGACAAGGGTCTGTTCGAGACCATCGCTGGCGGTAGTAACGGCGGTATGTTCGCTTGGCACCAACAAGTGGCTGGTAACCCAGAACTCGTACCTACCGATGACATCCTGAAGATCATCGGCTGGTTGCGCAGCGAATACAAGGGTGGCGGCGACAAGCCTTGGTTGAAATAACCTAGCACCTGTAGTAGCTTTATGAAACGGCCATTGAGAATCTCAGTGGCCGTTTTTTTATGCGCCGATGATAGTTTCGGGTAAAATTGGTAGCTTACTTGGAGGAGAAACCTATGAATAAGATCAATTTCAGTCTGGTATGCCTTTTTTCGATCCTTGGACTGACTGCTTGTGGTGACAGCGGCTCAGATAAGGCGGCTGGTGCCGCAACAGAATCTGCTGGTGGTGGCGAGATGGTCGCTTTCGTCACGACACAGGACGGATCACCGATGCCGATCAAGGCCGAGCTCTTCGATACGCCGCAAGCCAAAGAATTCATGACGACCGGTAAGAACCCCTATGTGGGCAATGCCGAAGCCGTTGAAAAAGGCAAAAAGCTCTTTCAACTCTATTCCTGTACGCAATGCCATGGCCCTGACGCCAAAGGCCAAGTCGGTCCTGGCTTGACCGGACCGGACTACCGTTATCCTAAGGATGCCACCAATAAAGGCATGTTCGAAACCATCTGGCATGGCACGAACGGCGGTATGGGCGCGAAGGGCAAGGGCCTGATGGATCCTTCCGATCCGGCCAATGGCCTCAGCGTGGACGAAACGCTGAAGATCATTGCCTGGGTACGCAGTCACGGTAGCACCACAGGTAACGAATAATCAGTTTTAACATTGGAAAAATCAGTTTATGTCATTGGATTCAACTGCAAGCCCGCCATTGCATCACGTTGTCATCGTTGGTGGGGGTGCCGGTGGGCTTGAGCTAGCGACGCGTCTGGGTGACACCCTTGGTCGTAAGGGAAAAGCCCATATCACATTGATCGATCGTAACCGGACTCACGTCTGGAAGCCTTTGCTACATGAGATCGCCGCCGGCAGCATGAATCCAGACAAGCATGAACTGGAATATCTCGCGCAGGCGCACTGGCACCATTTCTATTTCCGTTTGGGCAATATGGATGGGATCGATCGCGCGAAGAAAGAAGTTTACGTAGCGCCGTATCATGATGAGGACGGCGTGGAAGTCATCCCGCGCCGGACTTTCAGATACGACACCCTGATCATCGCCGTTGGTAGTACTACCAACGATTTTGGTATCGCGGGCGCCAGTGAGTACTCCATCGCGCTGGATACGCAAGGTCAGGCTGAGCGGTTCCATCGTCGCTTGCATAACGCGCTCGTACGGGCGCAAACGCAGGTGGAGCCTGTCCAGGCGGGTCAGCTGGAAGTGGTCATCGTTGGTGCCGGCGCGACCGGCGTGGAACTGGCTGCAGAACTGCACAATACGACACGTGAACTGGCCGCTTACGGCCTGGATAAGATCGATGCAGATCGTGATGTGCGCATCTCCCTGATCGAGGCTAGTGACCGTGTGTTACCGGCATTACCGCCTCGGCTGTCGAAGAAAGTCGATAACGAATTGCGCAAGTTGCGCGTGCATCTGTACAACGGTGAGCGCGTGACTGAGGTCACGGACAAAGGCGTCTATACCCACAGCGGGCGTTTCATACCGTCAGAACTGGTCGTGTGGGCGGCAGGCATCAAGGCGCCGGATTTCCTGAGCCAGCTGGACGGCCTGGAGACGAACCGACTCAACCAGTTGGTCGTGCACAGTACCTTGCAGACGACGGTCGACGAGAACATCTTCGCATTTGGTGATTGCGCTGCCTGCCCATGGCCCGGTCATGACGAGAATGTGCCGCCGCGCGCGCAAGCCGCGCACCAGCAGGCATCCATGCTGGTCAAGACAGTGAAACGTCGCATCGCTGGCAAACCGTTGCCGGAATACGTTTACCGGGATTATGGCTCCCTCGTGAATCTGGGTCGCTATACCACGGTAGGGAACCTCATGGGGACGGTGGCCGGTGGCAGCATGTTCATCGAGGGCTTGATCGCGAGATTCATGTACCAATCCCTGTACAAGATGCACTTGATGACCCTGCATGGGTTCTTTACGGTGATGTTGCAGACGTTGGCTCGGATGATCACCCGCCGTACCGAAGCGCATGTGAAACTGCACTGATCTAATTAATCGACCCAATAAAAAAGCCCCGATAACGGGGCTTTTTTATTGGGTCGCGAAGGCATCAAGCTTCTATCTGTTTACGATATAACCGATAGATCCCGCTCATGCTGAGGCTGACGAAGAGGCCGAAGGCAAGCACGATGTAGTTGATCGGCATATCCGCCCGTACCATCAAGGTATAAGCCCCACTCAAGATCAGGATACCGAGGTTCTCGTTGAAATTCTGCACTGCGATCGAGTGGCCGGCTCCGATCAGGATGTGACCACGGTGCTGCAGCAACGCGTTCAAGGGCACGACGAAATAGCCGCTGAGTACACCGATGACGAACAGCAGGGCACAGGCGATGCGCCAATCGTTGATCAGTACCATGGACATGACGAGGAAGCCCATCAGGATCCCTGCCGGTAGCACTTTGACCGAGTTCTCAAGACTGATGTAGCGCGCCGCAATGACGGAGCCTACTGCGATACCGACCGCGACCGTGGCGGTCAGCTGCGTGGCATGCTCGATGCCGAAGTCCAGCGCGAACGCTGCCCAGGCGAGGACGACCAGGCGCAATGTGGCTCCTGCACCCCAGAACAAGGTAGTGACGGCGAGTGAGACCTGGCCTTGCGCATCCTTCCAGAGCACCTTGAACGAATGCCAGAAGTCTTTGAGGATATAGGCGGGATTCCTTTTGGCGAGCTTGTGATCGATCGGTAGGCGTGGAATGTACATATTGAAGCCCGCGGCCGCCAGGTAGAGCACCGTGATGACGATCATGGCCATATGGGGATCGATACCGGCCATCTTGCCGCCGACGATGGCACCCAAGATGATCGCCATCACCGTGGAGCCTTCCATCCAGCCGTTCGCCTTGACCAGCATATGGGGCGGCAGGTATTCGGTGAGGATGCCGTACTTGGCGGGTGAATAGGCGGCGGCCCCGATGCCGACGATGCCGTAGGCATAGAGCGGCGGCATGCCGAACACCATGCATAGGCTACCCACGAACTTGATGCCGTTGGAGACGAACATCACCCGGCCTTTGGGGAAGGCATCGGCGATCGAACCGACGAATGGGGCGAGCAGGATATAGGAGATGACGAAGAACTGCAGCAAGAGCGGCTCGTGCCAATCCGGAGCGCTCATTTGTTGCAGGAGCGCGATGGCGGCGAACAGTAATGCGTTATCTGCCAGCGCAGAGAGGAACTGCGCCAGCAGGATGATGTAGAAACCTAGGTTCATTACTTAAGTTCGCGGCAGATACGGCTTACCGGCTTCTCGCTCCTCGGGAACAGTCAGGCTGCCCCGTTATTGTATGTGTGGATTGTTACAAAGCTTCTGCAGCAAAATCCGCCAGCCGTGAACGTTCTCCCCGAACCAGCGTGACGTGACCATTGTGAGGCCATCCCTTGAATCTATCAACGACATACGTCAAACCGGAGCTACCTTCGGTCAGGTAGGGCGTGTCGATCTGGGCGATGTTGCCAAGGCAAACCACCTTGGTGCCAGGGCCTGCCCGCGTGATCAAGGTCTTCATCTGTTTCGGGGTCAGATTCTGGGCTTCGTCGATGATGAGGAATTTATGCAGGAAGGTGCGGCCACGCATGAAATTGAGCGACTTGATCTTGATGCGGGTCCGGATCAGGTCCTGCGTCGCAGCGCGGCCCCACTCGCCAGCCTCTTCGTCGGATTTATTCAGCACGTCGAGGTTGTCTTCCAGAGCACCCATCCACGGGGCCATCTTCTCTTCCTCGGTACCGGGCAGGAAACCGATATCCTCGCCGACCGGGACGGTGACGCGCGTCATGATGATCTCGCTGTAGATCTTCTTGTCCAGGGTCTGGGTCAGAGCAGACGCCAGGGTAAGTAGTGTCTTGCCAGTGCCTGCCTGGCCTAACAAGGTCACGAAATCGACTTCGGGGTCCATCAGCAGGTTGAGTGCGAAGTTCTGTTCGCGATTGCGTGCCGTGATGCCCCAGACGCTATGCTTGGGTTGCATGTAATCCTTGACCACTTCCAGCACGGCGGTATTGCCTTCCTGACTACGCACGATGGCGTGGAAAGGTTTTTCGAACTCGTAGAACAGGAATTCATTGACCAGCAGGCTCTTGCAAAGCGGGCCGGTGATCCGGTAATACATGCGGCCGGCATCTTGCCAGGACTCCATGGCCTTGCTGTGCTTCTCCCAGAAATCCGCCGGCAATTCCTTCATGCCCGTATAGAGCAGGTCGGTGTCTTCCAGTACCTTGTCGTTGAAGTAATCCTCTGCCGCGACACCGATGGCGCGCGCCTTGATACGGATGTTGATGTCTTTGCTGACCAGGATGACCTGGCGTTTCGGATGCTTCTTCTGCAGGTCGGCGACCACACCGAGGATCTGGTTATCGGCTTTGCTACCTGCCAAGCCAGGCAGTTCGATGTGGACGGCATCGGTCTGCAGGAACAGGCGTCCGCTGATGTGCTTGTTGCCGTTGATGGCGAGGGGGCAGCCTTTTTCCAGGTCCACGAGGCTGACGCCAACGATCTCCTCCAGGTTGCGGCTGGCTTGTCGCGCATTCCGGGCGACTTCGGTCATGCCTTTTTTGTTGTTATCGAGTTCTTCGAGCGTCACCATCGGCAGGTAGACGTCATGTTCTTCAAAGCGGAAAAGACTGGAGGGGTCATGCATCAAGACATTGGTATCGAGGACGAAGAGCTTGCTGGTTGCGCTACGTGGATTAGCCATCAGTGGTGATTTCCCCATTCATAGTGTGTTAACGAAATCCAGCACCTCACGCGCATGGCCATCGACCTTGACGCCGCGCCACTCGCGCAAGACAACATGGTTCTTATCCAGTACGAAGGTGCTGCGCTCGATACCGCGCACCTGCTTGCCGTACATGTTCTTCATTTTGATGACGCCAAAGAGATTGCAGGCCAGTTCTTCGCTGTCAGATAGCAGCTCGAAGGGGAAACTGAACTTGGCTTTGAAGTTCTCGTGAGACTTGAGGCTATCCCGGGATATACCGACGATCTCGCAACCCGCATCCACGAAGGCAGCGTGATGGTCCCTGAATTGGATGCCCTGGGTGGTGCAGCCCGGCGTGGAATCCTTGGGGTAGAAATAGAGGATGAGGAATTTGCCGTGAGGGTCAGAAAGCTTAAAGATTTTCCCGCTAGTGGAAGGTAATTCAAACTCAGGAATGACTTGGTTCAACATAATCCGGATTCGACCATTGACGCTTCCATTGTTGTTAAAAAAAGCGATTAAGGCAAGCCCGGCAAGGCAGAATTTACATTAAATATCTTGCGGTCTGCGAGGGAGCTCCAGTTCGATCAGCGTACCCCCACCTTCCCGCGCCCGGAAACTGATGGTCGCAGCCAGGGCCTCGCATACCTTGAAGGTGAAGGGGATACCGAGCCCAGTGCCGAAGCGCTTGGTGGTGGGCCCAGCTGTGGTCGCGTGCGGGTCAGGCGTGAAGGGCATGCCCGGGCCACGATCCGCAATGAGCAGGCGGATGGTATTGGTGGAGATATCCGCATGGATATCCAGTTTGGAGCCGTTGGGGACGGCTTCCACCGCGTTCAATAGCAGGTTGTACAGTGCTTGCTCGAGCAAGTGTTCGTCGGTGTGGATACGATCATCCTGCTTGCCCCAATCCGGCAATTCCAGCTCCAGGGATTTCTCCCTCAGCTTCTGCTGCAAGGGAACTAGCGCACCTTCGATGATCTGGCTCAGCCTCGCCTGGCTCAATTGCGGCTTCATCGGATGCAGGTAAGCCAGCAGGGAGCCGGTCCAGCGTTCCAGCCTGTCGACAGTGCTGATGATGCCCTGCAGGGATTCGCGGGTGTCCTGGTCGAGGTCGGCATTATCGGCGACCTGGGCCGTGGCACGGATGCTGGCCAGTGGGTTGCGGATGTTATGGGCCAGCATGGGGACCAGTTGCCCCTGTGCCGCCTGCTTCTCGGTGCGGATCAAGGCTTCCTGACTCTTCGCTAGCTCCCCTGCCATGTGGTTGATGGCGTTCGACAACGTCGCCAGCTCGGCGGCGCCGGCTTCCGGCACTTTATGCTGCAGGCGGCCTGCACTGATCTCGGTGGTGGCATGGACGATACCTTCGATCGGCCGCACGATAGCGCGCTTGAGGAAGAACCTGGAGAACAGCAATAGCAGCGTGGCGAGGATGATGGGGATCGCCAGCAAGGTGATCGAGGTGCGTTTGGCTTCTTCCAGACGGCTGCGCAGCTCCTCCTGCTTCTGGTTGAGCAACTGTTCGGCACGGGCCGTGAGGGCCTCGTAACGCTGGAACACACCAGCTTCAAGTTTGGAGTTGAGCGTCTTCTCCAGCGCGTCAGCCGAGAGTTGCGCATGATTGCTGAAGATGGTGCTGGTCTCGTCGACGAACGCGGAATAACTCGCTTCCAGCTCACGGATCGCGGCCTTCTCCTCTTCGCCTTGAGCGAGGTCGAGCAGGATGACGAAATGCTTTTTGACCGAGATGGTGTAGCTGTCATATTCCTGCGGCGCCTCGGGGTCGGCCAGGAAATAGGCGTCGAATAGCTCTTTCATCTGGCGGTAAAGATCGCCGCGGGTCTGCTGGATCTCCTGGATGAGACGGTTGATGCGTTCGGATTCCAGCGAAGATTGTTCCCAGAGGTGGATGCCCAAGGCGCCCGCGGTGCCGGCCAGGGTGACGAGAAACACGAACGTCAGCTCGTGTACCAGTAACAGGTCCTTGAGTGAGCGTGGTTTTCTCATGGCTTGTCGGCTTTATTCCAGTTTGAAGGAAACCGGCACCAGGATCTCGAAATTGCGACCACGCAACGCGTCAGGCGGGGGCGGGAAGGGGGATGCCTTGCGCACCATCTCCAGGCCTTGCTTATCGAGGATCTCGTAGCCGCTGGACGTCACGATTTTGCTCGAGACGAGCTGGCCGTTACCGTCGATCTTGATCTCGATGGTCGCTTCGCCCTGCCAGCCGCGCATCTGCGCCACACGTGGGTATTGCTTGTGCTTGGCGATCTCGCGCGAGAGCAGGCCACCGTAAAGGCTCCTGGCGTTATCGATGTCGACCTGGCTGGGGCCCTTGGGCGGCTCAGGCGGGGGTGGCGGTGCAGTGAACGTGGGCGGCGTCTCGACGACCGGGGCTGCCGTCATGACCGGCGGAGGCGCGGGAGGGCGCTCGTCAGGGGCGCTACTAGGGGGTGGTTCAGTGATCGGGGCCGGCAGCTCTTTGGGCAGCGGCTTCTTCTCAAGCTTGGGTTTCACCTCAGGCTTCGGAGTCTCAGGCACCGGTTGGGGCTCAGGTTCGCTGGCGACTTGCGGTTCGGGCGCGGGCGGCAGGAACTCCACGGTCAGTGTATCGGGTTTGACCACATCCTCTTCCGAGTGGATGTCGGGGAGTTGTGTCAGTGCGAGCAGGTGCAACACGACCGATAATACCAGCGCCCAGACCATGGTCTGGTGATTATCATCGGTAACGTGAAGGGGATAGGTGGCCAAGACGTGACTGCACTGGTTGAAGGGTTGAGTGATCGTGTTAAAAACAAAGCAACAATTATACAGTAAGCCTTCGCTTGGCTTGCAGCCTGATTGACGGGTCGACTCGGTGCGTGCGAGCGAGTCGGGGTTGGCTGTGACCAGCCGTGCTGGTGGCTATCTATAACCGATCATTCCCACTCCAGTGCCGGGTAGAGCATATTGACGTTGCGTCGATTGACGATATCGAACAACAGCCATTGGTCCCTTTCCGCACTGGCGGCGGTGTCCATGGTCTTTTCCATGACGACCCCGTTCTTGATGCTGGTCCGGATATCGGCCAGTAGCAGGGATAGGTAGCGCTGTTCCTTATCCAGAGCCGCTTTCCAGTCGGTCGGGACATTGCCGTGACCTGGGATCATGCGTTGTGCGGGCAACCCTTTCAACTGGTCGATCACACTGATCCAGCCTTTGATGTCGCCATCGACGGAGGGCGTGCGATCGACGAACAGCAGGTCGCCCGTCCAGACCGTGGCGCTCGCCAGATCCATGACGGTGATGTCGGTGTTGGTGTGGGCGACCGGGTAAGCCGTGATGTGCAGCGTCCTGCCGCCGAGATCGATCTCCATCCTGTCATCCACGGTCATGGTGGGCTTGACCATGGCGCTGCCCTCGAATTCTGCCCCCATCCAGTTGGTGTTGCTGCGCATATAGCTCTCGCGACGACGCTCCATGGCATCGGCCAGCTTGGCATGGCCGATATAAGCCGGATTCTCTGCCAGGAAGGCCGTGTTGCCGAAGATGTGGTCAGGATGGACATGGGTGTTGATCACGTATAACACCGGCAGCGAGGTCACCTTGCGAATGGCTTCGAGCAGCTGGGTGCCCACCTTGTGACTGCCGCCGCTATCGATGACAGCGACGCCGGCACTGCCGACGACAAACCCGATATTGCAGATATCGCCGTGATAGCCTTCCGACAAATCCTCATGCGCGCCCTGATGCACATAGACCCCGGGGGCGACTTCCTTCATGGCGAGCGCGGCATGGCCCAGTCCCGGGAGCATCAGCACCAATGTCAGATAGAGCAGGTTCAAGGATCGCAAGGGTTTCTCCTCATCGGCATAATAATTGCGCTGGTATACAATGAGCGCAGGCTTGATCGACCATTATGGTCTGCATGCCGCATATGTTCAATGCGTCTCATCAGGCGCCTGAACTCGCGTCGCCGGCGGGCGTCAGAACAAGCGGCCGAGATGTGCGACATGATGATGGACACAAGCATCAAGGCTGCGTTCCTGGCGGATCGAATATTCGATTCCCGGACAAGATAGCTGAATATAAACAACCAAACACAATAGGATGAAGCGATGAAGAATGCTGCAACGCGTTATACCAAGACTGCCATCGTACTGCACTGGCTGATCGGGCTCGTCATCATCGGCATGTTCGCACTGGGCTGGTTCATGAGCGAATTGCCGAAGGAGGCTCCCAAGCAGGAAGCCTACGATCTGTTCAATCTGGGTATCTATACCTGGCAGTTATCCGAGCCGGCATCGCCGCGCACCTTCTATTTCAATCTGCACAAGTCCATCGGGATCACCTTGCTCGCGTTGATCGCCTTCCGCTTGTACTGGCGTCTGACCCATCGTCCACCCGCGCTGTTGAGCTCGCTCCAGCCATGGGAAAGAAAACTGGCGACGGCGGGGCACCATCTGCTTTATCTCCTGATGGTGGCGATGCCGGTCACGGGTCTGCTGCAGGCCCTCTACAGCAAATACGGTGTGAAGTGGTTCGGCCTGGACTTCCTGCCAGGCCTCGATGACAAGGCGATCCGCGGCATCTTCCATGAGGCCCATGAGCTGATCGGGATCGCGCTGGCGCTGCTGATCCTGATCCATATCCTGGGGGCGCTCAAACACAAGTTCATCGATAAGGATGAAACGCTAAGCCGGATGTCGCTGCATTAGGCGCACGATTCCGAACCAATAAAAAAGGGTGCCTCGGCACCCTTTTTTATTGTGGCTAGCCAAGCGCAAGATCAGCTTTTGACGTCCACGTGATGTTCAAAAGCCTTGCCTTCGTTATCCGTGGCTTTGACTTCCAGCGTACCGGGACCGCTCGGCAGGAAATCGAAGCGCAGATAGGGGTCTTCCGCCGTGCCTACGCCAAAATCGACATCCATGACGGTCTTGTTGTTGTAGGTGAACACAGCCTTGTTGATATAGAAGGCAGGGATGGTCCCCTGCGAGACGAGATCGCGTTGCAGACCGGTCCGCATCGGGTGCTTGATGATGAAGGTGGCCGGGGTGGCCTGGCCGAATTTGACGGGGGCTTCCACGTTCATCTTGATCTTGCCTGCACTGGCGCGGATCGCGGCTTCGTCGTTCTCGACCGAGCCGCCACAACCCCCGGCGGCACGGATGGTGACCCAGGCCATGTAGAGTTTGCCGTCTGCGGTCTCGCCGATGGCGCGGATATAGGAGTCGGTTTCCAGTCGGATGCGCGTCGATAGCTGCAGGTTGCCGAGCAGCTCAGTCAGGTTGTAGGTGGCGGCGAGCTGGATAGGATTGGCGTCGACCAGGACATAGACCTTCTTGACCTGGGCGCCCTTGGGGTTAGCGGTATCGATGGTCAGGGTCACGGGGACCTGCGCACCGCTCTCGGCGCGTTTCGGCCCGGTGATCTTCATGAAATCGGCATCCTCGATCGGTCGGTTGGCGAAGAATGCCTCCCTGACGACAGGCCAGAGGTTAGGATCCGCCTCCGCCAAAGCCCCCTGGCTAATGCCAACAAACGCTGTCGCCAGCAGCGTGGATGAAACCCAATGCTTGAACATGCTCATCTCCTCAAGTTCTTGTTATATTGTGTAATACACGAGCTTATGACGCTCAGTATAAAGCCAAGTTCAGTCGGCCGCTTAGCTCGTGATGGCGATCATGCGGTTTCTGGTCACCCAAGTCTGTGACCAGGGTCACCAAGCTGCGCGTTGTAGTCCATCTTCTGAAAGGGATCGATTGTCAGTCCAGGGATTCAACCATTACAACCTGCGTGCGCCTCGGGCCTTGCTGGACGAGTTACGCGACTTCTATTGCGATATCGTGGGCTTGGTCGAAGGCGAGCGGCCGGCGTTCCGCAGTTTCGGTTATTGGCTGTATGCCGGAGGGCGCGACGTACTGCACTTGAGTGAGTGCTCACCAGATGAGCAACGTGCGATTCACGTGACCACCACGTTCGATCATGTCGCTTTCACCTGTACCGACTTCGTGGCGACGCGAGCGAGGCTGGAAACGCACGGGATCGCATTCGGTCAACGCGAGGTCGCCGCCACCGGCATCCGTCAGCTATTCTTCAAGGACCCCGCCGGCAATGGCATCGAATTCAATTTCGCGGCTGACGAGCACTGACGGCTCACTCGCCTGGCTCCATCCCTGATGCTAGATGATGCCTTCCAGGAGCTGTACCTGCACGCTAGCGCCGGCATCGACATTCCCGACGGTCTCATCGAGCACGATGAAACAATTGGCTTCCGACATCGAACGCAGGATGCCTGAGCCCTGGTTGCCGGTCGGCTTCACCATCCATTCGCCTGCATCATCGAGATAGAGCAGCCCGCGCTGGAATTCCGTGCGCCCGGTGAGTTTCTTGATGGGGTCGGTGCAGGTCGCTTTCAGCAACGGGATGGGTTTGGGTTCCGGTTGTCCCATCAGCACCAGCATCGCTTCACGCACGAACTGGTAGAAGGTCACCATCACCGACACCGGATTGCCGGGCAGGCCGAAATAGTGGGCGTTGCCGACCTTGCCGTAGGCCAGTGGACGACCTGGTTTCATGGCGATCTTCCAGAACACCACCTGGCCTAGCTTCTCGAGCAGCTGCTTCATGAAGTCGGCTTCCCCAACCGACACGCCGCCGCTGGTCAGGATGACATCGGCACTCTGTGAGGCCTCCATCAGCGCTTGTTCCAGCAACTCCGGCCGATCGCGTACCACGCCCATGTCGATGACCTCGACGCCGAGTCGCGTCAGCATGCCATACAAGGTATAGCGGTTGCTGTCATAGACCTGACCCGCTTCCAGCGGCTGGCCGATGCTGGCCAGCTCATCGCCGGTGGAGAAGAAGGCCACGCGTAACTTGCGGTAGACCTTGAGTTCGCCGATGCCGAGCGAGGCGATCAACCCCAGATCCGCCGCGCGCATGAGGTGACCTGCCGGTAATACGACCTGGCCTTGCTTGAGGTCTTCGCCCGCATAACGCATGTTCATGCCACGTTTAGGGCCGTCGATGAAACGGATGTGGTCGCCATCGACTTGCACTCGTTCTTGTACCACGACGGTATCGCTGCCGGTCGGCATCACCGCACCGGTCATGATGCGCACGCATTCTCCCTGCTTGATGCTGCCGTCGAAGGCATTGCCGGCGAAGGCGGTACCGATCACCTTGAGACGGGTCTCGCCGTCGGCCTGTAGGTCGTCTGCACTGAAGGCGTAACCGTCCATGGCCGAGTTGTCATGGTTGGGCACATTGCAAGGCGAGTGGATGGCCTCGGCCAACACACGTCCCAAGCTATTCCGTAGCGGCACCGACTCCTTGGTGGATACCGGTGACAGGAACTGGCGGATGAACTTGCGCGCCTGGGTCACGGGCATGGAGTTTGGGTCGTAATCGTCCAGACAGCTGGGGTTGTTCACAAGGTCGGAGAGCGAGGTGTTCATGGCGATGTTCTAACGTGAAGAGACAAGTTTCAGGTTGGCGCGTTGCTGTTGGAGCCATTGCATGATGAAGTCGGCGATCGCGTTCGGATCGTTGAGGTCGAGCAGCGGCAGATCGGTCGCGACGTGGGCATCGGCGGCGATCGCCATGATATGTGGATCATGCTTGGCCAGCATCGGCTTGTTGAGATTGGGCCGATAGACTTCGATCTTGGGGATGGGCTCCTGCTTGAACCCTTCCACGACCACCAGGTCGGCGAAGGCAGGTTCGATGTGCTGCAACAGCTGGCTCAGGCTGGGCTCGGGACTGTCGCGATCCGGTACGCGCGACAGCTCGGTCATGAGCGCCCAGCGATGGCGCGAACCGAGCAGCATCTGGACCGCACCGGATTCCCGCAGGCGATAGCTGTCCTTGCCCGGATGATCGATATCGAAGGTATGGTGCGCGTGCTTGATCACCGAGATGCGCAGACCGCGCGCAGTCAATATCGGGATCAGACTGGTGAGCAGGGTGGTCTTGCCGATGCCGCTGCCATAGGCGCAGAAGCCGAGCAGCGGGATCGGGAAGGGGATGCCCTCTACCGGGATTACGCTGCCTGCTCCAGCCACACCAGTTCCTCGGGGGTATTCACGTTGGCGAAGGCTTTGGCGTTGTCGCTGAACTGCACTTCAGCCACTTCCAGGGTGCTGTACCAAGCGTCGATCTTGCGGCCGCCGTCTTTCAGGAAAGCTTCCAGGTTCGGCAACAAGGCTGTCCTGCACAGGCAGAAGACAGGGTGGGACTGGATACCGGTCTTGGCGACGGCGAGGTCGGCATCACGTTCCATCAGGCCGTTCATCAGGCGTTCCGCCAGGTTGTGGGGCAATAGCGGCGAATCGCAAGGGACCGTCAGTACATAGGGGTGCGCGGCGACTTGCATGGCCTTATGCAGGCCTGCCAGCGGCCCGGCAAAACCGCCGATCTCGTCCTCGATCACGGGGTAGCCGAGACTGCTGTAATGAGCCAGTTCACGATTCGCATTGATCAGGATCTCGCCGACTTGCGGTTTCAGGCGCTCCGCCACATGCTCGATCATCGGGCGGCCCAGGAACTCGATCAGACCCTTGTCCGCGCCACCCATGCGTCGCCCCATGCCGCCTGCCAAAATCACACCACTGATACTCATACTTCAGATACCTCTATCTTGGCATTCGCGCGGAAGCGCTCACTACCCGTGAAGATTAAAAAATGCTTGCCCTGCGAACGGCCGATCATGGTCATGCCCAGCCTGTTTGCCACATCCCATCCCATCCGGGTCAGGCCTGACCGCGAGATCAGGAAGGGAATGCCCATCTGCGCCGCCTTGATCACCATCTCGCTGGTGAGCCTGCCGGTGGTGTAGAAGATCTTGTCATCGCCGCTGACATCATCCAGCCACATCATGCCGGCGATGGCATCGACCGCGTTGTGCCGGCCGACGTCCTCGACGTAATAGAGGATCTCGCCCGCTTTGGATAGTGCACACCCGTGCAGGGCGCCGGCCTTTTTGTACAAGCTGTCGTAAAGGCGCACATTATCCAGCAAAACGTGCAAGGTTGCCTCATCGAGTATCGCCTCCCGGGGGAGCCGAATGTTGTCCAGATCGTCCATCAGGTCGCCGAACACCGTACCTTGGCCGCAGCCCGTGGTGACCGTACGCTTATCCAGTTTGTCGCCCAGCTCGACGCCGCCACGGGTGGTCACGGCGACCGCTTCCGTCTCCCAATCGACTTGCACCGCGGCGATCTGGGTGATGCTTTGCAGGATGCGTTGATTACGCAAGTAGCCGATGGCCAGCGCCTCGGGGGCGGCGCCTAACGTCATGAGCGTGACGATCTCCCGTTTGTCGAGATAGAGCGTGAGCGGACTCTCGCCGGCGATCTCGGTAGGGATGGTCTCGCCATGCTCGTTGATGGCCGGTACCGTGAAGGTCAATGGCCGGCTGGCGTGGGTGATGTCGGGGCGGTAGGTCATGATCGTTTTGAGGCCTGTACGCGACCAGGCTGTGTGGCGCTCAGCCGCCTGTGTGCGACATGAAGCGCACGACGGCAGGGGCTGCGCGACGCAGGTCGAAATCGTGGCCCTTGGGTTTGATCTGCATGGAGCCGAGGATGGCGTCGATCAAAGGCTGGTCGTCGTTCGGGTGCTCGCGCAGTAGCGGCATCAGGTCCACCTTGTCTTCTTGACCCAGACATAGGTATAGCTCGCCTTTGCAGGTGATGCGCACGCGGTTACAGGATTCACAGAAATTATGGCTGTGGGGCGAGATGAAGCCGACCTTGGTCTTGGTATTGGGGATACGCCAGTAGCGTGCAGGACCACCGGTCGTCTCGGTGCTGCTCACGAGACCGTAGTGGCTTTGCAGCAGCTTGAGGGTGGCATCGTTGCTGACATAGGTCGAGCCGCGTTGATGGTCGACCTCACCCAGCGGCATCTCTTCGATGAAAGCGATATCGATGCCTTGCTCGATCGCGAAGTTCACCAGCGGCAGTGCTTCGTCATCGTTGATGCCGCGCATCAGCACGGTGTTGAGCTTGATGCTCTCGAAGCCGGCAAGCTTGGCGGCGGCGATGCCGCGCAGTACCTTGTCCAAGTCACCGACACGGGTGATCTTGCGGAAGCGCTCGGCATCGAGGCTGTCGAGGCTGATGTTGATGCGACGCACGCCTGCGTGTTTCAGCGCAGCGGCTTGTTGTTCAAGCTGCGAACCGTTAGTGGTGACCACCAGTTCACGCAGACCTTCGAGCTTGCCCACTTCCTCGAATAGCCAGAGTGCATTCTTGCGTACCAGGGGTTCACCACCGGTGATGCGGACCTTACCGACGCCGAGCGAGACGAAGGCTTTCACCAGGCGTGCGCATTCCTCAAGCGACAGGACTTCCTCCCGCGGCAGAAAAGTCATGTCTTCGGACATGCAATAGACACAACGGAAATCACAACGGTCTGTGATCGACAAGCGGATGTAATCCACCTTGCGGCCGTAACGGTCTATCAGAACTGGGTGGGTGACTGCGGACATGCCGGTGAAATGCGCCTCGGATCAGTTGATAAAGAGCATAAATTCTAAGTCTTTGGACCTTTATGTACAATGTCAATTCAGTCCAAGGACGGTTTATCAATCAAATACTTTCATCAGGTATGACCGCAAAAAACATCAAGATCCATCTCCCTTACGGCAAGATCTCGGCGATCGGCCCCGGCAAGGCGGATCTGCTGGAAGCGATCGAGCGCGCAGGGTCGATCTCGGGCGCGGCTCGGCTGATGGGCATGTCCTACAAACGCGCCTGGGATCTGGTCGATACCATGAACCAGTGTTTCCTTGAGCCGTTGGTGATCACCGCAACGGGAGGTAGCCATGGTGGCGGGGCGCAAGTCACCGAGTTCGGCTATCGCGTGTTGCGTCGCTACCGAGAGATCGAGGCCAAGGCCAACGACCATGTGGCGCTGGATCTACGTGAGCTGAGCGCGCTGCTCAATCCCCCAGCCGCTTAACCGAAAGTCCCTGACAACACCTGGCTTCAGCCCCTTAAGCAGAACCTCTGCGTACACCCTGATCACATGCTTGCATAGTGCCAACCGCTATATATGATGTAATATTTCGCTCGTCATGAATCCACACCACGGGCATCCGCATTAATTCAGGGGGAGAACAATGGATCGCAGAACCACATACATCATTAGGGGCTTGGCACTACTACTAGCCCTACCGCTTCATAGCCATGCCGAAGGCACCGATGCCGAGACGCGCATGCGTGAACTGGAGCAGCAGCTCAAGGTACTGAGCCAGGAATTGGCGGCCATGCAACAGCAGATGGCGAACAGCAAAGAGGATCGGGTGAAGGAGAAGGGCAAGAGCCAAGGACAGCCGGTCTATGCCGCCTTCAAGGACGGCATCACCTTTGAAGATGGCAGCGGCAAATGGAAGATGGCCATCAATGGGCGCATTCAAGGAGACGCACGATACTTTTCGCCTGATGAAGCGGCCGCCGATACCTTTAGTCTGCGCAGAGCGCGTTTGGGCGGCACACTGACATTGTTCAAGGATTTCGTCGTGCGCGTCGAGGGCGAATATTCAGGCAGTAACACCCAGCTGACCTACGGTTATGTCGATATTAACAAACTGGCGGCTGCCAAGGTGCGGGTGGGACAGTTCAAGCCCAATTATGGACTGGAGCGCGCCATGAGTAGCAACTTCACCGATTTTCAGGAGCGTTCACTGGCCGATTCCGTCCTCGGCGGCACCTATGACCGCGGGGTCATGGTGCATGGCACGCCGATCAACGGCATCTATTACAGTGCGGCCTATATCAACGGCAACAACACAGATGAGACCGATGTGCGCTACGACAACAAGGACACCACCGCCCGGCTCACGGCCAATCTCGCACAATTCGCGGAATGGAAGGATAGCGTGGTTCACGTGGGCGGATTCGCCGCCAAAGGCAAGCAAGAAGCCGGCTCAAGTGTACCTATTCTTCGTACCGAAGCTCGTGGATATTCGTTCTTCGAGACGGCAGCAATTTCCAGGAACACGTTCTCAGAAACCGTCGATCGTACCCGTAGCGGTGTCGAGGTCGCTTTGGCGAGGGGCCCGGTGAAATTCCAGAGCGAGTACATCCGCGCGGATTTCGACGGCCGTAGTTTCGATCGCGACATGGCCGCCTGGTACGCCAGCGCGAACTGGCTGGTGACAGGCGAGAGCTTCGCCAGCACCTACAAGGACGGTGCGTTCGGCCGTCTGAGCCCGAAGAAGAACTTTCTGTTCGACGGTGACGGCTGGGGCGCGGTACAACTGGGCATCCGGTACAGCAGTTTCGACGCCGACGATTTTGTCCTGCTCAATCCGGCAGGCACGGGGCGTCTGGCCGCTAACAAAGTCAATCAGGCCAATGCCTGGACTTTGGGCGCGAACTGGATACTCAACCCGAATCTTCGCGTGATCGCCAACTATGTCCATACAAAACTAGACAAGTCCGTCACCAATAGTGGCGCAAGGTTCGATGAAGAAGACGCGTTGACCATGCGTGCGCAGTTCGATTTCTAGAAGGAAACTCGGGATGAAACACTGGCTGAAACTATTATTAATCTGGCTGGCGTTGCTGCTGGCCTTGCCGGCAGCGGCGGCCGACAAGAACATCGTACGCCTCGCGACCACCACCAGCACGGCCAATTCCGGCCTGCTGGATTTCCTGCTGCCGAAATTCGAGCAGAAGTGTGGGTGCAAAGTGCACGTCATCTCGGTCGGCACCGGCAAGGCCATGAAGCTGGCTGAGGACGGTAATGTCGACGTGGTATTGGTGCATGCCCGACCATCTGAAGATGCCTTCGTGGCCGCCGGGCATGGTGTCGATCGCCGCGACGTCATGTACAACGATTTCGTGCTGATCGGGCCGTTCAATGACACAGCCAAGGTCAAGGGCGAGAAGGACATCGTCGCGGCCATGAAGAAGATCGCTGCCAGCAAGTCCAAATTCGTCTCGCGCGGCGATGATTCGGGGACAGACCAGATGGAGAAGAGCTACTGGAAAGCCGCCGATATCAAGCCCGAAGCTAACAATCAATCACGCTGGTACTTTTCAGCAGGCCAGGGCATGGGGGAGGTGCTGATGATGTCGGGCGAGATGCGCGCTTACACCCTCACTGATCGCGGCACCTACATCAGCTATCGCGAGCGCATCGGTCTGCCGATCCTGGTCGAGGGCGATAGCCGGATGTTCAATCCGTACGGTATCATCGCCGTCAACCCGAAAAAATACCCTGACGTCAATCATAAGGGCGCGATGGCACTGATCGATTGGATCACCTCGGCCGAAGGCCAGCAATTGATCGGGGCTTTCAAGGTCAATGGTGAGCAGTTGTTCATCCCTTCGGCAAAATAGCCTTTCACAAGTCACCCCATGGAACTGCTCGACACCACATTCTTGGCAATCAAGCTCCTGCTGACAGGGGATGCGGCGCTATGGGGCACCATCTGGATCTCGGTCAAGGTCTGCCTGCTGGCGCTGTTGCTGGCTTCACCACCTGCGATCGCCCTCGGTTTCGTGCTGGCCAGTTTCCAGTTTCCGGGCAGGCGCCTACTCATCGTCATCGTGCAGACCCTGCTGGCCTTACCGACGGTCGTCATCGGTTTGCTGCTGTATATGCTGCTCTCCCGTCATGGGCCGTTCGGCCAGCTGCATCTCTTGTTCACGCAGGAGGCGATGGTGATTGGCCAGGCCATTCTGGCGTTCCCTATCCTGGCTGCATTGACATTAGCTGCCGTGCAGGGGGTGGATGTGCGAGTGGCGGAAACTGCCCATACCCTCGGCGCGAGCCGCGCTTACACGGCCTGGACCATGTTGCTTGAGGTGCGTTTCGGCGTCATGGCGGCCATGGTCAGCGGCTTCGGCCGCGTCATCTCGGAGATCGGGTGTGCCATGATGGTCGGCGGCAACATCGCAGGCGTCACGCGCAATATCACGACGGCCATCGCGCTCGAGACGAGTAAAGGCGAATTCATCCAGGGCATCGCGCTGGGTATCGTACTGGTGCTGATCGCGCTCGGCATCAATGTCTTCCTGGCATTGCTGCAAGGTCGGGGGGCACAGCGATGAGCCTGCTATCGATCCAGTCCATACGAAAGCACTATGCCGAACGATTGATATTCGAGGTGGACGGCCTTGTGCTCGAACGAGGGCGCAGCTATCTGCTCACTGGCAGTAACGGTGCCGGCAAGACCACCCTGCTGCGGGTACTGGCGGGTCTTGAGGGGGCGGAGATCGGCGCAGTCACTTTCGAAGGGAAGCACATCGAGCCGACGGAGATCTGCCGGCAACTTGCGCCACGCATCATCTATCTGCATCAGCACCCTTACCTGTTCAATACCAGCGTTGCGGGCAATATCGGTTACGGACTGAAAGTGGCGGGCATGCCGCATCAACAACAAAAACATGCGGTGGAAGAAGCCTTGGCTTGGGCAGGTGTCGCCCATGTGGCGCATCTGGCACCACACCGGCTATCGGGGGGAGAGAAACAACGGGTGGCATTGGCGCGTGCGCGCGTGCTCAACCCGGATATCTTGTTGCTGGACGAACCGACAGCCAACCTGGACGAGGTGGCGCGTCAGCAAGTGGCGGCGCTGATCGCCCGCATGTGTGACGACAACCATTGTGTCGTCATCGCCACCCACGATCCGGATCTCATTCAGTTGCCGGGTGCAGCGCGATGGCGATTGCACCATGCCGCGCTCGAGATCACTTAACGTTCAACGCATCCCGCATCCCGCACTACAAAGTGCAAATCAATGATCGATCGGCAATAGATCAGCTGGCGCGCTGATAGAGCCGGAAACTCTCGCGGCGATCGGCCGGCCGTTTACCTTGCCAGAGGAGTTGCCAGGCAGGGCCCGGATCGATCTTGTCACGGCCGCGTTCGTCCTGGATCAGATACAAGTCGCAATCCATACGCTGGGTCGTTTCGAAAGGCTGTGTGCGCAAGTCAGTGTAGTAATGCAGCAGGGCTTGTTGCGCGGCACCCAGGTTACGGCTGGTGATGCAGGCGAAATCGGCCGGTACGGCCGCCTGCACCTGATGCATGACCTTCTCATAGCTTCTGGCAGAGTCGATCCACGGCAGCCATAGCGACATCAGCAGGCTCCAGGCCATCGTGATCCCGACCGCCCAATCCGTGACCGCGGCACGATTGGAACGTTTGGCATTGAAGACCACCACGCACCAGATCAGGGTGACCAGTACGGCAGCGACGAAGGCCAGCAGGTTGAAGCGTGGTTCTGCGATCGCTGACAAGACTTGCATGCGCTCCGCGATCTTCGCCGGCCAGCCGGTCATCATGGCGAACCAGCCCAGCCAGATAAGGAAACTCATGACGCCGAACAGGATCAGTCCGAACCAGTTCATCAACCCGGCGGCACCTCGTTTTAGCGTCTCGACTGTGCCGCCTGCCAGGGCCGTCAAGGAGAGCAGCAAAGGCAGGGCATAGATCTCACGATTATCGGCGGCCAGCCCGATGACCACGAAACTGACGGCGAAATGCACGATCAGCATCTGGAACCGCGGCTTATCCAGCAGGTTGTTGCGGAATCGCCATAGCCCCCATGCCGCTACCGGCAAAGCCGGCCAGGCGTACCAAGCCAGCGTCTTGAAGAAATACCAGTGATTGTGCTGGGTGAACACGGCCAGTTCCTGGAACCGCCAACTTTCGAACAAGGCGGGTTCAAAATGCCACAGTAGCGCTGGCCACACGAGGAGCCACGGCAGCGCGGCTATCAGGCTCAGCCCGAGCACGATCGAATAGCTCCTGCTACGCCAATGATTGAATATCAAGGGCAAAGTCAAAGCCGTAAAGATGCTGATAGCGGCATAGAGCACGCCACCTGACAGGAAGCCGATGCCGATACCGGTACCGAGCAACACGCTGGCGCGGAAGGGGCGACGCTTGGCCAGGGCAAGCGCGTACAGCCCCATCGCACAACCCGCCAGGGCAGCGACCTCCGGCATCAGCATGTGTGCGGTGACGATCAGTCCCAGTGAGCCGAGGAAGACGAATGTGGTCTGTCGGCCAGCCCCGAGACCCCACAGCTC
>CBFGLF010000015.1:0-22406 GCA_965649545.1 uncultured Methylotenera sp.
GAACGTTACAGATAGTCAAGAAAGAACAGGAAATATGGAACACGGTCACGAATTCAATAGCTGGACCTTCATCGTCGATGGCGGCCCGGTCTCGATCGCCGTCGCGATCATCCTGCTGGTGATGTCGATCGCCAGCTGGTACTTGATGCTGGCCAAGAGCGTCCAGCTACTCCGCGCCCGCAAGGCGACCAGCACCTACATCAAGGATTTCTGGCAGGCCGCCACACTGGATGCAGCCATCCGGACCCAGTCCGGGTCCAGCCCGGTCGCGCGACTAGCCCAGCAGGCGGTCGAGGCGGCTGAACACCACCAGCAGCATGCGGCCAAGCGTCTCGGCGATGTCTGCACGCAGGACGAGTTCATCGCGCGCGTCATGCGTCGTGCCATCAGCCAGGAGAACGCCCGACTCGAGTCCGGCCTGACCGTCCTGGCGTCGGTCGGCAGTGTCGCGCCATTCGTCGGCCTGTTCGGTACCGTCTGGGGCATCTATCATGCCCTGGCCAGTATCAGCATCAGTGGCCAGGCCACCCTGGACAAGGTCGCAGGCCCGGTCGGCGAGGCGCTGATCATGACCGCGATCGGTCTTGCCGTGGCGATCCCAGCGGTGTTGGCCTACAACGCGCTGGTCCGCGGCAATCGCGTACTGCTCGCGCAGATCGAAGGGTTCGCCCATGACCTGCATACCTTGCTGACCACCGGCGCGCCGCTGCTCAACGCCGCCAACGCACGCAATGCCGCCAACGCCAAATCGCACGCCCACCTGAAAGAGGTCACCGTATGATCGGTTCCGGCAATCATTTCGGTGGCGAGAGCCATAGCACACCGATGTCGGAGATCAACACCACCCCGCTGGTCGACGTGATGCTGGTCTTGCTGGTGATCTTCATCATCACGGCCCCCTTGCTGACCCACGCGGTCAAGATCGACCTGCCGCAAGCCAGCAGCCAGCCTGCGCCGGATAAACCGGAGGTCATCAACATCTCCATCAACGAACAGGGGCAGGTCTACTGGAACGAGTCCCTGCTGGTGGAAGGCGAACTGACGACCAGGCTGCAACAGGCCGGCAAGCTGGAGCCGCAGCCAGAGGTGCGGGTGCGCGCCGACAAGGAGACCCGCTACCAGGTGCTGGCAGGTCTGATGGCCGATGCACGGAATGCGGGCATCAAGGCACTGGGTTTCGTCAGTGACCCCAAGAATTAGACTTCGATGCATGAACCATCCATGGGCGCTCAGGCGCCCATTTTCTTTTATGGAACAATCGTCTAGACAATCCGTTGGCTTTTTTTGGGATTGTCACGGCATTGCCACCGTTCGCGGGACTGATTTTTGCTAAAATCTTAGGCAACCCTCCTTGAATCAGTCCGTTTGTCCTATTGAACGCTACTCAAGTCCGATACACAGTACAGAACCTATCGTGAAAGATGTCCGTTATGACTAGCCCTAAAGCCAAAGTAGCCAGCAAGAAGCAAGTACATACGCCCACCATCACCACCGAAAAGACGCCGATCGCCCAGGCTTTACAGAATCACCTGACCTTTTCCACGTTCAAGACCAGCGCGGTAGCGACGCCACGTGACTGGTACGCCACCACCGCCTATACCGTGCGCGACCATGTGGTCGAGCGCTGGGTGAAAACGTCCGAGGCCTACTACCATGAGGACCCGAAGCGGGTCTATTACCTCTCGCTGGAATTCCTGATCGGCCGCATGCTGTCCAACGCCGCGCTCAATCTGGGCATCCATGAAGAGGTCAAGGAGGGGCTGGATGCCCTGGGCAAGGATCTGGAGAACGTGGTGGAGATGGAGACCGACGCGGCGCTGGGGAATGGCGGCCTGGGTCGCCTCGCGGCATGCTTCCTCGATTCCATGGCAACCATGGACATCCCGGGCACGGGTTACGGCATCCGCTACGAATATGGCATGTTCCGCCAATCCATCAACAACGGGCAGCAGGTCGAGAACCCGGATAACTGGTTGCGCTACGGCAATATCTGGGAGTTCCAGCGTCCGGAGAGTACCTATGTGGTCAAGTTCTTCGGCCATGTGGTCGAGTTCCCGGGCGAGCGCGGCATCGAACGCCACTGGGTGGATGAGGAGCACGTGCTGGCGATGGCCTACGATGTGCCCATCCCCGGTTACGGCACCGAGACGGTGAACAACCTGCGTCTCTGGTCGGCCAAGGCCGCACGCGAATTCGATCTTACCCACTTCAACGATGGCAACTACGAGAAGGCGGTGGAGGAACGTAACGCCACCGAGAACATCTCCAAGGTCCTGTACCCGAACGACGCTTCCGAATCTGGCAAGGAACTGCGCCTGCGCCAGCAGTACTTCTTTGTCTCGGCGTCCATCCAGGATATCCTGCGCCGCTTCCTCGCCCAGCATAGCGACTGGAAGATGCTGCCGGACAAGATCGCCATCCAGCTCAACGACACGCACCCGGCGATCGCCGTCGCCGAGATGATGTACCAGCTGGTCGATGTGCATCGCCTGAAGTGGGACCAGGCCTGGAAGATGGTCAACAAGATCTTCGGCTACACCAACCACACCCTGATGCCGGAGGCACTGGAAACCTGGCCGGTCGAGTTGTTCCGCAGGCTGTTACCCCGCCATCTGGAGATCATCTACCAGATCAACCATGAGTTCCTGCACATGGTGAACCACAAGTTCCCGGGCGATACCGGCCTCCTGAGTCGTGTCTCCATCATCGACGAAAGTCACGGCCGACGCGTGCGCATGGCCCACCTGGCTGTGGTCGGCAGCCATACCGTCAATGGCGTGGCAGCGTTGCACAGCGAATTGCTCAAGACCACGCTGTTCGCGGATTTCAACCGCATCTATCCGGGCAAGTTCATCAACGTCACCAACGGCATCACCCCGCGCCGCTGGCTCAACCAGTGCAACCCGGGCCTGACGCACTTGATCGCCTCGGTGATCGGCGACGGGTTCCAGAAGGATCTGTCTAAGCTGGTGAAACTCACGCCGCTGGCGGAGGACAAGGATTTCCGCAAGGCCTTCCATGCTGTCAAACAACAGAACAAGCAACGCCTGGCGACCCGCATCGAACAGCTGACGGGTGTGAAGCTCAACACCGACAGCCTGTTCGACGTGCAGATCAAGCGTATCCACGAATACAAGCGCCAGCTGCTCAACCTGTTGCACGTCATCACCCTCTACAACCGCATCCGCAAGGGTGGCGGCAAGGACATCACGCCACGTACCGTGATCTTCGGCGGCAAGGCAGCGCCCGGCTACTGGATGGCGAAGCAGATCATCCGGCTCATCAACGACGTCGCGGCTATCGTCAATGACGATCCGGCGGTCGGCGACAAGCTCAAGGTCGTGTTCTACCCCAACTATGAAGTCTCGGCTGCGGAATTGCTGTTCCCGGGCAGTGACCTCTCCGAACAGATCTCCACCGCGGGGACCGAGGCTTCGGGGACCGGCAACATGAAGATGGCGCTCAACGGCGCGCTCACCATCGGCACACTGGACGGCGCCAACGTCGAGATCAAGGAAGAGGTGGGTGACGAGAACATCTTCATCTTCGGCCTCACCACGCAAGAGGTCGCCGACACCAAGGCCGCAGGCTACAACCCCTGGGATTACTACCACGCCAACGCCGAGCTGCGCGAGGTGCTGGATATGATCGCTGACGGCTTCTTCTCGGTCGATGAGCCGGGCCGCTATCAGGCGATCTTCGATACGCTGCTGCACAAGGGCGATCACTACATGCTGCTGGCGGATTACGCCAGCTACATCGAAACCCAGGACAAGGTGGGCGCCTTGTATCAGGACCGCGAGGAATGGACTCGTCGCGCCGTGCTCAACGTCGCCCGTGTCAGCAAGTTCTCCAGCGATCGCACCATCGGCGAATATGTGAACAAGATCTGGAAGGTCACGCCCGTCAAGCGTTGATCGTCCTTCGCACGCCAAGGGGAATAGGCATGGTGGCGGTCTTTGAGTAGACTAGCCATGCAATTCCCCTTTTTCTTTTGGAGATCGTGATGCGCCTTATCCTGACAGCCGTGGTAGCCCTATTCTTTTCCCTGCAGGCGAGTGCAGTCAGCCTCGGCGATCTCAGTAACACCGAGGCCAGCAACGGGCTGAAGGAAGCCCTGATCCAGGGGGCGGGCAAGGCGGTCGGCAAGCTGGGCGCGGTCGATGGTTTCCTCGGCAATCCCCAGGTCAAGATCCCGCTACCGGACTCGCTCAAAAAAGCGGAGAAGGCCATGCGCATGTTCGGCATGGGCAAGCAGGCCGATGACCTCGTACTCAAGATGAACCGCGCGGCCGAGGCTGCCGTCCCTGAAGCGAAGGCCCTCCTGATCGATTCCGTGAAGAAGATGAGCGTGCAGGACGCCAAGAACGTCCTGACCGGCGGGGACGATGCCGCGACCCAGTATTTCAAGAAGACCACCTCCGGCCCCATGGCCGAGAAATTCCTGCCCATCGTCAAGAAGGCCACCGAGAACGTGCAGCTGGCGCAGCAGTACAACAAGTTCGCCGAGATGGGGTCGCAGTATGGGCTGGTAAAAAAGGAACAAGCGAACCTGGAGCAATACGTCACGCAGAAGACGCTGGATGGGGTCTATCTGATGATGGCGCAGGAGGAAAAGGCGATCCGTAAGGACCCGATGGGGCAGGCCAGTAGTTTGTTGAAGAAGGTGTTTGGGGCAGTCGGGAAGTAAGGTTGAATCACGTTAGGTGATGTGGATTGTTGAGCAATTGGGGATGCGGGTTGTAGGTAATCCGCTTTCTTCGGTGAGGCCACAGCCCAAACACAATTCTCCAACCGTCTGTAAACCAGCGTTGATATCGCGCGTTATCTATCACTGTCGGGGATGCAAATTCCTAAAGTGAGGAGATAGACCATGAAAACAATACGTTTGATGTTCGCTGCGATGTTGCTGGCCATTGCCGGCACCGGCAGTGCTTATGCGAACGATGTCGGCTTCAGTATCAGCATCGGTTCGCCTTACCACTATGGCCCGCCGCCTGTCTATTACGGCCCGCCACCGGTGTATCACCATTACACCCCCCGAATCTACCATCACTATGATCGCCCCTATTATGGCGGTCATCACAATCACTACCGTCATCATGGCTATCGCGGCTATCAGGGCCATCATTTCGGCGGCCACGGGCACCATGGCTGGAAAGGTCATGGTGGACACGGACATGGCCGTGGTCATGGACGCGGTCATCACTGATTGAACTTGTATCCCCGATAAAAGGCCCTTGATGGGCCTTTTGTTTTTGGGCATTTATGTCGGCGCGGGCAAAGGATAAGCGCTTGTTTCTGGTAAAATTACGTTTTTAGCTCACAACCAGAATTCCCGAATGGCCAGCCCAAAAATGCTCAGTCTGCGCGGTAGTGCAGCCCTCTCCGATTTTCGCCTCGACAAGATCCTGTCTTCCCTGAAATCGGTCGCGCCGCGCATCTCCCATCTCTATGCCGAATTCTGGCATTTTGCCTGGTCAGATGAGGCGCTGACGGCTTCCCAGCAAGCGACTTTGCAGCAGATCCTGAGCTATGGCCCGAAGATGCAGGAAGAGACGCCTTCCGGACAATTGCTGCTGGTGATCCCGCGCCCCGGCACCATCTCGCCCTGGGCTTCGCGTGCCACGGATATCGCCAACCACTGTGGCCTTGAAAGCATCAAGCGACTCGAACGCGGTGTCGCATACTACGCGACGACGGCAGACGGTAGTCCGCTGACGGCGAACGAGCTGCAGGCGCTGAAGTCGCTGATCCATGACCGCATGACCGAAGCCGTCTTCAACGACATCAAGGAAGCCGAGCGTCTCTATCACCAGGCGGCACCTGCGCCGATGAGCAGCGTCGATATCCTGACTGGCGGCAAGGCTGCGCTCGAACGCGCCAACGCCGAGATGGGTCTCGCCCTGTCGCCGGACGAAGTGGATTATCTGGTCGAGAACTTCACCCGCATCGGACGCAATCCGACCGATGTCGAACTCATGATGTTCGCCCAGGCCAACTCCGAGCATTGCCGCCACAAGATCTTCAACGCCGACTGGGTGATCGACGGCATCGCGCAGGCACATTCACTGTTCGGCATGATCCGCAACACGCACAAGCTCAACCCGGGCAAGACCGTGGTCGCCTACGCCGACAATGCTTCCATCGTCGAAGGCGGAACCACCAAGCGCTTCTACCCGCAGGCCGATGGTAGCTACGGCTTCGTAGAGGAGGACATGCACTTCCTGATGAAGGTCGAGACGCACAACCACCCGACCGCCATCTCCCCGTTCGCGGGTGCGGCGACCGGCGCAGGCGGCGAGATCCGTGACGAAGGCGCGACCGGCTCCGGCTCCAAGCCCAAGGCAGGCCTGACCGGTTTTTCCGTCTCCAACCTCAATATCCCGGGCTTCCAGCAGCCTTGGGAACAGGACAACGGCAAGCCGGGGCGTGTGGCTTCCGCCTTGCAGATCATGGTCGACGGCCCATTGGGTGGCGCCGCCTATAACAACGAATTCGGTCGCCCGAACATCGCCGGCTATTTCCGCACCCTGGAGATCGAGGCGGCTGGCCCTGGCGGCGAGAGGGAACTGCGCGGCTACCACAAGCCCATCATGCTCGCCGGCGGTGTCGGTAACATCTCCGCCAAGCATTCGAAGAAGAACCCGATCCCGCCCGGTGCCGCGCTGATTCAGCTGGGTGGCCCGGCCATGCTGATCGGCCTCGGCGGCGGTGCGGCATCCAGCATGGATACCGGCGCGAACACCGAGAACCTCGATTTCGATTCGGTGCAGCGCGGCAACCCGGAACTGGAACGTCGCGCGCAGGAAGTCATCGACCGGTGCTGGCAGTTGGGCGACGACAACCCGATCCTGAGCATCCACGACGTCGGTGCCGGCGGGATCTCCAATGCTTTCCCCGAGCTGGTGAACGACGCCGGCGTCGGTGCCTTGTTCCAGCTGCGCAACGTGCATAACGAAGAGCCGGGCATGAGCCCGCGCGAGCTATGGAGTAATGAAGCGCAAGAGCGCTATGTCATGGCTGTCGCGCTGAAGGATCTGCCGCGTTTCGCCGAGATCTGCGAACGAGAGCGCTGTCCCTTCGCTGTCATCGGTCATGCCACCGAGGAGCGTCACCTGACGGTCGAGGATAGCCATTTCGGCAACAAGCCGGTGGACATGGACTTGTCCGTGCTGCTCGGCAAGCCGCCGAAGATGACCCGCGACGTGCAGCATGTCGAGCGCCCCTTGAGTGCATTCGACACCAGCGGTATCGACCTGCAGGATGCCGTAAAGCGCGTGTTGCGCCTGCCCGGGGTCGCTGACAAGACCTTCCTCATCACCATCGGCGACCGCACCGTGACCGGGCTCATCGCCCGCGACCAGATGGTCGGCCCATGGCAAGTGCCGGTGGCCGATGTGGCCGTCACGCTCGCCGGTTACGAGACCTACCGCGGCGAAGCTTTCGCCATTGGCGAGAAAGCTCCGCTGGCGCTGATCGACGCGCCGGCTTCCGGCCGCATGGCGATCGGTGAGGCCATCACCAACATCGCAGCCAGTTACATCGAGAGCCTGGGCGAGCTCAAGCTCTCCGCCAACTGGATGGCGCCCGCCGGTCATCCGGGTGAAGACGCCGCCTTGTTCGATACCGTGCAGGCGGTCGGCATGGAGCTGTGTCCGCAACTCGGCATCAGCATCCCGGTCGGCAAGGACTCCATGTCGATGAAGACGGTGTGGGAAGAGGGCGGTGAGAAAAGGGCGGTGACTGCACCGATCTCGCTGGTGGTGACGGCGTTCGCGCCCACCCCGGACGCCCGCAAGACCCTGACGCCGCAACTGCGCACCGACCTTGGCGAGACCAAGCTGATCCTGATCGACCTAGGCAAGGGCAGGAACCGCATGGGCGGCTCGGCGCTGGCGCAGGTCTACGGCCAGGTCGGCGATATCGCTCCGGATGTGGACGACGCGTCGCGTCTCAAGATGTTCTTCGCCGCCATCCAGAACCTCAATAGCGACGGCAAGCTGCTGGCCTACCATGACCGTTCCGACGGCGGCCTGTTCGTGACCCTGGCCGAGATGGCCTTCGCCGGTCGCTGTGGTCTCGATATCGAATTGAGCCGTCTCGCGGCCGATACCGCCAGCGTGCTGTTCAACGAAGAGCTGGGGGCCGTCATCCAGGTCGCCGCCGATGAAGCGACCGCGATCTGGACCGCGCTCGACGCGGTGATGCCGGGGTGTATCCACATCATCGGCGCGGCCGTCGCCAACAACCACGGCATCGTCATCCGCAAGCATGGCGAGATCGTCTTCGCCGACATGCGCGCCAACCTGCATCGCCTGTGGTCCGAGACCACCTACCAGATGCAGAAGCTGCGCGACAACCCGGTCTGCGCCCAGCAGGAATACGATCGCCTGCTGGACGTGAACGACCCCGGCCTGCACCAGCACCTGACCTTCGACCTCAACAATCGCGTCGAAGCGCCCTATGTGGCCACCGGCGCGAAGCCGAAGATGGCGATCCTGCGGGAGCAGGGCGTCAACGGCCAGGTCGAGATGGCGGCCGCGTTCGACCGCGCCGGCTTCCAGGCGCACGACGTGCATATGAGCGACATCATCAGTGGACGTATCAGCCTCAAGGACTTCGCCGGCTTCGTCGCCTGCGGCGGATTCTCCTACGGGGACGTGCTCGGCGCCGGCGAAGGCTGGGCCAAGTCCATCCTGTTCAATGCACGGGCGCGCGACGAATTCTCGGCGTTCTTCCAGCGGGAAGAGGCTTTCGCGCTCGGCGTCTGTAACGGTTGCCAGATGATGAGCAACCTGCACAGCATCATCCCGGGGGCGGAACACTGGCCGCATTTCGTGCGCAACAAGTCCGAACAGTTCGAGGCCCGCTTCGCCATGGTCGAAGTGCTGGATTCGCCCTCGCTGTTCTTTAGCGGTATGGCCGGCAGCCGTATGCCGATCGCCGTGGCGCACGGCGAAGGCTATGCGGAATTTTCTTCGGCCGCCGCTGTCAATGATGTGCTTGCAAACAAACTGGTCAGTATGCGTTTCGTGGACAACTCGGGGAAAGCGACGGAGACCTATCCATTCAACCCGAATGGGTCGCCGCAAGGCATCACGGGCTTAACGACGCACGATGGACGATTCAGTATCATGATGCCGCACCCGGAACGGGTATTCCGTACCGTGCAGCATTCATGGCATCCGGATGCCTGGGGTGAGGATGGTCCATGGTTGAGGATGTTCCGCAACGCCAGGAAGTATGTAGGGTAAGTAGAAAAGCAGTTCATTTAACTATAACGAGCAGGAGAAAGATCAGCATGAAAACAATTAAAGCGTTACTGGTCGCCGTTGCGATGATGACCAGCCTGTCGGCCTGGGCCCTGACGGACGATGAGTCGGTCGAGTTCATGAATGCGGTCACCACCGGCAAGCTGTCGATCGTCAAGAAGTATGTCGAATCCGACAAGGTCAAGGTCGACGATACCTTCTTTGCCTGGAGCCCCTTGTTGTCCGCAGCCAGCAAGAACCAGCTGGCCGTCGTCAAGTACCTGGCCGAGCGTGGCGCTAACCTCAATTACCAGCATCCGGTCACCAAGATGACGCCACTGGCCCATGCCACTTACGAAGGCAATAACAAGCTGGTGCAATATCTGCTCGAGAAGGGCGCTGACCCTAACATCAAGATGCGTGGCGGTGTTTCCCTGGTCCGTGCAGCACGTGACGAAGGTCATCCTGAGACCGTCGAATTGCTGCTGAAGCACGGCGCCATGGATGACGGCTGTACTGACGCGAAGTGTCTGTAAGAAGTATCAGTAAGTAGCGCCAGCAAGAAGCACCAGTAAAAAGCAATAGCATGGTTAAATAGCACCGTCCAACCCAAAGGCCTGATGATGCAAAAGCATGACATGACATGGATGCTCTTGATAAGTGTGATGGCCTTTGGTTCGGCGAATGCTGCGGACGATGCGATCCATATCCGTACCCTGGCCGCCTCCTGTGCGGCCTGTCACGGGACCAATGGCAATAGTGTCGGGGGAACGCCAGTCTTGGCGGGCCTCGACCAGGGCCATTTCACCAGCCAGATGCTGGCATTCCGTTCCGGTGAGCGTCCTTCCACCGTCATGCATCGCCATGCCAAAGGGCTGACGCCTAGCGAGATCGAACAACTCGCCCATTATTTCGCGGCCCAGCCTCGTACCGCCGCCATCACACCGACACCGGTGGAATAGGGGCTGACATGGCTATCGACCGTCGCGATTTCCTCAAACTGTCCGCAGGCGCGGCACTGCTCGCCCACCCAGTTCTCTCGTTCGCCAAAGCCCGGACCCGTGGCCGGGTCATCGTCATCGGCGGCGGCTATGCCGGCGCCACGGCAGCCAAATATCTTCGGATGTGGAGCGAAGGCACCATCGAGGTCGTGGTGATCGAGCCGAACCAGCATTTCATCTCCTGCCCGCTCAGTAACCTGGTGTTGGGGGGCAGCAGGCACATAGGTGAACTGATGTTCGCCTATGACCAGTTGAAGACCCAGCATGGTATCCAGTGGGTGCAGGACGAAGTTACGGCGATCGACCCACAGACACGCACGGTCAAGATGACCCGCGGCCAGATCAGCTATGACCGGCTGATCGTCGCGCCCGGCGTCGATTTCATCTACGACCAGCTACCCACCCTGCAGGGCATCGATGCGCAGATCGCCGTGCCGCATGCCTGGAAGGCCGGTCCGCAGACCGTCAACCTGCAGAAGCAGTTGATGGCGATGCCTGATAACGGCGTCTTCGTCATCAGCGTCCCCAAGGCCCCCTACCGTTGCCCACCGGGACCTTACGAACGCATCAGCCAGGTGGCGTTCTACCTGAAGCAGCACAAAGCCAGGGCCAAGATCATCGCCCTCGACGCCAATCCCGAGATCACCTCGAAGAAGGGCTTATTCACCAAGGCTTGGGCCGACCTGTATCCGGGCATGATCGACTACAGACCGAACAGTAGCCTAGTGGATGTCGACATCGCGACCCGCACCGTGAAGACCGAGTTCGAGACGGTCAAAGCCGATGTATTGAATGTCATCCCGCCCCAGCGTGCGGGCAAACCGGCACAGATGGCGGGCGTGGTGAATATCGACAAGCGCTGGTGCGAAGTCGATTTCCTCACCTATGAGTCGAAGGTGGCACCGAACATCCACATCGTCGGCGACGCGGTCTCTGCCGCCTTGCCGAAATCCGCCCACATGGCGACCTCGCAGGCCCGCATCTGCGCCAGCGCCATCGTCTGCGCCATGAACGGGCAACCGGTCGATCCGTCCCCGGTGTTCGCCAACACTTGTTATAGCTATGTCACCGACAAGATGGCGATGCACGTGGCGCATGTCTATCGCTATGACACCGCGAAGCGGGTCATGGTCGCCGCCGAGGGCGGCGGGCTATCCGACAAGCCGAGCGAGCAGGAAGGCGATTATGCGCAATACTGGGCGAAGAACATCTGGTCAGACGTCCTGACCTGATGCGGAGCGGATCTTGAACGTCTTCCATACGATGCACCGATACTTACTGGCACTCTGCCTCGCAGGCTGGATGTCGTTAGCGTTCGCTGAGCCGGCGGAGATCATCCCGGCGCCGAAAGATCCTGCCGCGGCGCTCAAGTTGCCGGCCGGTTTCCAGGTGCAGGTCTTTGCCGATCTCAAGCAGCAGGGCGCCGAATATTTCAGTGGCCCACGTTTCATGGCCTTTGACGCGAAGGGCCGCTTGCACCTCTCCCTCGGCATGCAGAACAAGGTGCTCATGTTGCCGGACCTGAACAAGGATGGACGCGCCGATGACGTCGTGCTGGTCTCCGACAAGCTGAACGGTCCTCAGGGCCTGGCTTTCGTCGACGGTCAACTGCTGGTGGCGAACCAGGACGGCATCGTGCGTCTGGAGAGCAAGAAAGGCGAGTGGCCTGCCGACAGCATCACACCTTTGGTCAGCGACCTGCCGAGCGGCGGTCACAGCCTGAAGTCGCTCAAATTGGGGGAGGACGGCTATCTCTACCTGAATGTCGGCTCCAGCTGCAACGTCTGTGTCGAGAACGACCCGCTACGTGCCACCATGTTGCGCTATACCAAGACTGGACAACCTGCTGGCGCGCTGGTGACGCTGGGTCGGCATGCGCAATCGCCGGTATGGGCAAGAGGCCTGCGTAATTCGCAAGGTTTCGACTGGCATGTGTCGGGTGCTATGTTCGCCACCAACAACGGGTCGGACATGCGGTCCGGCAAGAAGGGTGGACGGGTGGATGACGACTTGCCGCCCGAACATCTCAACCGTATCGAGGGTGGTCAGCACTATGGCTGGCCGCATTGCTGGGGCGACCAGGTGGTCGATCCCAACTTCCCGGGCACGGACGGGTTCTGCACGACCACCAAACCGCCCGTTGCCACGTTCCCGGCCCATTCCACCCCGATCGGTATCGCATTTCTGCACCAAAGCGCGTTTCCGCAGTCATACAGGAACAGCGCCATCGTCGCCTTGCACGGTTCTTGGAATCGTCAGCAGCCTTCCGGCTACAAACTGGTCCAGGTCAAGTTCGAGGGTGACAAGCCCGTATCGGTCACGGATTTCATGACCGGCTGGCTCAGCCAGGACGGTGCGTGGGGCCGGCCTGTGGATGTGGTCGTTGGCCCGGACGGCGCGTTGTATGTGTCGGATGATCGGGCGGGATTGATCTACCGGGTGACGCATAAACCATGAGTCACTCTCAGTGTTTCTTTGAAAGGATATGAAGATGCGTCACTATAGATTGGCAAGAGGTCTGGTCGGGCTTGCTTTCGCGGGGCTACTCATGGGGTCTGCCAACGCCAAGGAGGCGGATGCGCCGTCCATGCTGGTATTCATCCACCCGCAGGATTACTCCAGCGAAGTGAGCCTGCGACACTATTACTATAATCATTGGGTCACTCAGGGCCCCAGCGTCGAAAGTGCGGCCAAGGAAGTGCTCGGCCAAGCGTTCGGTGAAGTCGGTGTCTGCGAGGGTAACAATCCTGGCAAGACCTTGGTCTGGCTGCGCCCGTCGATCTTCTACAACCCCTTGATGAAGCAATACCACAGCAAGATCCGGGCAAGCGTGTACTCCGGCACCGGTAAACCGCTGGCGACCTATGTCGGCGAGGGTATGGCCGATGGTTTCCTCGACATCCGCGCTGACCGTGAGCGCAAGATATCGACCGTCTATAAGCTGGCGATGACCACGGTCGCCGAGAAGATGAAAGCCGATCCCGCGTTACAGAATCTGCTGAAAGCCGAAGTGCCTGCGGATAACGCACCGGCGCCATGTTCCATGGTGACCCTGTTGCCCGCCCCTGCAATATCCGTCATGTCGTTCTAGGAGAAGGTATGTTCCCAAGCAAGAAAACCCTCATCGCATCGTGTCTCGCTGGGCTGTTCGCCACCATCGGCATCAGTGCGCAGGCCCATCAGGGCAAGACCGTCTCCGGACTCAAGACCCCGGAATCGGTGGTCGAAGGCAAGGACGGCAAGGTCTACGTCTCTGAGATCGTCGAATTCGGCAAGGATGGCGACGGCCAGATCAGCACCATCGACAAGGACGGCAAGATCGCCGTATTCGCCAAAGGGATGGACGACCCCAAGGGACTGGCGTTCATCGGCGACCACCTGTACGTGGCGGATAAGACACGGGTGTTGAAGGTCGCGCCGGACGGCAGCTGGTCCGTGTTCGTGGCTGCCGAGGCATTCCAGCATCCCCCCAAGTTCCTCAATGACCTCGAGCCGGACCTGCAAGGCAACCTTTACCTCAGCGACAGCGGTAACTTGGAAGGCGTGGGCGGCGCGATCTACAAGATCGACCCGGCGGGCAAGGTGACCTTGCTCATCGACGGCGAGAAGGATAAACGTGTGCTGGCGCCCAACGGCTTGCTCATGGACGACACCGGCAAGATCATGATGCAGGTCGATTTCGCTTCCGGCATCCTCTATCGGCTCGACCTCGGGTCAGGTGAGATGCAGGAACTGGCGCAGGGCTTCGGCGGGGGCGACGGCCTCGTGCATCACCCCAAGGGCCTGATGTTCGTCAGCGACTGGAAGAACGGCAAGGTGTTCAGTGTCGATGCGGTGAAGGACGAGGTGAAACTGGTCAAGGAAGGCTTCAAGGCCGCGGCGGATATCGCCATGAGCAAGGATGGCCGTTATGTCATCGTGCCTGACATGAAGGCCGGTGAAGTGGTCTGGTTGCCCATCCACGTTAAATGAACCCGAGATCGTGACAGGCCAACAAAAAAGCCGCGGAGTTCGCGGCTTTTTTGTTGATTAAGCGGGTACTGCGGCCGCACTTGCTCAAATCACGGTGAACAGGTTGGCGATGCCGTCCAGCCCCATGTGGTTGAGCGCATAGGTAGCCTGTTGCTGCACGATGGGCTTGGCATGGTAAGCCACGCCCACTGCGGCGACTGACATCATCTTGAGGTCGTTGGCCCCATCGCCGATGGCGATGACCTGCGAGGCTTGCAAACCCAGCTTGTCCCGCAGCGCGATGAGGTGGTCGGCCTTGGCCTGGCCGTCGACGATGTCGCCCAGGACCTTGCCGGTGAGCTTGTGGTCGACGATCTCCAGCGTGTTCGCGCGGATCTGGTCCAGCCCGGTCATGGCCCTGACTTTCTCAGCGAAGAAATCGAAGCCGCCGGAGACCAGCAGGGTGGTGATGCCATGTTCCTTGCAGGTCTGTATCCATTTGAGCGCGCCCGGGTTGAGCTGCAGGCGTTCGTCGATGACCCGCTGCAGGGCGGACTCTTCCAGGCCCTTGAGCAGCGAGACGCGCTGGCGCAGGCTCTCGGCGAACTCGATCTCGCCGCGCATGGCGCTCTCGGTCACCATGGAGATCTCTTTCTTGAGGCCGCACATATCGGCGATCTCATCGATACATTCGATGCTGATCAGCGTCGAGTCCATGTCCATCACCGCGAGGCCGAAATGCTGCAAGGTCTGCGCATCAGGCACCAGGGCGCAATCCAGGCCGTTTTCCACACAATAGGTGCGTAAGCGCAGCATCATCGGCGTCTCAGGTTCGCTGTCGAACTTGAGGTAATACGCATCGGCATTAATGCGGGTAAAGGCGTGGCCGTGCGCCATGGTGGTCAGCTGTTGCAAGTGCTGCGGTTGCAGGGCCGGATGTTGTACGACGAAACGCATAGGATGGTGGGTCATCATGAATTCGGTGCCCGGATTATACACCGTGCCAGACGGTTGCCATGCGGCGCTGCCGTGGCTTCATGGCAGGCTAATTGGCTGGCTAATTAGCGGGAATTCGGCGAAAATGCATGTATTCGCAAAACAACCCACCATTTCCATGAATCTACACGAATTCCAGGCCAAACACCTGTTGCAACACTACGGTTTGGCCATTCCCAAGGGTGAAGTCGTCGATACCGCTGATGCGGCCACCCTCGCCGCCAAGCAGATCGGCGGCGATGCCTGGGTCGTCAAGGCGCAGATCCATGCCGGAGGTCGCGGCAAGGCAGGGGGCGTCAAGTTGGTAAAGTCGCACGCCGAGCTGCGTACGGCGGTCGAAAGCCTCATCGGCAAACCTTTGGTCACTTATCAGAACGCGCCTGACGGCCAACTGGTCACCCGGGTGCTGGTCGAGCAGACCCTGCCCATCGCACGTGAACTATATCTCTCCCTGCTGGTGGACCGTAGCCTGGAGCGTGTGGTCATGGTGGCATCCGCCTCGGGCGGCATGGATATCGAAGAGATCGCCGAGCACAGCCCGGAGAAGATCCTGCAGGAAGTTTGCGACCCCTTGAATGGACTGGTGGATTTCCAGGCACGCAACCTGGCGTTCGGGCTGGGCCTGGTCGGCGATCAGATCGCTGCTTTCACCCGACTGGCCAAAGGCCTCTATCGCCTGTTCAAGGAGAACGACCTCTCGCTGCTGGAAGTGAACCCCTTGGTGGTGACGACCGACGGCGCCCTGGTCGCGCTGGATTGCAAGATCAGCGTCGACGACAACGCGCTCTATCGCCAGAAGGCGCTGGCCGAACAACGTGACTGGAGCCAGGACGACGCCAAGGAAGCGCAAGCGCATTCCAGCGGCCTCAACTACATCGCGCTCAACGGTAACATCGGCTGCATGGTCAACGGCGCCGGGCTGGCCATGGCGACCATGGACCTGATCAAGCTGCACGGCGGCGCGCCCGCCAACTTTCTCGACGTCGGCGGCGGCGCCACGGCGGAGACCGTGGCCAAGGCGTTCAAGATCATCCTGGCCGACGATAACGTCAAGGCCATCCTGGTCAATATCTTCGGCGGCATCATGCGCTGCGACATCATCGCCGAAGGCATCATCACCGCGGTGAAGGAGGTCGGCATCACCATCCCGGTTGTCGTCCGTCTTGAAGGCACGAACGTTGAACTGGGCAGAAAGATGCTGAGCGAGAGCGGGCTCTCGATCATCTCGGCGAATGGATTGACCGATGCAGCCGAGCAGGCTGTCGCGGCAGTGAAGGTGTGATATGGCGATTCTGGTAGACAAGAACACGAAGGTTTTATGCCAGGGCTTCACCGGCAAGCAGGGCACGTTCCACTCGGAACAGGCACTGGCTTACGGCACCCAGGTGGTAGGCGGCGTAACGCCGGGCAAGGGCGGCCAGCAGCATCTGGGCCTGCCGGTGTTCAACACCATGCGTGCCGCGGTCGATGAGACCGGTGCCACGGCCACCATGATCTACGTGCCGCCTGCCTATGCGGCGGATTCCATCCTGGAAGCGGCGGATGCCGGCATCGCACTCATCGTCTGCATCACCGAAGGGATCCCGGTGCTGGACATGCTGAACGTCAAGGCGGCACTCAAGGCCAATGGCGTACGCATGGTCGGTCCGAACTGTCCGGGTGTGATCACCCCCGGCGAGTGCAAGATCGGCATCATGCCAGGCAGTATCCATCTGCGCGGCAAGGTGGGCATCGTCTCTCGTTCCGGCACGCTGACCTATGAAGCTGTGCACCAGACGACGGCTCTGGGTCTGGGGCAATCGACCTGCGTCGGCATCGGCGGCGATCCGATCCGCGGCATGAACTTCATCGATTGCCTGCAGATGTTCGAGGCGGATCCGGAGACTGAAGCCGTCATCATGGTCGGCGAGATCGGTGGTAGCGACGAGGAAGCGGCCGCGGATTACATCCAGCGCCACATGAAGAAGCCGGTCGCCGGGTACATCGCCGGCCAGACCGCGCCCAAAGGCAAACGCATGGGCCACGCCGGTGCCATCATCTCCGGTGGTAGCGGCAAGGCGGAAGACAAGATCCGCGCCCTCGAGCAGGCCGGCGTGGTCGTCGCCAGTTCGCCCGCCGACCTCGGCAAAGCCGTACAGGCCGCCATCAACGCCAAGAGCGGCAGATAAATAACCCAGATAGCAGGAGTCCTATGTTACGCACACTCGGCCTGATCCTACTGACCTTCACCTGGTTCTTCAGCCTGCCGCTGCAGGCGCAGGAGAGCATCCCCTACCTGCTGACCGCGTCGGCCAAGGGCGATGTGAAGACGGTGCAGGCCATGCTGGCCAGCGGGGTCAATCCGAACACGGCGGACAATGAAGGCATCACCGCGCTGATGTACGCCGCGCGCAAGGATAGGGCCGAGGTGGCGAAGGTGCTCCTGGCCAAGGGCGCCGACGTCAACGCCAAGGACAAGGGCGGCTGGACCGCGCTGATGTTCGCCGCCAAGAAGAACTATGTGCCGACCGTGCAAGTGCTGCTGGACCATGGCGCTGACCCCAAGGTGCGAGACGAATCCGGCTGGAGCGCGCTCGGCATGGCCGCGACTTCGGGCTACCACGAGACCGTCGACCTGCTGATCAAGAGCGGGATCAACCCCAACAGCAAGAGCGACGACGGCAAGACCATCCTCATGTATGCCGCGAAGAACGGCGACCTGCAGACCATCGAGACTCTGCTCAAGAGTGGCGCGGATACCGCGGCACGTGACCGTTTCGGCCTGACGGCCCTGATGTATGCGGCGCGCGAAGGCAACACCGAAGCCGTCAACCTGCTGCTCGAGCGCGGTGCCAGCATCGGTGCGGTCGATAGCACCAAGTGGACGGCCCTCAACTGGGCCGTGAAGAAATCCAAGACCGATACCGCCAAGCTCTTGATCGACAAGGGCGCCGACGTCAACCACAAGGACAAGGAAGGCACGCCCATGCTGCAAGTGGCGGTCGATAACGATTCCCTCAGCATGGTCCAGTTGCTGCTGCAGAGCGGCGCGGACGTGAAGGCCAAGGACCAGTACGGTCTGACGGCACTGGTCTACGCCCTCAAGGGCAAGAATCCCGAGATCGTGCAGATGATCAAAGACGCAGGCGGCAGCTATTGAGCGCAGCGATCGATCGGCATGACCAAGACGTCTTCCGATTCGATACCATGCATATCGCCCTGAAATCACCTCCGTGCGTTTGGCAGAGTGGAAATTGACACAGTGAAAATCGGCATAGCCCAGATCAATAGCACCGTCGGCGACCTGAGCGGCAATGCGGCCAGGATCGTCGACTACGCCCAACAGGCGCAAGCGGCCGGCTGCACCCTGATGATGACCCCGGAGCTCGCCTTGAGCGGGTATCCCCCAGAAGACCTGCTGTTACGCGACGACTTCAACCAGGCTTGCGCCGATGCCCTGCAAAGGCTCACCGCACAGCTGCCTGCCGGACTGACCGTCATCGTCGGCCACCCGCTCGCCGAGAACGGCGATTGCTTCAACGCGGCCTCGGTGGTGCAGTCCGGTCATGTCCTGGGGACTTACCGCAAGCAGGTGTTGCCCAACCACAGCGTATTCGACGAAGTGCGCTATTTCACGCCGGGCGATGCGCCGCTGGTATTCGACCATCAGGGGATCCGTTTCGGCGTCGTCATCTGTGCCGACGTCTGGGAAGCGGGCCCGGCCATGCAGACCCGTCAGGCGGGTGCGGAAGTGCTGCTCGCGCTCAATGCCTCACCATTCCACATCGACAAGCAAGTCACGCGGCATGACGTGCTCAAGCAGCGTGTCAGCGAGACCGGTATGCCGGTCGTCTACACCAACCTGGTCGGTGGCCAGGACGAACTGGTGTTCGACGGCGGCTCCTTCGTGCTGGATGACGAGGGCGCTTTGACGCTGCAACTGCCGCCGTTCGAGGAGATGCTGGGGGTGATCGAATTCGACCGTACCCAGCCCCTCGCAGCCGAGATCCGCCCGCAACTCAGCCTGGAAGCCTCCGTCTATGAAGCGCTGTGCCTGGGCCTGCACGATTATGTGACGAAGAACGGGTTCCCGGGGGTCGTGCTGGGGCTATCCGGCGGCATCGATTCCGCATTGACGCTGGCGATCGCGGTCGACGCCCTCGGTGCCGACAAGGTCAAGGCCTTGATGATGCCGTCAGAATTCACGGCGGATATCAGTATCGCCGATGCGCGTGAGATGGCCGGGGGGCTCGGCGTCGAGTATTCCGAACTGGCCATCCGGCCCTTGTTCGAGCAGTTCTGTGCGACGCTGGCAGGCGAATTCGCCGGCCGTCCGTTCGATACCGCGGAAGAGAACCTGCAGGCCCGCATCCGCGGCACACTGCTCATGGGGATCTCCAACAAGTTCGGCAGCATCGTGCTGACCACCGGCAACAAGAGCGAGATGGCGGTCGGCTACTCGACCCTCTATGGGGATATGGCGGGCGGCTTCTCCTTGCTCAAGGATGTGCCCAAGACGCTGGTCTACAAGCTGTCGCATTACCGTAACAGCCTGTCGCCGGTGATCCCGCAACGCATCATCCTGCGCGCGCCATCGGCGGAGCTGCGGCACGACCAGACCGACCAGGACAGCCTGCCGCCTTACGAGGTGCTGGACGCCATCATGGAGGCCTATGTCGAACATGACTGCAGCCCGCTCGATATCGTCGACATGGGGTTCCGCCAGCAGGATGTGGCCCGTGTCGTGCGCTTGATCGATATCAACGAATACAAACGTCGCCAGGCGCCGGTCGGCGTACGCATCACGCATCGAGGGTTTGGCAAGGACAGACGTTATCCGATAACATCGAAGTTTAGATTCAGTCATTAACCACCTTTTAGGTAGCTGGGGGAGAGCAAGGTATGAAGAAAATCGAAGCGATCATCAAACCGTTCAAGCTGGACGAAGTACGCGAAGCCTTATCCGAGATCGGCGTCAACGGCCTGACCGTGACTGAAGTCAAGGGGTTCGGTCGCCAGAAGGGCCACACCGAGCTGTATCGCGGTGCCGAATACGTGGTCGACTTCCTGCCCAAGATCAAGGTCGAACTGGTGATCGGTGACGATCTGGTGGAATCCGCCATCGAAGCCATCATCAAGGCCGCCCACACCGGCAAGATCGGCGACGGCAAGATCTTCGTCTCCACCGTCGAACAGGTGATCCGCATCCGTACCGGCGAGACGGACGAAGCCGCGATCTAGCCAGTCCATGCCGGCAGTCTTCAAGAGCATCCTGCTGCTCAGCCTGGCGAACCTCTTCATGACGTTCGCCTGGTATGCCCACTTGAAGAATCTCAGCGCCAAGCCGTGGTACATCGCCGCGTTCATCAGCTGGGCGATCGCCTTCGTCGAGTATATGTTCCAGGTGCCGGCGAACCGCATCGGGTTCACTGTGCTGTCGCTGGCCCAACTCAAGATATTGCAGGAAGTCATCACCCTGATCGTATTCGTGCCGTTCGCGCTCTTCTATATGCAACAACCGATCAAACTGGATTTCCTCTGGGCGGGCCTCTGCCTGATGGGGGCCGTCTATTTCATGTTCAGAACCGCACACTAGACCTATGATCCAAATCCAACAATTGATGCACGCCGGGCTCATCGTCTCGGACCTGAAGCAGTCCCGCGATTTCTATGAAGGCCTGCTGGGCCTGACGCCGAATCCCAACCGCCCGGATTTCAGTTTCGAAGGCGTCTGGTACGACATCGGCGCCAACCAGCTGCACCTCATGGTCGTGCCCAATCCCTATGAACACGTCACCAGGCCCGAACATGGCGGCCGTGACAATCACGTGGCGTTCTCGGTGGAAGATGTGGCGCCTATCCGCGAAGCGCTGGACAAGGCCGGCGTGCCCTACAGCATGAGCAAGTCGGGTCGGGCAGCGGTGTTCTGTCGAGACCCGGACGGGAATGCATTGGAGTTCTCAGCGGTTCGCTAAGGGCAGCGCCTCAGTGCCTGTGCGGATGAATTGCTGCGTTGCGGGAATGCTCGAACCCTCGCCGTACTAATTGTACTGTCTTCAGGTTCTGCGCTCCCCGTGCCTTGCACTTCACTCCGCTCGCCAACTGATTCACTACCCTTATGGGAAGTAGTGAGTCTTATCAGATTAAATCAATAACCTAATGCTCTGGCCGACTGATAGAAGACGAAGCTCACCACCCAGGCCAGCAATAGCGACCAGCCGATCGACAGGAACATGAAGCCGGTGCTTTTGGATTCCGTTCTCAGCGTGGCGATGGTCGAGAGGCAGGGGGTATAGATCAGCGTGAAGAGCATGAAGCTCATGCCCTGCACCCAATCCAGTTGTTGTCCCATCAATTGCATCAGCGCGTCCCCCTGCAATCCGTAGATCACCGCCAGCGCGCCCACCACGATCTCCTTGGCGACGAAGCCGAAGATGAGGGCGATGGCGAGTTGCGCGTCGATGCCGATCGGGTCCAGCACCGGCGCGAAGAAGCTGCCGATCTGGCCGGCCAGCGTGCCGCTGCTTGCCGGCGCGACATCCGTCGGGAAATTGGTCAAGGCCCAGACCAGCACGACGCCGATGACGATGAACTTGGACGCACGATTGAGGAAGTGCCGCACTTCCTGCCAGCCGCGCAGCCAGACCTGTCTGGGTGTGGGGAAGCGATAGGGCGGCAATTCCAGGATGAACGGCTCGTGGCTCACGTACTTGCCTTTGTAGATCAGCGCAGTGAGGAAGATCGCGGCGAAGCTGGCGAGGTAAAGGAAGAACAGGACGAACGGCGCCTGGCTGGGGCTGAACAGGATGGCGGTGAGGAACACGAACACCTGCAGGCGGGCCGAACACAGCGAGAGCGGGATCACCAGCATGGTCAACAGGCGCAGGTTGCGCGAGCGCATGACGCGCGTGCCCATCAGCGCCGGCACGTTGCAGCCGAAACCCATGAGCATCATGACGAAGCCGCGGCCATCGAGGCCCATCTTCGCCATCAGCGCGTCGAGCAGGAAGGCCGCGCGTGACAGGTAGCCGCTGTCTTCCACCATGGTCATGATGAGGAAGAACAGGATGATGATGGGGATGAACGCCGCTACCGTGCCGACACCGTTGTAGATGCCGTCGAGCATCAGTCCCTTGAACCAGGCCGGCGTGCTCGCGAACAGCGGCTCCAGCGCGTCGGCACGCAAGGTGTCGAGCATCCACGCGACGCCGTCCTGCAATGGGGC
>CBFGLF010000016.1:0-22244 GCA_965649545.1 uncultured Methylotenera sp.
GCCCGCTTAGGCGGGCTTTTTTATTGCCAGTGCTGTACGTAAAGTTATGTTCACAAGCTGATTTGCATTAGAATAAGCCGCTGAATAAAACTGACCAGATCAACATGTCTGACAACATCGTCGAAATCGACAACCTATCATTTGGCTACAAGGGTCGCTTGCTGCACAAAGGCATCAACATGTCTTTTCCGCGAGGCAAGGTCGTCGCCATCATGGGTGGTAGCGGCAGCGGCAAGACGACGCTGCTGCGGTTGATCGGTGGGCAACTGAAACCGACGCACGGAAAAGTGCTGGTCGATGGTAAGGTCGTGCATCATCAGGATCGTCACGGGCTTTACCTGCTGCGCCGCAAGATGGGCATGCTCTTCCAGTTCGGCGCCTTGTTCACTGACCTGTCGGTGTATGAGAATGTGGCTTTTCCCATTCGTGAGCATACTGATTTGCCGGAAACCATCATCCGCGATCTAGTGATGATGAAACTCAATGCGGTCGGTTTGCGTGGCGCGCGCAACCTGATGCCGACAGAGCTCTCCGGGGGCATGGCACGTCGAGTCGCTCTGGCGCGGGCGGTCGCGCTGGATCCAGAGATCGTCATGTATGACGAGCCGTTCACCGGTCTAGACCCGATCTCCATGAGCGTCACCTGCAACCTCATCAAGAAACTGAACGACGCGCTAGGTGCGACCTCGATCGTCGTCACACACGACGTGAAAGAGGCGTTCGCCATCGCCGATTATGTCTACATCGTGGCCAACGGTGTGGTGGAAGCTGAAGGGACGCCGGACGACCTGCGTCAGTCGACCCAGCCCTTCGTGCACCAGTTCGTGCATGGTGACGTCGATGGACCTGTGCCTTTCCACTATTCTGCGCCCGATTACAGAAAAGATATGTTGAGAGGCCATGATGCTTAATGCTGTTGCAACCAAGTTACGTGGCATCGGCCATCGCATTATCGATCGCCTTTGGCGCTTGGGGGCCGCGGTCCGGTTCTTCGGCTATACGCTGATCTACTCTGGCGAAAGTTTCCGTCGACTGCATCTGACCATTCGCGAGATCTATTTCACTGGGGTGATGTCACTGGTCATCATCCTAGTGTCGGCCTTCTTCGTCGGCATGGTCTTGGCCCTGCAAGGCTATAACACCCTGCAGAAATATGGCTCATCCGAAGCGATCGGCGTGCTCGTGGCACTTTCGCTCGTTCGAGAACTCGGGCCTGTGGTGACGGCCCTGTTGTTCGCTGGCCGTGCCGGTACGGCGATCACTGCCGAAATCGGCCTCATGAAGACCACAGAACAATTGTCCGCCATGGAGATGATGGCGGTCAGCCCGATCGCGCGCGTTGTGGCCCCACGTTTCTGGGCCGGTGTGATCTCCATGCCTTTGCTGGCCGCCTTGTTCTCGATGGTCGGTATCCTGGGCGGCTACCTGGTAGCGGTACCGTTGATCGGGGTCGATCACGGGGCCTTCTGGTCGCAGATGCAGGCCAATGTCGATTTTCAGGCGGACATCGTCAATGGTGTCATCAAGAGTGCCGTCTTCGGCGTTGCTTGCACCATGATCGCGCTGTTCGAGGGATTTGATGCGCCGCCGACGGCTGAGGGTGTGAGTCGGGCGACCACGCGCACTGTAGTGAATTCATCATTGGCTGTATTAGGCCTGGACTTTGTCTTGACCTCGTTCATGATCAGCTGAACACACTGAGGAGTAGAAATGGAACGCACGACGATCGATCTATGGGTAGGCATCTTCGCCGCAGCTGGCGCGGCAGCCTTATTGGGGCTGGCCATGAAGGTAGGTAATCTTACGTCCAGCGATATCGGTGAGACCTACACGGTGACCGCGGCATTCGAGAATATCGGCGGGCTCAAGCCACGTGCGCCGGTCAAAAGTGCGGGTGTCGTCGTCGGTCGGGTCGATGCCATTCAGTTCGATACTGAAACTTATGAGGCAAAGGTGACCCTAAAGGTAGATAAGCGCTACCCCTTCCCCAAGGATACGTTCGCCAATATCTACACGGCTGGCCTGTTGGGCGAGCAGTACGTCGGCCTTGAGGCCGGCGGTGACGAAGCGAGCCTGCAGAATGGTGATAAAATCACGCACACGCAGGACGCAGTGGTACTGGAAAAGATGATCAGTCAATTCCTCTACAACAAGGCTTCCGAATCCACTGACAAGAAAGAGACGGAATAAAGCATGAACAGCATCATCAAGTGTTTGTTGGGTTTAATGTTGATGGCCTCTTCGCAGCTTGCGCTGGCTGCCATCGGCCCCGATGAGCTGGTCAAGAGTACCGCGGAAGACGTGCTGACCATCATCAAGAAGGACAAGGATATCCAGAACGGCGATCAGAAGAAGGTATTCGCGCTGGCGGAAGAGAAGATCCTTCCGAATTTCAATTTCGATCGCGTCTGTCGCATGGTACTGGGTAAACACTGGCATCGTGCCACCAAGGAACAACAAGCTGCTTTCCAGCAAGAGTTCCGCAGCCTGCTGTTGCGGACTTACGCGACCGCCTTGTCCAAATACCGTAACCAGACCATCGAGTACAAGCCATTGCGCAGCCAGCCCGGCGATACCGATGTCACGGTCAAGACCGAGATCGTACAGCCAGGCGGCCAGCCTGTGGCAGTCGACTACGCCCTCGAAAAGAACGGTGACAGCTGGAAGGTCTACGATATCGTCATTGAAGGCGTGAGCTTGGTGACCAACTATCGCAGCCAGTTCAGCAATGAGATCAAGCAGTCCGGCATGGACGGCCTGATCGAGAAGCTGGCGACCAAGAACAAGTAAGCGTAAGCAATTGGCCCAGATCACCTTACAAGGCAATCGCTGGTTGGTTAGTGGTGACATCACCGCTGACCATATCTGCGCCCTGCTGTCCGAGAGTGCTGCGCTCGGTAACGCGCAGAACGTCGAGATCGACTTGGCTGAGGTGTCCAACGTGGATACCGCCAGCATCAGCCTGATGTTCGAATGGTTGCGCCAGGCGCATGCCAGTAAGCACAAAGTCACCTTCGCAAATCTGCCGAAGAACCTGTTGAGCCTGGCCACGCTGTACGGCGTGCTAGAGCTGATCCCGCAAACTTCCCATTGAGTATCGGGGCGATGACCCCATACCAGACCCTATGATTCCCGCGATTCAACTCGAGCAGGTTCAAAAGCATTTCGGTGGCTTGGCAGCGCTGAAAGGGGTAGACCTGACCATCGAGCAAGGCGAATTCTTTGCCCTGCTCGGCCCTAACGGGGCCGGCAAATCTACCCTGATCAATCTGCTGGCGGGGTTGCTGAAGCCGACGAGCGGCAAGTTGTCGGTGCTGGGTTTCGATGTACAGACGCAATATGCCGACGCACGGCGTGCCCTGGGTGTCGTGCCGCAGGAACTGGTATTCGATCCATTCTTCAACGTGCGCGAGATGCTGCGCTTCCAGGCTGGTTATTTCGGCCGTGGTCGGGAGAACGATGCCTGGGTCGATGAGATCATCGAATGCCTGGGACTGACGGATAAAGCCCATACCAATATGCGAAGGTTGTCGGGCGGCATGAAACGTCGCGCTTTGATCGCACAGGCGTTGGCGCACAAGCCGCCTGTGATCGTACTGGATGAGCCGACTGCCGGGGTCGATGTCGAATTACGCCAGATGCTGTGGGAATTCATCAAACGCCTGAATCGTGAAGGGCACACCATCATCCTCACCACGCACTATCTTGAAGAAGCGGAGACGCTGTGTTCGCGCGTGGCGATGATGAAGCAGGGCGAGATCGTCGCGCTCGATAGCACGCAAAACCTGCTGAACCGCCTGCCGGGCAAGAACCTCCAGTTGAAGCTCGCAGATGCTCTGCCCGCCAGTCTGATGGACCTGGTCAAATTCGCCGATGGCCTCGACTATACGCTGGCGCTCAATGAAGTGGCGCAGGTCGAGTTCGTCCTGACCGAGTTACGCGCCGCGAATGTGGCCGTTGTCGATATGCAGCTGATCGAGGCCGACCTGGAAGATGTATTCGTGAACCTGGTGGGCCGGGCATGATGACCAATCTCCGTGGGCCTTGGACCCTGTTCAAGAAGGAATTGCTGCGCTTCTGGCGCGTCAGTTTCCAGACAGTCGCCGCGCCGGTGATGACGGCTTTGCTCTATCTGCTGGTGTTCTCGCATGTGCTGGAAGGACGGGTGCAAGTGCACGGCGTCAGCTATACGACTTTCCTGATCCCGGGCTTGATCATGATGTCCGTGTTGCAGAATGCCTTCGCGAATAGTTCTTCCAGCCTGATCCAGTCCAAGGTCATGGGCAATCTCGTGTTCGTGCTGCTGACGCCGATCTCGTATCTACAGTTCTTCCTCGCCTTCCTCGCGGCTTCCGTGATCCGTGGCCTGGTCGTCGGTCTGGGGATCTACCTGGTCGCCATCCTGTTCGTCGATCTACCCATCACTTATCCGTGGCTGATCCTGGCGTTCGCCATCACGGGCAGTGCCTTGCTCGGCGCTTTCGGTATCGTGGCTGGCATTTGGGCTGACAAGTTCGACCAGATGGCGGCATTCCAGAATTTCATCATCATGCCGCTGTCGTTCTTGTCCGGGGTGTTCTACTCGATCCATTCCTTGCCGCCGTTCTGGCAGACCGTGTCGCATTTCAACCCGTTCTTCTACATGATCGACGGCTTCCGCTATGGGTTCTTCGGCACAGGGGATATTTCGCCTGCCATCAGCTTAAGCGTTGTCGCGGGCAGCTTTTTTGTCCTATCATGGCTGACTTTGAAAATGCTGAAATCCGGCTATAAATTACGGGGTTAGCTCAAGGGCTGGCCCCATGGACTAATCCAAGACAGGATCGACATGCTGCGCGCGGAAGAATTACGGGATTACATCATGCAGGGCTTGCCCTGCGACCACGTACAAGTGCTCGGCGACGATGGCCAGCATTTCGAGGCCGTCATCGTCAGTGCGCAATTCACGGGCAAGAACATGGTGCAACAGCATCAACTGGTCTACCAGGCATTGGGCGACCGCATGCGTGAAGAGATCCATGCCTTGTCCATGCGTACCTTCACCCCAGAGGCCTGGGCCAAGTTTGCGGACAAATAGTTCACCGAGCCCTCATCGGCTATAACGAATCACGATTTGGAGAGTAATGAAATGGATACACAAGAGATCATCAAGAATCAGATCAAGGCCAACCCGGTCGTGCTCTATATGAAGGGTAGCCCTAAATTCCCGCAATGCGGTTTCTCAGGGCTGGCAGTGCAGATCCTGCAGGCCAGTGGTGTCAAGGATTTCGTTGCCGTCGATGTCTTGGCCGATCCGGCCATCCGTGACGGAATCAAGGTCTACGCAAACTGGCCGACGATTCCGCAGCTCTACATCAAGGGCGAATTCATCGGCGGCGCCGATATCATGCGTGACCTTTACGAACAGGGCGAGTTGCAGAAGCTGCTGCAGGAAGCGGCCGCCTAATTGGATAAGCTCGTCATCGAAGGCGGCGTGCCGCTACAGGGTGAAGTCACCGTCTCGGGTGCGAAGAACGCCGCCTTGCCTATCATCTGTGCGGCACTGCTGGCGGAGACCCCGTTGCGTCTGACCAGCGTGCCTGCATTGCGTGATGTCGGCACCACATACCATTTGCTAGAACATATGGGGGTGCAGGTCACTAAAGAAGGACAGAACGCCGTCACGCTCGACGCGAGCCGGATCACCTCGCACGAGGCGCCTTACGAGATGGTCAAGACCATGCGTGCCTCGATCCTGGTGCTAGGCCCCTTGCTGGCACGGTTCGGTCATGCGCGTGTCTCGTTGCCCGGTGGCTGTGCCATCGGTTCGCGCCCGGTGGACTTGCATATCAAGGGCTTGAAAGCCATGGGGGCCGAGATCCACATCGAACACGGCTACATCGAAGCCAGCACTGCCCATTTGCCGAACAAGCGTCTGCAAGGGGCGCGTATCTTCATGGATCTGGTGACCGTCACCGGTACCGAGAACCTGATGATGGCCGCCGCGCTCGCCGAGGGGACGACGGTACTGGAGAACGCCGCCCGCGAGCCGGAAGTGGTGGATATGGCAGAGTGCCTGATCAAGATGGGAGCCCGTATCGAAGGTGTGGGCACGGATGTCATCACCGTCCATGGTGTGGAGCGTCTCCAGGGCACCGAGCATGCCATCATTTGCGACCGTATCGAAGCGGGCACTTACATGGTGGCTGCCGCGATGACCGGCGGCAAGGTAACATTGCGCAATGCACGTGCGGACCTGCTTGATGCCGTGATCGAAAAACTGCGCGAAGCGGGCGCTCACGTTGAGCATGACGGCGACCGTATCACGGTCACCGGCAATGGCAGACTGAAGTCGGTGAATATCCGTACCGCCCCGCATCCCGCCTTCCCCACCGACATGCAGGCACAATTCATGGCACTGAATACGGTGGCAGATGGTGCTGGCCATGTGGTCGAGACCATCTTCGAGAACCGCTTCATGCATGTGCAGGAGATGCAGCGACTGGGTGCCGATATCCATGTCGAAGGCAATACGGCTATCGTGCGAGGAGTCGACCATCTGGATGGCGCTACCGTCATGGCGACCGACCTTCGCGCTTCCGCCAGCCTGGTGCTGGCGGCTCTGGTGGCGCGCGGCGAGACCACGATCGAGCGTATCTATCATCTTGACCGTGGCTATGAGAAGCTGGAAGAGAAACTGACCGTGCTGGGCGCAAAAGTCCGGCGCGTCCATTGATACAGAGGATCTTATGATCACCATCGCCTTATCCAAAGGCCGAATCTTTGAGGAAACGACTCCGCTGCTGGCAGCGGCCGGCATCACTGCGCTCGAGGCTCCCGAGTCATCGCGCAAGCTGATCCTGCCGACCAACCGTGAAGACGTGCGTCTGATCATCGTTCGCGCCAGTGACGTCCCCACCTATGTGCAATATGGTGCGGCCGACCTGGGGATCGCCGGCAAGGATGTATTGAACGAACATGGTGGCGCCGGACTCTATCAGCCACTGGATCTCAAGATCGCCCGTTGCAAGATGATGGTGGCGGTGCGCGAGGATTTCGATTATTTCGGTTCCATTCGGCGCGGCGCTCGCCTCAAGGTCGTGACCAAGTACGTACAGACGGCGCGCGAACACTTTGCCGATAAAGGCATGCATGTCGACCTGATCAAGCTTTACGGCTCCATGGAGCTAGGTCCACTGGTCGGGCTGGCCGATGCCATCGTCGATCTGGTAAGTACGGGCGGTACCTTGCGCGCCAACAACCTGAAAGCCGTGGAAGAGATCACCGACATCAGCTCGCGCCTGATCGTCAACCAGGCTTCACTCAAACTGAAACGCGATGCCTTGCAACCTATCATGGATAGTTTTGCCAAAGCGGTCGCAGATAACAACTAGGTTCTTTTATGGATATTCGACGTTTATCAACCGCCGATGTAGGCTTCGAGCAAGCGCTCAAGGACTTGCTGGCTTTCGAGACGGCGCAGGATGACAAGATCGACCAGGTCGTGGCCGACATCTTGCGCGATGTCAAAACCCGGGGTGACGCCGCGGTGCTGGAGTACACACATCGCTTCGACCGTCTGCAGGTCGCGAGCATGGCGGAACTGGAGCTGTCTCAATCGGAGCTTAAAGCAGCGCTGGATAGCCTGCCTGCCGAGCAGCGCAAGGCGCTGCGCGAGGCAGCGGATCGCGTGCGCAGCTACCATGAGAAGCAACTCATGTCCTCCTGGACCTATACCGAGGACGACGGTACCTTACTCGGTCAACAAGTGACTTCGCTGGACCGCGTCGGTCTCTATGTGCCGGGCGGCAAGGCGGCCTATCCATCCTCGGTCTTGATGAACGCCATCCCGGCCAAGGTCGCTGGCGTGCATGAGCTGATCATGGTGGTGCCTACGCCCAACGGGGAGAAGAACGCACTGGTCTTGGCGGCTGCGGCTGTCTGCGGCGTCGATCGGGTATTCTGCATCGGTGGCGCACAAGCGGTGGGCGCGTTGGCTTATGGTACCCAGACCGTGCCGCAGGTCGACAAGATCGTCGGACCGGGCAACGCTTACGTCGCTGCAGCCAAGCGTCGCGTGTTTGGTGTGGTCGGTATCGATATGGTGGCTGGCCCCTCGGAGATCCTGGTGATCTGTGACGGCAAGACCGACCCGGACTGGATCGCGATGGACCTCTTCTCGCAGGCGGAACATGACGAACTGGCCCAAGCCATTCTGCTCTCCCCTGATGCGGATTTCCTCGACAGGGTCGCCGCGAGCATCGACCGACAGGTCGAAGAGATGCCCCGCAAGGACATCATCCGCACCTCGCTCGAAAGCCGTGGCGCCCTGATCCAGGTGCGTGACCTGGAAGAAGCTGCGCGGATCTCCAACTACATTGCACCGGAACACTTGGAGCTCTCCGTGGATGATCCGCTGGCGTTCAGCAAAAAGATCAGGCATGCGGGCGCCATCTTCATGGGTCGTGATACCTGCGAATCCCTGGGTGACTACTGTGCAGGCCCGAATCATGTGTTGCCGACCTCGCGCACCGCACGCTTCTCATCGCCATTGGGTGTCTACGACTTCCAGAAGCGTTCCAGCCTGATCATGGTCTCGGCTGACGGCGCCCAGAAGCTGGGACGCATTGCCGCCACATTGGCCTACGGCGAAGGCCTGCAAGCACACGCGCGCTCTGCCGAATACCGCCTAAAGGACTGATGTGAGCAAGTACTGGAGCCAGGTCGTGCATCAGCTGACGCCTTACGTCCCGGGCGAGCAGCCGAAGATCGACAACCTGGTCAAGCTCAACACCAATGAAAACCCCTATGGCCCCAGCCCTCGTGTGCTCGAAGCGCTCGAGCGCGAGGTCGGCGACAGTCTCCGCCTGTATCCTGACCCGAACGCTGACCAACTGCGCGCTGCGATCGCCGATTTCCATGGTCTGAATCCGCAGCAAGTGTTCGTCGGCAACGGTTCGGACGAAGTGCTCGCGCATGTGTTCCAGGCCTTGCTGAAGCATGACGCACCCTTATTGTTCCCGGATATCACCTACAGCTTTTACCCGGTCTATGCCGGGCTATATGGCATCGATTACCTGACCGTACCGCTGACGCAGGATTTCCAGATCAATATCGACGACTATCTGCGGCCTAACGGCGGCATCATCTTCCCCAACCCTAATGCCCCCACAGGCTGCCCCTTGGCCCTGTCTGAGATCGAGCGCCTGCTAGAGGCGAATCCGGATAGCGTCGTCGTGGTCGACGAGGCCTATGTGGATTTCGGTACGGAGTCGGCAGTCGGCTTGGTCGATCGTTTCCCCCAGCTTCTGGTCACGCATACCTTGTCCAAGGCCCGCTCGCTGGCGGGTTTACGCGTTGGCTATGCCATCGGGGATCCGGCGTTGATCGAGGCATTGGTGCGGGTCAAGGACAGTTTCAACTCCTACCCGCTGGATCGGTTCGCGCTTGCCGGCGCGACTGCCGCGATGAACGATCGCGCCTATTTCGAAGAGACCTGCGGCAAGGTGATCGCGACACGCACGCGATTGGTAGAGGCCATGCGGGCGCTGGGCTTTCAAGTGTTGCCGTCGGCCGCCAACTTCATCTTCGCACGCCATGAGACCGCCGACGGCGCTTGGCTTTCGGCCCAGTTGCGCGAACGCGGCATCATCATCCGCCACTTCAAGCAACCGGCGCGGATCGCGCCGTATCTGCGCATCACGATCGGTACCGACGCGCAATGTCAGCTACTGGTGCGGGCGCTGGAGGAGATCCTGGCGGCGGTCAACTGATTGTCTAACGACGGCAAAAGCAGTAAAGTGCGGGCGTGATGGAAGTAAACGCCTGAAAGTTAAAACCAACTTCCACTAAAATGCAGAAAAAATGTATGATAACGCGGTTATTTACAGCATAACCCTATAACCTTGTAACTGATTGAGTGGAGGATGTATCGTGGCACAAACCCAAATGGCATTAGATTCGCTGGATTTCGACGCAACCGTGGCCCTGGCCGAAAAGGTTGCCCCGCATGTGGACATCCTGGAGATCGGCACCCCATGCATTAAGCACAATGGTATCGAACTGCTGAAGACCTTGCGCGCCAAGTTCCCAAAGAACAAGATCCTGGTCGACCTGAAGACCATGGACGCTGGTTACTACGAAGCTGAGCCTTTCTACAAGGCCGGTGCTGACATCTGTACCGTTCTGGGCACCGCTGACCTGGGCACCATCAAAGGTGTGGTCGATGTCGCCAACAAGTACGGCAAGGAAGCACAAGTTGACTTGATCAACGTAGCCGACAAAGCAGCACGTACCAAAGAAGCTGCCAAGCTGGGCGCACACATCATCGGCGTGCACACCGGTCTGGACCAACAAGCTGCTGGCCAAACCCCGTTCGCTGACCTGGGTCTGGTCGCTAGCCTCAATACTGGCCTGAAGATCTCCGTCGCTGGCGGTGTCAAGCCAGCAACCGTGGCTCAAGTCAAAGACGCAGGCGCCGACATCATCGTCGCTGGTGCCGCGATCTACGGTGCTGCTGACCCAGCTGCTGCCGCTGCAGAGATCACTGCACTGGCACGTGGCGGTAATGCCGGTGGTGGTGTATTCGGTTGGCTGAAGAAGCTGTTCAGCTAATTCGTTTTACTCGTCGTACCCTCGAACCGCCGCAAGACGATCAAAAGTTTTGCGGCGGTTTTAGTTTGTTCTATCAATTAGTAGTAAAATTAAAATTATGCGTAACGCCGAAGTCAGCCGTAACACCCTAGAAACCCAGATCTCCGTTTCCATCAACCTGGACGGCACCGGCGTATCCAAGCTTGCCAGTGGTCTCGGGTTCCTTGACCACATGATGGATCAGATCGCTCGCCATGGCATGATGGATATCAGCGTTGAAGCCAAGGGCGATTTGCACATCGATGCGCATCACACGGTTGAGGATATCGGCATCACGCTGGGCCAGGCGTTCACCAAGGCACTCGGTGACAAAAAGGGTCTGCGACGCTATGGCCATGCCTATGTACCGCTCGATGAAGCGCTGTCCCGTGTCGTGCTGGATATCTCCGGGCGCCCCGGTCTGGAGTTCGGTGTCGAATTCACGCGTGCGCGCATCGGCGATTTCGATGTCGACCTGATCCACGAATTCTTCCAGGGGTTCGTCAATCATGCCCTGGTGACCTTGCACATCGATAACCTGCGTGGCGACAACGCCCATCATCAGGCCGAGACCATCTTCAAGGCGTTCGGCCGTGCGCTGCGCGTGGCGGTCGAGATCGATCCACGGATGGCCGGCATCATGCCTTCAACTAAGGGCTCGCTATAGTCTTTTCGGTTTTCTGATCGCTCATGATAGATATCGCAGTGGTTGATTACGGCATGGGCAATTTACGTTCCGTGTCCAAGGCTCTGGAGCATGTGGCTCCGGAACGCTCCGTGCGGGTCACCAGTGATCCGCAACAGATCGCTGCAGCTGAACGGGTGGTGTTCCCGGGCCAGGGCGCGATGCCGGATTGCATGCGTGAACTCGAGTCCCGTGGCTTGCGACAAGCCGTGATCGATGCGGCAGCCAGCAAACCGTTCCTGGGGATCTGCATCGGGCTGCAACTGCTGTTCGAACACAGTGAAGAGGGCGATGCCGCAGGGCTTGGCATACTCCCAGGCAAGGTGGTTCGTTTCTCAGCGCATGACATGCATGACGCGATGGGAGGCAAACTCAAGGTGCCGCACATGGGCTGGAACGAGGTTTACCAGTCTCAAGCGCATCCGCTATGGAACAGGATCGAGGATGGTGCGCGGTTCTACTACGTCCATAGCTATTTTGTGGTCCCCGATGAGCCGGCGATCGAAGCCGGTTACACGGAATATCCCAAGCGCTTTACCTGCGCAGTGGCCAGGGATAATATTTTCGCTGTGCAGTTCCACCCCGAGAAGAGTCACTTGGATGGCCTTCAATTATTGTCAAACTTTGTGCAATGGGCGCCTTAGCTCGCATCAAGAACGTTCTTACAAGCCTACTTAACCTACATACCTATCATGCTGATTATCCCTGCCATCGATCTCAAGGACGGACACTGCGTCCGGCTCAAACAAGGCCTGATGGAGGACGCGACGGTGTTCTCCGAAGACCCGGGTGCCATGGCGCGTCATTGGGTGGATCGTGGCGGCAAGCGTTTGCACTTGGTCGACCTTAACGGTGCATTTGCCGGCAAGCCCGTCAATGAAGGCGCGATCAAGGCCATCGTGGAGGCCGTGGGTGGCGATATCCCGATCCAGTTGGGCGGCGGTATCCGCGACCTGGAGACCATCGAGCGCTATCTGGACGACGGTATCAGCTACGTCATCATCGGTACGGCTGCCGTAAAGAGTCCAGGGTTCCTGCATGAAGCCTGTTACGCCTTCCCCGGCCAGATCATGGTCGGTCTTGACGCCAAGGATGGCAAAGTCGCTGTCGACGGCTGGTCGAAACTCACCGGACATGACGTCATCGATCTTGCCAAGAAATTCGAGGATTACGGCGTGGAAGCGGTGGTCTATACCGATATCGGGCGTGACGGCATGCTTACCGGCGTCAATATCGAAGCCACTGTCGCCTTGGCGCAGGCGCTGACCATCCCTGTGATCGCCAGCGGCGGGATCACCAATCTGGAAGACGTCAGACGTCTGTGTGCCGTCGAGGACGAGGGCATCATGGGCGCCATCACGGGCCGCGCCATCTATGAAGGCACGCTGGATTTTGCCGCTGCGCAAACACTGGCCGATGAGTTGAATGGCGCTCGCTAAACGCATCATTCCATGTCTGGACGTGACCGACGGTCGCGTCGTCAAGGGAGTCAATTTCCTTGAGTTGCGGGATGCAGGCGATCCGGTCGAGATCGCCAAGCGCTATGACGATCAGGGCGCGGACGAGCTGACCTTCCTGGACATCACTGCCAGTTCCGATAACCGCGGCCTGCTGCTGGAGATCATCGAACAAGTCGCTTCACAGGTATTCATCCCATTGACCGTAGGCGGTGGCGTAAGAGAGGTCGACGATGTGCGTCGCCTGCTCAATGCCGGGGCCGATAAGGTCAGTATCAATACGTCTGCCGTGCTGAACCCACAGCTGGTCGCCGATGCGGCCAATCGTTTCGGCTCACAATGCATCGTCGTCGCTATCGATGCCAAGCAGGTGGGCGACCACTGGGAAGTCTTCACCCATGGTGGCCGCAACGCCACCGGCATCGACGCGGTGGAATGGGCGCGCAAGATGGTCGCGCTCGGCGCAGGTGAATTGCTGGTCACCAGCATGGACCGCGACGGTACCAAGATCGGCTTCAACCTGCCGTTGAATCGTGCGATCAGCGATGCGGTCGATGTCCCCATCATCGCTTCCGGTGGCGTGGGCAATCTGTTACACCTGGTCGAAGGCGTACAGGAAGGCGGCGCCGATGCGGTGCTGGCTGCCAGCATTTTCCATTACGGAGAGTTCACCGTACGCCAGGCCAAGGAATACATGCGCGATCACGGGATCGAGGTCAGGCTATGAGCGCACGGGATCAGCTTGCGTGGCTCGATAAGGTCCACTGGACGGCCGAGGGGCTTGTGCCGGTGATCGCCCAGGAATATGGTAGCGGCAAGGTGCTGATGTTCGCCTGGATGAACCGCGAGGCGCTGCAGCTCACTGCAGACACGGGCACAGCCGTCTATTGGTCACGCTCGCGCAAGAAGCTCTGGCACAAGGGGGAGGAATCCGGACATGTGCAAAAGGTGCACGAGATCCGTCTGGATTGCGATGAGGATGTACTCTTGCTGACAGTAGAGCAGGTCGGTGGGATCGCCTGTCATACCGGCCGCCACAACTGCTTCTTCCAGAAACTGGATCAGGGTGAGTGGGTGACGGATCAGCCTGTGCTCAAGGACCCGAAAGAGATCTATCATGAATGATGTGTTGACCCGATTGGCGGAGTTACTGGAGCAACGCAAGCACGCGGATCCGCAGTCATCCTATGTCGCCAAGCTCTATGCCAAGGGCATGGATGGCATTTTGAAGAAAGTCGGCGAAGAGGCCGCGGAAACGATCATTGCCGCCAAAGACGGCGACCCGCAAAAGATCGTCTACGAAACGGCCGACCTCTGGTTCCATACCCTGGTCATGCTCGCGCAGGCCGGATTGAGCCCCGATGACGTGCTCAAGGAACTGGCGCGTCGCGAAGGGTTGTCCGGTCTGGATGAGAAAGCCAGCCGCAAGGAGTAGTCGATGAGTGAAGACTGTATCTTTTGCAAGATTGTCAAAGGCGACATCCCTTCGAAGAAGGTCTACGAAGACGAGGAATTGATCGCGTTCCACGATATCCGTCCGATCGCCCCCGTGCATTTCATGATCGTGCCCAAGGGGCATGTGGCCGGCCTGAACGATTGCCGCCCTGAGCATCAGAATGTGCTGGGAAGGATCCTGTTGCTGGCACCGAAGCTGGCGTCGGAGCAAGGTCTGAAGGGATTCCGTACGATGATCAATACCGGCCGGGAGGGCGGGCAGGAGGTGTTCCATCTGCATGTCCATGTCTTCGGCGGTGGTAGTACTTTACCTAAAACCTGATTGAGCAAGATTCAAGGAGCACCACATGGGTTCATTTAGCATTTGGCATTGGTTGATCGTTCTGCTGGTCGTCGTCCTGATCTTCGGTACCAAGAAACTGCGTAACATCGGTGGCGATGTCGGCGGGGCCGTGAAGAACTTCAAAGACGCCATGAAAGAAGAGAAAAGCAGTCCCAAGCTGGACGACACTTCTACAAGCCAGACCGTAGAAGGCGAAGTGACTGAAAAGACCAAGCAGTAATCGCCTGCTTTGTTTGACGTTGCCTTTTCCGAACTGATCGTCATCGCGATCGTCGCCCTCATCGTCATCGGGCCTGAACGGTTGCCTAAGGTCGCGCGCACCCTCGGTGCGCTCGTCGGCCGCATGCAGCGCTATGTCGGGCATGTGAAGGCGGATATCGAACGTCAGATGCAATTCGAAGATTTGCAGAAGCTGCAGCAAGAGATCAAGCAGGGTGCTAATACCCTGCAAAGCGGCGTACAGCAGACGCAGACTGAGCTGTTTCAGGGGCAACAGGACATGGAGCGCAGCCTGAAAGACGGGCTTGTCGATGATCCTTTACCCAAGCCGCCGTCCATCGAAGACCCCAAGTGACCTTGACCCCCACCGACACCTTCATCTCCCACCTGATCGAGTTGCGCGACCGCCTGCTGCGCATCGTCGTCGGCTTGCTGGTCGTCTTCGTCGCCCTGTTCCCGTTCGCCAACGATATCTACACTCTGCTGGCGGAGCCCTTGCTGGCTGCATTGCCTAGCGGCGGGCAGATGATCGCCACCGCTGTGACCACACCGTTCTTCATCCCTATGAAGGTGGCGATGCTGGCGGCTTTCGTCATCTCGCTACCGCACACCTTGTATCAGATGTGGGCGTTCGTCGCACCCGGCTTGTACGCACACGAGCGTCGGTTCGTCATACCCTTGGTGTTCTCCAGTACCCTGCTTTTCCTCGCGGGGATGGCGTTCGCCTATTTCCTGGTATTCCCCGTCGTCTTCGGGTTCATCGCTGGTGTGGCGCCACAAGGCGTGGCGGTGATGACGGATATCGGCAATTACCTCGATTTCGTCATGACGCTGTTCATGGCGTTCGGACTGGCTTTCGAGGTGCCGGTGGCGGTGGTGCTGCTGGTACATTTCGGCATGGTCAAAGTGGAGACCCTGCGTGAAGGCCGTTCTTACGTGATCGTAGGGGCCTTCGTGCTCGGCGCGATCTTCACGCCTCCAGACGTCATCTCGCAATTCATGCTGGCGATACCACTCTGGTTGCTATACGAGCTGGGTATCGTGGTTTCAACATTCCTCAATACCAGAACGCCCAGGATCGCCGAGTAACCCTGGCGGTCACTCAAGTCTTGCAAGTTGCGGTTTCGGACGTTTCCCTATGGTCACCGTGACCTGGATCTCCTGCTGATTGCGCAGGATCTTCAAGGTGGCTTTGCGCTCCGGTTTCAATCCTGCGATCAGCGTGAGCATGGTCGAGCTGTCCAGCACTTCACGCCCATCGATCTCCAGCAAGACGTCGCCTGGCCTTAGGCCGGCACGCTGTGCGGGGCTATTGGGCAGGATGCCCGCGATGAGCGAGCCGCTGGTGCGTTTCAGTCGGAACGACTCCGCCAGTTCAGGCGTGATGTCTTGGGCTTCGATCCCGATCCAGCCGCGCGTGACGCTACCCTGGCGAATGATCTGCTCCATGATCTGCTTGGCGAGGCTGACGGGAATCGCAAAGCCGATACCCATGGAGCCGCCGCTGCGCGAATAGATGGCACTGTTGATGCCGACCAGGTTGCCTTCCGCATCGATCAGCGCACCTCCGGAATTACCGGGGTTGATGGGCGCATCGGTCTGGATGAAGTTCTCGAAGGTGTTGATTCCCAGGTGGTTGCGGCCCACCGCACTGATGATGCCTTGGGTCACGGTCTGGCCGACACCGAACGGATTGCCGATGGCCAGGACCACATCGCCGACATTGACGTCTTCAGCTCGAGCCAAGGTGATGGCCGGCAAGTCTTTCACATCGACCTTGAGCACGGCCAGGTCGGTTTCCGGGTCGGTGCCGACGACACGCGCGGGCATGGTTCGACCATCCGCCAAAGCCACTTCGATCTCGTCCGCCGATTCGATCACGTGATGGTTGGTCAGGATCAGGCCCTGGCTGCTGACGATCACGCCGGAGCCGAGACTGTTCTCGCGTTGCGGCTGGTCTTCGAACTGGTCACCGAAGAAGTGCCTGAACAAGGGGTCATCCATGAATTGCTGGTGCGGGTTCGCCGCTGCCTTCTTGCTGGTGAAGATGTTCACGACCGCCGGCATGGCCTTCTTTGCCGCCTGACTGTAGGAGCCAACGACGGGTCCGGCGCGGCTGGGCTCGGCTTCCTGCACGACAACCGTCTTGTCCTGTCTGGGCAACAGGTTCGGATAGAAGGTCTGGGCAACGAACAAGACACCAAGACTGATGGTGACTGTCTGTGCAAAAATGAGCCAAAGTTTACGCATGTGGGATAGTGGGATCCGAAGGGATATGACGGTTCGATATATGGGTGGAAGATGATGAAATTACAAGAGTTAATCGATTATACCGGACAAGTTCTGCAGGTAGAGCGCTTCCGTGATTATTGTCCCAACGGCCTGCAGGTCGAAGGCAGGCAGTCGGTCAGGAAGATCGTGACAGGTGTCACCGCCAGTATGGACCTGCTGGAAGCTGCGCATGCGCAAGGCGCCGATCTGATCCTTGTGCATCATGGCTATTTCTGGCGAAACGAGGATCCCACTATCGTGGGCATCAAGCAAAAGCGCATCCGGTTCCTGCTGCAGCACGACATGAACCTGGTCGCCTATCATTTACCACTGGATGCCCATCCCGAATTCGGCAACAACGTCCAGCTGGGTCATAGGATGGGACTTGAGATCCAGCGCTGGATAGGCGATCCGGCCATCGTGGCGATTGCGGAACTCGAGCAGGCGGTGACGCTCGATGCCTTCGCTCAACGCATCTCTGACGCCTTGCGTCGGGTACCCATGGTGATCGGCAAGCGCGACGCCACCGTCAGCCGTGTCGCCTGGTGCACGGGGGCGGCGCAGTCGTCTATGGAACTTGCCATCAGGGAAGGCGTCGATGTCTTCGTGAGTGGCGAGATCTCCGAGCAGACGGTGCATCTGGCGCGCGAGTCGGGGGTCGCCTACATCGCGGCAGGGCACCATGCCACCGAGCGCTACGGGGTGGAAGCGCTGGGACAGCATCTCGCCGAACGATTCGACCTGGAACACGTGTTCATCGATATCGATAACCCGGTATAAATAGCGTTTAAGACCAAACACCTGTTTAAGTTTTACCGGGGAAAAGGTAAAATGCCGGGTTTGAATTAATCAACATCAATCGCATCAAATTTAAGGGAATGTGATGGCAAATCAACCAGTGGACCAAGGTAAGCGACGTTTCCTCGTTGCGGCCACCACGGTCGTAGGCGGTACGGCAGCCGCTGCAGTTGCGGTACCTTTCGTATCCAGCATGATGCCAAGCGAGCGTGCGAAAGCCGCTGGCGCGCCGGTCCAGATCGATATCAGCAAGGTTGAGCCGGGCGCCATGGTCACCGAAGAGTGGCGCGGCAAGCCGGTCTGGATCATCAACCGCACGCCTGAGATGCTGGCCAACCTGGCCGCTCACGATGACAAGCTCACGGACCCCAAATGCACCGTCGTCACGCAACAGCCGGCTTACTGTAACAATCCATCCCGTTCGATCAAACCTAACCTGATGGTCCTGGTGGGCATCTGTACCCACCTGGGCTGCTCCCCATCGCCTAAGCTCCAAACAAATGGTGACATGGGTGCGGACTGGCCGGGTGGCTTCTTCTGCCCATGTCATGGCTCCAAGTTCGACCTTGCTGGCCGTGTGTTCAACGGATCCCCAGCCCCGATCAACCTGGTGGTGCCGCCACACAAGTATCTTAGCGATACCGTGTTGTTGGTCGGCGAAGATGAGAAAGGGGCTGCGTAACCATGGCCAATAACCTGCAAAAATATGCGACCGGCGCGCTAGGCTGGATCGACGAGCGCTTCCCCCTCACGGCCAACTGGAAGGCGCACCTCTCCGAATACTACGCCCCCAAGAACTTCAATTTCTGGTATTTCTTCGGTTCACTCGCGCTGCTGGTGCTGGTGTTGCAGATCGTCACCGGCATCTTCCTCACCATGCATTACAAGCCTGATGCGGAGCTGGCTTTCGCGTCGGTCGAATACATCATGCGCGATGTCTCCTGGGGTTGGCTGATCCGCTACATGCACTCCACCGGCGCTTCGATGTTCTTCGTGGTGGTCTACCTGCATATGTTCCGTGGACTGATCTACGGCTCCTATCGCAATCCGCGAGAGTTGATCTGGCTGTTTGGTGTAGCGATCTTCCTGGCGCTCATGGGCGAAGCGTTCTTCGGTTACCTGTTGCCTTGGGGGCAGATGTCCTACTGGGGGGCGCAGGTGATCGTTAACCTGTTCGCCACCATCCCGTTCATCGGGCCGGATGTGGCCGAATGGCTGCGTGGCGACTTCCTGGTCTCCGACGCCACCCTCAACCGCTTCTTCGCTTTCCACGTGATTGCGCTGCCACTGGTGTTGTTGGGCTTGGTGGCTGCACATATCGTTGCCTTGCATGAGGTCGGCTCCAACAATCCTGACGGTGTCGAGATCAAGAAGAAGAAGGATCCCAAGACCGGCATCCCGCTGGACGGCATTCCCTTCCACCCCTATTACACGGTGAAGGATATCGTCGGTGTATCGGTGTTCCTGATCGTGTTCTCTGCGATCGTGTTCTTCGCGCCGGAGATGGGTGGCTACTTCCTGGAAGCCAACAATTTCATCCCGGCCGATCCATTCAAGACGCCATCGCATATCGCGCCGGTCTGGTACTTCACGCCTTACTACTCGATCCTGCGGGCTGTGCCGCCTATCCTGAACTCCCAGTTCCCGGGTGTCGCGGCGATGGGCTTGTCGGTCGTCATCTTTGCTGCACTGCCCTGGCTCGATCGTAGTCCGGTGAAGTCGATCCGCTATCGTGGCCGTATCTACAAATCCTGGCTTGCCGCATTCGTCGTCAGCTTCATCATCCTGGGGTATCTGGGGACCGAAGTGACCACCGTCTGGGGTCAGTTCAGCGGTTCCTTCGCCGAATATCTGGATACCAAGGATAGGGCGACATGGGCAGCGCGCTTGCTGACGGTGGTGTACTTCCTGTTCTTCATCCTGATGCCCTGGTACACCAAGATCGATAAAACCAAGCCTGTGCCGGAAAGGGTGACCGAATAATGAAAAAGCTACTGATACTGCTGGCGTTTTTGATGCCGGCACTGGCGATCGCGTCCGAAGGCAACGTCCATCTGGATCGCGCGCCTATCGATCCGGACAATCAGGCGTCCCTGCAGCGTGGTGCCAAGACTTTCGTCAATTACTGCCTTAACTGTCACAGCGCGGCCTACATGCGTTACAACCGCCTGCGTGACATCGGCCTGAGCGAGACGCAGATCAAGGATAACTTGTTGTTCGCCGGTGAGAAGGTCGGTGAAACCATGAAGGTGGCGATGCCTAAAGCGGAAGCCAAGGCCTGGTTCGGAGCCGTACCTCCCGATCTGTCGGTCGAGGCCCGTGCGCGCACCGCAGATTGGCTTTATACCTATCTGCGCGGCTTCTATCGTGACGATACCCGTCCGACTGGCTGGAACAACACGGTCTATGACAAGGTGGCGATGCCGCATGTGTTGTGGCAACTACAGGGTCAGCAAGTGCTCAAGTCCGAGGAAGTCACAGATGCCAACGGCCATGTATCGCATAGCCATCGATTGGTACTGGACAAGCCGGGTTCGATGTCCCTGGCCGAGTATGACCAGACCATCGCGGATCTCGTGAATTACCTGGTGTACATGTCCGAGCCTGCCAAGCCTCAGCGTCTGCAGCTGGGTCTGATCGTACTGCTGTTTTTGAGTGTGTTGTTCGTGGTCGCGTACTACCTCAAGAAAGAGTTCTGGAAAGATATACATTAATCGAAGCATGACGGGAGTTGCCGCATCCGCGGCACGCTCCCTTTTTGCTTTATAGCGAGTAGGAAACCAAAATCATGATGACCTTATATTCAGGCACTACCGATCCATACAGCCATCGTTGCCGTATCGTTCTTTTCGAGAAGGGTATGGACTTTCAGGTGATCGATGTCGACCTGGCCAACAAGCCGGAAGATCTGGCTGTCATCAATCCGCACAACGAGGTCCCCGTGCTGGTCGAGCGCGACCTCGTGCTGCAGGAAGCCAACATCATCAACGAATATATCGACGAGCGCTTCCCGCATCCGCAGCTGATGCCGGCCGACCCGGTAATGCGTGCCCGTGCCCGCCTGTTCCTGCACAACTTCGAGCAGCAGTTGTTCGCGCATATCAAGGATATCGAATCCGGTAACCAGAAGGCGGCAGACAAGGCCCGCGCCACGATCCGCGACAATCTGACGCAGATCGTGCCGTTGTTCAGCAAGCAGCAATATATCCTGGGCGACGAGTTCTCCATGCTGGATGTCGCAATCGCCCCGTTGCTCTGGCGTCTTGGCCATTACGGCATCGAGTTGCCGAAGCAGTCCGCGCCTTTACTTAAATATGCGGAACGTATATTCTCTCGCCCGGCTTATATCGAGGCGATGACGCCTTCCGAAAAGGCGATGCGCAAGTAAGCATGAGTGAGTTGACCTCCACCAAACCGTATATGGTGCGTGCACTGCACGAATGGTGTGTGGACAACGCGCTGACGCCCCACCTGGTGGTCGCGGTGGACGGACAAACCCGTGTGCCGATGGCGTACGTGAAGGATGGCGAGATCGTCCTCAATCTGAGTTACAGCGCGACTAAGGGATTGCACATCGAGAACGACGCGATCACGTTCTCGGCCAGGTTCGGCGGTGTATCACAGAACCTGTATGTGCCGATGTCCGCCGTGCGAGGCATCTTCGCGCGTGAGAACGGCCAAGGCATGTTCTTCGAGATTGAGCCAGTGCAGTCGGAGTCGACATCCAAGGAGACTGGCGTGGACGATGGCGGCGACAACGAGCCGCCTAAACCCAGAAAGCCATTCCTGAAGGTGATCAAATAGTCTGAAGCGTCAGTTGCAACAAGGTTAAGTGCCGGATTAGCTCAGTTGGTAGAGCAGCTGATTTGTAATCAGAAGGTCGTTGGTTCGATTCCGACATCCGGCACCAAAGGTTTACCCGGGAATGCGTTTGACAGTCTGTCAAAATATCAGCATAATCTTGGGTTCGGTTTGGAGAGGTGGCCGAGTGGTTAAAGGCGACGGACTGTAAATCCGTTCTCTCAGAGTACGAAGGTTCGAATCCTTCCCTCTCCACCATTTAGCATTACAAGATTTAGAGCCAGTAGGCGTTGGTTAGCGGGCATGCGGGTGTAGCTCAGTTGGTAGAGCACTTGCCTTCCAAGCAAGATGTCGCGAGTTCGAACCTCGTCGCCCGCTCCAGATAAGTTTGAATAATAGTTAAGCGCCCATGTGGCTCAGTGGTAGAGCACTCCCTTGGTAAGGGAGAGGTCGCGGGTCCGATTCCCGCCATGGGCACCAAATTACGGTGCCGAATAGAACAGTGCACCATTTCATTAACTTGATAGAAGTCAGTTAAAGGACACGGTTATGGCAAAAGGCAAATTTGAGCGGACGAAGCCGCACGTTAACGTAGGTACGATTG
>CBFGLF010000017.1:0-21899 GCA_965649545.1 uncultured Methylotenera sp.
CCATTAAGAGCGTACGATGCGTCATGTCCTGAATATTCCCTACAGATGAGGTCATGATGTGTATCTCGTCTGTCTCGAACGTCCTACACACCCATCGTGGTTCAGAAGATATGCCGGAGAGGTCTGCGGGAGATCCTCCGGGTGCCAGCATCGCAAGAACACCTATCAGGCAAGCGACACTCAGCCCGAACTATAAAAAGAGGCACTATCTTATGTATACGATCAAACAATCCACAGCCACCATGGCGACCCTTGCATTGCTACTCAGCCTGACCGCCTGTAGCGGCATGTCCGCACGGGACAAGAACACGGCGATCGGCGCCGGTATCGGTGCGGTTGGCGGAGCAGTCCTGACTGGAGGCAGTGCGATCGGCACAGTCGGCGGCGCAGCTGTCGGCGGTGTCATCGGGAACCAGGTCGGCAAATAATCAGCCTAGGCTGGTTGCGACAACAAGAGTGGCCTTGCGCCACTCTTTTTTATTGTCCTCAGCTGCTTGCTTTAACCTTAACTGACCCGATTCTTCTCAATGTTGGCTCTCATCGCCAGACTAGGCAAGTCAGCTGGGCGCTGGCCTTAGCGGGTGATGGAAAAACCTACCCTGACCTGGGTATCACGATCGCGGTCATAGTCCAGCAAGGTCTCCCCATAGCCCGAGAACAGCTGCAGATGGACGAAAGTCCCGGTGCGGGCGAAGATGCGTGTGCTCAACGGGTATGAGAGATCGAGCTGGCCGCTCGCATAGCCTGCAGTGCCTTGTCGGTACATGCCGTTGACGATCAGGCCATCCTCGCGTCCATAGCGCAGGATCCAGTCCGCATAACCACGGTAACGCTGGATGTCGTCGTTATCGCTCTTGTCGATGTAATGGTAGATCTTGGGCAGGAACGAGAGCCGTTTGCCGTGATCGAGGTCCATGTGCCAGATCGGTTTCAGATAGGCGATATTGATCGAGCGGGAATCCGCGCCCGATTGCCCATTGGATTCGTGCTCGAGACCCGCACGCCAGTCATTGGGCAGCCAGGCTTTGCCGCTGCCAGCCCAGCCGTAATAGATACCGGGGCGGTAGCTGGTATCACGGAACGGACTGGAGTCGTCCCCCAGGTCCCAGAGCGAGGTCTGCGTATAGGTGAAGTACAGGTTGCTGAACAATGGCGAGAACTTGGAGAGCGAGCTCTCGGGATCGAACAGGCGGTACTTGAAACTCAACTGGAACCGGGCGTCCGCCCCATTCCTCGAATCCGAACCGACGACGAAATAGGTCGGTTCATTCGCGGATAGTCCTGGCTCATCTCCTGGTTTGGCGATGACGATGGTCGGGGAATCGCTGCTCTCCGCCTTTTTTGCATCGGTGGCATCGGTGGTGGCGACATTCAGCGGTCCGACGTCATCGTCCACCGACGCCTGCAACAGGAATTGATTGGAGCTAACCCCGGTCAGGCTGGCTTTGACCAAGCCTGTGAACCGTGATTTCGGTTGCCCTTTGTAGGTACGGCGGTCGGAAACCTGAGTGGATGTAACTGTAGGGACAAGCAGCAGGGTCTCTTCCCCGCCCGTTCCGTCCAGCGACAGCCCCAACTGTTCGGGCCAGGCGGCATTCGAGGGTTTGACGATCTCGAGCGTCAAGGTCTGGCCTGGGCTGATCAGGGTGTCCTTGGGGACAGCCAGCCATGCTTCGGCCGCCAGGCCCAGCAAAGGATGCCCGAGGCCGATCAATAACATTGGCAGATGCCATGCACGTATGGTCATTGGAGTACTTTCGTAAAAACTCCCCTGCAAGCCGTCTTCATGCAGGGGATGTTTCAAGACATGCGCGTGGTGCGCGATGAGGGGATGCTACTTGGACAAAGAATACACCAAGATGTTGTCGCCTTGCTTGTATCCGAAGATCGAATTGCCGCCAGCGGCGACCGCGACGTATTGCACGCCGTCGATCTCATAGGTGATGGGCGGCGCATTGACACCGGCATCGGCCTTGGCTTGCCACAGCAGCGCGCCGGTCTGCTGGTCGTAAGCATTGAAGCTACCGTTGCCTTCTCCGGTGAATACCAGGCCGCCGGCAGTCGCCAGCACCCCACCCACCAGCGGCTGTTCGGTCTTCTGTTGCCAGGCGATCTTACCGGTAGCGAGGTCGATCGCCGACAGCAGGCCCCAGCGAGCTTCATCCACCGGCTCTGACGACGCATAGCGGATAGGCGGTTCGCCATTTTTGCCCGGCGTTTCATGGAGGGTGTACTTGATGGGGGCGTGGATGGCCGCCACGAAGACACGCTGATCCGCCTCGCTCAAGGCGACCGGCGACCAGTTCGCGCCGCCCAGGATGCCCGGGAACAAACGCGTACCCTCGAAGGTGGCCTTGGTGAAGAGGTTGTGTTGCGGCACGAATGCATCGGATTTGAATAACAGTTCGCCCGTCAGCCTGTCGTGGACGTAGAACCAGCCGGTCTTGCCCGCCTGGCCGACCGCAGGCACACGCTTGCCCTCGCGGACGAGATCGAACAATACCGGTGGGCTCGCGAGGTCGTATCCCCAGAGGTCGTGCGGCACCTGCTGATAATGCCAGCGGATCTTGCCCGTCTGGATATCAAGCGCGACCAGAGAGACTGTGTAGAGATTGTCGCCGGGCCGTGCCACATCGTTCATCTGCGGCGAGGGATTACCCGTGCCGAAGTACAGCAGGCCATTCACGGCATCGATGGCAGGCGTGCTCCAGGCTGAACCCCCACCGAATCTGGCAGCATCCGGGTAATCGCCAAGGCGCGCTTTTTCCTTCGCGATATCGCGGTTCAGCTTGATCCCGTCCGGTGTGGTCTCACGGAACTGCCCTTCCCATCCCTCGGCGGGAATGGTGTCGAATTGCCATACCCGTTTGCCGGACTGCACGTCGAAGGCTGCGAGGAAGCCAGGCCGGCCATAACGCCCGGTGACCCCGATCACTGCGCCCAGCGGCGCATCGTCACGCGGGTTGTCGATATGGAGGCCGTAGCCCACCCCAGTGATGCCGACGATGACCTTGCCTTGATAGATCACGGGCGCCATGGCGATACCGATACCGGTACCGCCGGTGGTCTTGGCGATACGGTTAGGGTCGGCGTTGCTGAGAGATTCCTGGCCTTCGGTCGCCACCGCCGCTTCGACGGCATCGATATCCCATTCCAGCTTGCCGGTCTTGGCGTCGAGTGCGATGAGTCGTGCATCGACCGTCCCCATGAAGACTTTGCCGTAGCCGACGGCGACGCCGCGATTGGCCGGGCCGCAACACATCTTCCAGTCCTGGCGACGCTGGTGCTCATAACGCCACAGCTGCTTGCCCGTCCTGGCGTCCAGTGCCAGCACATGGTTGTAAGGGAGCGATACGTACATCACGCCACCGACGACGATAGGCGTGGATTGGAAGCTTGCGCTGACACCTGTCTTGACCTTCCAGGCCAGGTCTAGCTTAGCGACGTTGGCGCGGTCGATCTGCTTAAGCGGCGAATGGCGCTGGTTGGCGTAATCTCGCCCGAAGCTCGGCCACTCCCTATACTCGGCATTGATGATATTGGAGGTGGTTTTGTCATATTTATAAGCCTGTACGCAAGCGCTTAACCCAATACAGGATATGGATAGCACTGAAACGGTGAGCATCGATTTAAGCCGAATCATCATATTTTGCCATGTCATTTTGAACGTAAGTGAAGTATACAGAGTTGTATATATTATTGGCTACCCATCTTGCATCAATCCAATTCAATCACAGAGTCAGGTTTGACATTCCTATCCGAGCATCAGGTCAATCAGAGTTATTTCAACAAAAAATTGAATCCAAATATCAATGTGCCTCGTAAACAAAGAGTCTGAACCAAAGACTATTCAACCTAACGGAGGCCCCAAATGAAGTCGTCTGTTCCAACAACAATTTATAAATGCCATGAAAAAAACAATGGGGTCAAGTGGATGTGGTTATCTACTTTGGCTTTGGGTCTACCCTTATTTTTTCATGCCCAAGCGGTCAAGGCAGAAACTTCGGTAAGCAATAAATTACTGTTGACGGGCGGGGTGTCACAAATCGAGGGTGCTGCTGGTGGTGGTTTGACCCCCTGGGCCGTGATTGGAGGCTATGGTACTAACAATGAGATTGGTGCGAATGTGCACTATAGCTATGCGAAATCCAGTGATTTTCAGCTAGATTCATACGGCGTCACAGTCGGCTTCTATGACCGCGTCGAACTGTCCATCGCGGAACAGAAATTCAAGGTGAAAGATTTACGCAAGCGGGTCATCAGTGCCTTGGGGGCTGACGCTATCGGTACGGATGAAATAACTCAGACTGTCGTCGGCGTAAAAGTGCGCGTGGCAGGTGAGGCTATTTTAGATCAACACACATGGATGCCTCAGATTGCCATCGGCGCGCAATATAAGAAAAACCATGAGGACGATCTAGTGACCGGCGGAGTGGTCGGTGCGAAAAAAGATCACGGCATCGACCTGTATGCATCGGCGACCAAGTTGTTCCTTGACCAGAGCCTGTTGCTTAACAGCACCCTACGCCTCACTAAAGCCAATCAATTTGGCCTGCTGGGATTCGGTGGAGATCGTCACGATAGTTACCGCCCGCAATTGGAATTATCCGCAGCCTATCTACTCTCGAAAAAGGTCGCGATTGGCGCCGAATACCGTATGAAGCCCAATAACCTAAAAGACACCCTGGGTGGCGCTGTCGATTTCCAGGAAGATGATGCCTTTGACGTATTCGTCGCTTACGCTCCTACTAAGCATGTCTCACTCACGGCGGCGTATGTCTATCTCGGCAATATCGTGAATGTACCGGCCATCGGCGCAGATTACGGTAAACAAGATGCGATTTACCTGTCAGCTCAGCTCGGTTTCTGAGTGCTGGATTATTAAAATCAAATTAAAGGATGCATATGATGTTGAAAATCAAGACCATGTTTGCCGTGACTTCATCCCTTCTGCTGCTCGTTGCGCTTAATGCAAAAGCTGAAGAGCCAAATGGCATGATAAATAACCCCAATCTCGGCGCGACCCCGATGACCGACACGAAGACATTTGAAGCGTTCGGTGGCAAGGAAGGGTTGGTGAGAATCATGGACGATTTCATGATCGGCCTCGTGAAAGATCCTCGCACCAAGCCATTTTTCGATAACGAAAAGCAGACGGTGATTAAAGCCTTACTAGTTGAGCAGATGTGCGAGATACTGAACGGGGGATGCAGATATCCGGGCCGAGACATGAGATCTTCGCATGCAAACATGAAGGTGAATCGTGCTGCATTTAATGCCCTGGTCGAGCAATTCCAGTTCGCGATGGATAAGCATAAGGTCCCTTTCGCCGCGCAGAATAAGTTGCTTGCCAAGCTGGCACCAATGTATCGGGATATCGAGACAACGACCGGGACCGCAGAACCACCGGTGTTTGCCGACTCTAAAGAATAGTTTTGTCGCGCGTGTCAGATCAATAACATGCGCTGTTAATCACGCGATTATCTTGAATATGAAATAAGTATAGGTGTATGCAGTTGTGGATAACGCAATCGATAAAGACGAGTTCGCAACACTGATTGAAGGCATGCTGGCTAGGCAGGAGTCATCGCTCGAACAGTTGTATGAACTGACGGTGACTCGTGTCTACAGCCTTGCGATGCTGATCACCCGTCGGCCTGACCTTGCTGAGGAAGTAGTTTCAGACACTTATTGGCAGGCATGGCAAGAAGTTTGCAAATTTGACCATGCCAAGGGCGTCACCATTGCTTGGCTTTTGATGATATGCCGCTCGCGATCGATCGATTGTCTCAGACGCCAAAAAGACATGGAGCCTATGGAAATGAACCATGACGAGATCAGGGATGAGGTTGCGCCGGATCCTTACGAGCAGTTGTTAAGGTTGGAAGAAAACACGTATTTAAACGGCGCGTTCATGAAATTGACCGCTATGCAACGCCAATTGTTGGCCCATGCTTTTTTCCGAGGCCTAACCCATCAGGATATCGCCGCCGAGATGCAGCTACCCCTCGGTACCGTTAAAACCGTGATCAGGCGTGCGCAGGCATCTCTAAGATCCGCTCTTTTGTTGAAACAGCTATCACCATGAAAAAACATTCTTCTTCACAGCCAGCCACCCCTGTGATCGATAACGATATCCTTGAGGAAATCGCCATGGGCCTGGTTACTCAGCAGCCATCTACCGAAGCCACTTCCCGCATGAAACGGCATCTCATGAATAGGGTACGCGTCACCAAGGACACACAACACTTCGTGTTCGCTGATCAAGGGCAATGGAAGACCATTGCCAATGGGGTGGAGATTAAGCTACTGCAACGTCATCCTGCTGCCAAAACCTTTTTGCTCAGAATGGCACCAGATGCTGCCATCCCCTATCACGCGCATGAGCAAGATGAAGAATCTTATGTGCTGGAAGGAGAGGTATGGCTGGATGGCGTGCTTTGTCACCAAGGTGATTATCACTTTGCTGCTGCTGGCACCTCTCATAAGGACATCCGCACAACTAAGGGTTGTACCTTGCTTGTCAGGGCGGCCTGATGAACCATTTATTCAAAACATGTACAAGCGGTTCTTACTGACTGCCTTGCTGCTCTTGCAGTGGACGTTGGCCGTTGCCGAGCAAACAGCCTACGAAAGGCCACTCGGACTATTTGGCGGTCATTTACAGACCCTGGTCCCTTACCTTTTGGCATCCGTACCGGAAGTCGATTTCCGTCGCGAGCGGTGGGAATTGGAAGACGGCGATTTCGTAGATGTGGACTGGGTCGATACATCGTCTAGCGATAACACAGTACCTATCGTGGTTTTATTCCACGGCTTAGAAGGTAGCTCTGGAAGTCATTATGCGAAGGCGCTGATGCATGAGGTATCGAACAGAGATTGGCGTGGCGTTGTAGTACATTTCAGGGGTTGCTCGGGCGAGCCCAATCGCTTGCCTCGTGTGTATTACGCAGGTGATAGCGCGGAGATACAGCAGCTTTTGGCACGCATCAAACGAATGGCTGGCGGAGCCAAGGTATATGCCGTTGGCTATTCCCTGGGCGGCAATGCCCTCCTCAAGTGGCTTGGTGAGTCCAAAGACATCGCGTCGCAATACCTGGTTAAGGCGGCGGCGATATCCGCCCCTGTAGATGTGGGTGCGACTGCAAAAGCGCTGGATAGTGGCTGGAATCGATGGTTGTATACCCCCGTCTTCGTACGCACGATGCGCGCCAAGGCGATGGAACTCGCTGACCGCTTCCCCGGGTTGCTGGACAAGCAGAGGGTCGAATCTGCAGCCACCATCCACGACATCGACAACGCGGTGACCTCGGTGCTTTATGGGGCTAAGGATGCCACCGACTACTATGTGAAAAACTCCGCCAAGCCTGTACTGAATCAGATCACTTTGCCCGTGCTGATGGTGAATGCAAAGAACGATCCCTTTATTCCGGCGGAACATCTGCCCAGCCAGGCAGAGGTTTCGAGCAGCGTCACTTTGGATTACCACGAGCATGGAGGACATGTCGGCTTTGCGAGTTCGATGTTCGGCGGACAAATCGATTGGTTGCCTAAAAAGCTAATCAATTACTTTGAACTGAATTAAAGAGGACACATTGTTAAAACATAAATCTGGAATGCGACCATGTTGTTTTCTTGAGATCGCCAGCGCGCCATCAGCGTTTTGTAGTTTAAATACAAGGTAAGTCTCGCGCAAAACTGCCTGGCCGAGAAAAATTTCCATACCCATGTGCACGACGAGAACGAGTCAGCCGCCTCCTGGAATCAGGACCGAGACGATGCCTAAAGATTAAGCTGCGTAAATAATGAATAATTTTTGGTTAATAACAGCCGTATAAATGTGGCGTGTAAGCTTTTTTATCGAACTTTTGCATAAGTATTGAATCGGAATAATCAGTATGTGAGAATCAGAGCCCACCGTGGTATCTGTTGATGAAGAGGCATCCATGAAGATGAACCAAACTGCCGTTAAAGAAGCATTCCCCATCCGCACGGTCTCAGCCTTGACCGGGATCAATCCGATCACACTTCGCACCTGGGAGCGACGTTACGGACTGATCGCCCCCATCCGCACCCCGAAGGGCCACCGCCTCTATACGAAGGACCAGATCGCCATGCTGCATCGCGTGGTGGCCTTGGTGGACAGCGGTATTCCCATTAGCCAGATCAACTTCAGCCTGCTGACCTCGGATCCCGAAAAACGCAGTACGCAAGAGGAAGAATTCTGGGGGCGCCTGATCTCCCGCATGATCACGGCGGTGAGCCGCTTTGAAGAAGCAGTGCTGGAAAACACCTACAACGAAGCGATGGCACTCTACCCTATCGAAACCGTCACGCAACGCCTGCTGATCCCCATGTTGAAGAACCTCGGGGAACGTTGGGCCGCCGGCGAGGGCATGGTGGCCGAAGAGCATTTCTTCGGCGTTTACCTACGGAACAAGCTCGGCGCACGTTTCCATCATCGCAAGCGCCTGGATTACGGCCCTGTGCTGCTGACTGCCTGCCTGCCGGGCGAGCGGCATGAAGCCGGCATCCTGCTCTTCGCCTTGAGTGCACAGGATCACGACTATCGCACCATCCTGCTGGGTAGCGACATGCCGCTGGAGGAATTGCCGGCCACCGTCAAGCAATCGCGCTCCGATGCGATCGTGCTGGCGGCCTCCTACTGCGAACAGCCTGAGCGATTGATGCGTGCCTTGCGTACCCTGGTGCAATCGACAGATGTGCCGGTGTTCATCGGCGGTTACGTATCCGTCGAGCATCACGACGCCATTCTCGCCACGGGCGCCTACCCCCTGGGGGCCGATATCAGTTTCAGTTTCCGTCACATCGATGAAACGCTGCGCAAGCAGATTCATCGTAAAGCCAACCATTAGCCAGAACAGCGTCAAATAAAGGATATCTATGCAAGTCACCAGCCTCGCTATCAATTGGTCAGAGCGTGGCCTCGTCCCGGATTATGCGATCCGCGCCGGGATCCGCCGTCTGGTCGAGAAACGCCTCAAGGAGATCGCGGCGCACGATTGCGAAGCGGGTGCCGATATCGAGAACGCGTTCATCGACAAGATGAACCAATCCCCGGTCGCGCCAGTGCCGGAGCTGGCCAATGAACAGCATTACGAAGTACCGGCCGATTTCTTCAAGCTCTGCCTGGGCCGTCACCGGAAATACAGCAGTTGCTACTGGGCGGAAGACACCAAGACCCTGGACCAGGCGGAAGCCCTGGCGCTGAAACTGACTTGCCAGCATGCGACCCTGGCGGACGGGCAGGACATTCTGGAACTGGGCTGCGGCTGGGGTTCGCTCAGCCTGTGGATGGCGGAGCATTACCGCAATAGCCGCATCACCGCAGTCTCCAATTCCAACTCCCAGCGCGAATACATCATGGAGGAGGCCCGCACCCGTGGGTTATCCAACCTTAAGGTCATCACCTGCGACATGAACGACTTCCAGGCCCCCGGACAATATGACCGTATCGTCTCGGTCGAGATGTTCGAGCACATGCGCAACTACAGCAAACTCTATGGACGCGTCTACAGCTGGCTGCGTCCCGGTGGCCGTTTCTTCAAGCACATCTTCGTGCATCGCATGACACCCTACGCCTTCGAAGTCGCAGGCGAGGACGACTGGATGAGCCAATTCTTCTTCTCCGGCGGCATCATGCCGAGCGACGACCTGCCCTTGCGCTTCCAGGAGCGCCTCAAGCTATTGAAGCAATGGCGCTGGAACGGCACGCACTATGAGAAGACCGCCAACGCCTGGCTAGAGAACATGGATGCGCATGAGGAGGAGATCAGCGCCATCCTGGCATCGACCTACGGTGCGGACAACGTCGAGATGTGGCGTAACCGCTGGCGTATCTTCTACATGTCCTGCGCCGAACTGTTTGGCCTGAAAGACGGCCAGGAATGGTGGGTCAGTCACTATCTCTTCGAGCGGCCGATCTAGATGCTGCTCAATATCATCGGATTCCAGATCGGCTGGTTCGCCTGTGTGCTCGGGGCCGCCTACGGCTACCCGCTGCTGGGCCCGCTAGTCGCGCTACCGGTGATCGGCCTTCACCTGATGCGGCAGACCGACCGGGCGGCCGAGATCGCCTTGATGCTCTTCGTCGCCCTCATCGGTAGCACCTACGACCAGACCTTGATGTGGTTCGGCCTGGTGGGCTACAGCGCCAGCATCTGGAGCCTGGACTTGCTTCCGATCTGGATGATCACCCTGTGGCTGCTGTTCGCCACCACCTTGAACGTCAGTCTGAAATGGCTGCAAGGCCGCTACCTGATCGCGGCTGTGTTCGGCTTCATCGGAGGGCCCCTCGCCTACTGGGGCGGTGCGAAACTCGGGGCCATCCACTGGCTGCAGCACTTCGAACTGTTGTTGGCGCTGGCCATCGGCTGGGCTGTGCTCATGCCTGTGCTGGCCTGGCTAGCGGCCTATTTCAGCACTTTCTCTAACAAAGAGGTCGCTCATGTTTGACTGGCCCACCTACCTGCAGGGGCTGAATGGTCTGCTAGCCTTCGGTTTCCTGGGCTGGCTACTGAGTCTTGCACGCCGCAACGTCACCCATGTCGACAGCATGTGGAGCCTGTTCTTCGTGGTGGCCGCAGCGATCTATGGGTACGGCGCTGAAGTTGCGGGTGGCGATGCCATGACACGCTACTGTCTGGTGATGACGCTGGTCGTGATTTGGGCGATGCGCTTGTTCGTCTACCTCACCTGGCGTAACTGGGGGCCGCACGAGGATCACCGTTACCAAGCCATCCGCAAGAATAACGAGCCACATTTCTGGCTCAAGAGTCTTTATATCATCTTCGGATTGCAGGCCGTGCTGGCCTGGGTTGTTTCATTGCCTTTGCACGGCGCGATCCAGAGCGCAGCTGCACTGAACTGGCTGGATGGTGTAGGTGCCGCGCTCATGGTGTTCGGCCTACTGTGGGAGACCATCGCCGACTGGCAGCTGGCAAGATTCAAGGCCAAGCCTGAAAACAAGGGCATGGTGATGGATCAAGGCCTCTGGGCTTACAGCCGACACCCCAACTACTTCGGCGAATTCTGCGTGTGGTGGGGCTTCTACCTCATCGCCTGTGCCGCAGGGGCATGGTGGAGTCTGCCAGCGCCGTTGTTGATGACACTGCTCTTACTCAAGGTCAGTGGTGTCGCCCTGCTGGAAAAAGACATCGGTGAGCGCCGCCCGAAGTACGCCGATTATGTGGCGCGAACCAACGCCTTCTTCCCCGGACCGCCAAAACAGAAAGGGAGTACCTGATGCGTATCCCTGCCCTAACCCTGCTCATCTTGTTTGCCCTGCCGGTACATGCCCAGGAATGGGCGTTCAAGGTCTATCTGGACAAGAGCCACATCGGTGAGCACACCTTCAGGCTGGACGAGAAGGATGGCGCCAAGAGCCTCAACAGCTCCGCCAAGTTCAACGTCAAGCTGTTGTTCATCAACGCCTACAGTTATCTGCACAAGGCCCAAGAAACCTGGCGTGGCGATTGCCTGACCAGCCTTGAAGCGAGGACCGAGGAAAACAAGGAGATCACCCAGGTCAAGGGTGAACTGAACAGCAGCGAATTCAAGGTCGATGCCCCCAAGGGCGAACTCAACCTGCCGGCCTGCGTGATGACCTTCGCTTACTGGAACCCCAAGATGCTGCAGCAGAGCAAACTGCTCAACCCGCAGACCGGGGAATGGCTGGACGTCAAGATCAAATCCATGGGCATGGAAGACATCGATGTCCGTGGCAAGAAAGTGCAAGCGGAACGCTACCGGCTGGAAGCGACCAAGATGAAGATCGACCTCTGGTACGGCAAGGCCCAAGAGTGGCTGGCACTGCAATCCACCACGCCCGAAGGCTACCTGATCAATTACAAACTCAAGTAACGACTGAAACCATGATGAAACCGCATTCCCCCCTCAAGAGACTCTATAACTTCATCCTGGCCGGATGCGCCTCCCTGCTTGCTGGCTGCGCGACCCAGAGCCTGCCGCCGATCGCCACGGTGCCGCAAGTCGACCTGCAACGCTTCATGGGTGACTGGTATGTCATTGCCGCCATCCCGACCGCGATCGAAACAGAAGCGTTCAATGCGGTCGAGTCCTATTCGTTACAGAAGGACGGCACCATCGACACCGTGTTCACCTTCCGCAAGGGCGCTTTCGATGGCCCCGCCAAACGCTATAACCCCAAGGGCTTCGTCAAGGAAGGTACCGGCAATGCGCTATGGGGCATGCAGTTCATCTGGCCGATCAAGGCGGAATATCGCATCGCTTACCTGGACGAGGCTTACGAAAAGACCGTGATCGCTCGTAATGCACGCGATTACGTCTGGATCATGGCGCGCAAACCACAACTGAGCCAGAGCGAATACCTGGAACTGGAGACCTTCGTGGCCGAGCTGGGCTATGACGTCACCAAGATACGCAAGGTGCCGCAGGACTGGACTAACGTGAAGCAACCGTCAGCGACAGAAGGCAAGTGATGCAAGTCGGAAAGCAACGCCCCATCATCCTGCGCCTGTTGCGCTGGCTGGATAGCAGTGTCCCTCAGGAATCTCTCACATCTGCATCGGATGGTGCGGAGAACAAGGTCGATTGGTTACGCGTCGTTCCCTTCCTGCTCATGCATCTGGCATGTCTTGCCGTGATCTGGGTAGGCTGGAGCCCGTTCGCCGTGGCCTTCGCTGTCGTGCTATATGCCGTGCGGATGTTCTCCATCACCGCCTTCTATCACCGCTATTTCTCGCACAAAGCCTTTAATACTTCACGTGTCGGGCAGTTCGTCTTCGCATTGCTGGGCGCCACCGCCGTACAGCGGGGCCCGCTCTGGTGGGCGTCGATGCATCGCCACCATCATGCACATTCCGACCGGCAGGAGGACGCGCATTCCCCCATCCGCCACGGTTTCTTCTGGAGCCACCTCGGCTGGTTCCTCTCCGACGCCCATTTCGCCACGCGTACCGATCGCGTCAAGGAACTGGCCAAGTACCCGGAACTGCGCTTGCTGGATCGTTTCGACGCCATCGTTCCCCTGCTCTTCGCCCTGGCGATCTACGGGTTGGGCGCCTGGCTGGAATCCGCCGCACCGCAACTGGGGACCAACGGCTGGCAGTTGCTGGTCTGGGGTTTCGTCATCTCGACCGTGGTGCTCTATCACGCCACTTTCAGCGTCAATTCGCTCGCCCATGGCTGGGGCAGCCGTCGCTACAACACGCCGGACCATAGCCGCAATAACCTCTGGCTGGCACTGCTAACCCTGGGGGAAGGCTGGCATAACAACCACCATCACTATCCGGGTTCGGCACGCCAGGGCTTCTACTGGTGGGAGATCGACCTGACTTATTACGGCTTGCGCCTCATGGCTGCCACCGGGCTGATCTGGAACCTGCGTGCAGTGCCGCACGATATCCGCGAATCACGCAAGATCAAGCGCTGAAGCGGCATAACAACAATAAAGAATTAGATAAAAGCAAAGATATGAAGATCGCCATCATTGGTTCGGGGATAGCAGGCAACACGGTCGCCTACCACTTGCACAAGGAGCACGACATCACGGTGTTCGAGGCCGGCAACCACATCGGTGGGCATACCCATACCCACCAGATCGGACTCCTCGGTCAAGACTACGCCGTGGATACCGGATTCATCGTCTTCAACGACCGCACCTACCCTAACTTCATCCAGCTGCTTGACGAACTCGGCGTAGCTTCTCAGCCCAGCGACATGAGCTTCAGCGTGCGCTGCGAAAAGACCGGGCTGGAATACAACGGTACCTCGCTCAATTCCCTGTTCGCGCAGCGTCGCAATCTGTTCAAACCCAGTTTCATCCGCATGATCCTCGATATCCTGCGGTTCAATAAGGAGTGCCTGGAGTTACTCAAGGAAGGCGAAGAGATCCGCCTTGGGGACTATCTGGCGCAAAATGGTTACGGCCTGGACTTCGTCGATCGATATATTGTTCCCATGGGATCGGCGATTTGGTCGACGGACACAAAGAGCATGATGGACTTCCCAGCACGCTTTTTTGTCCGCTTTTTCCACCATCATGGCATGCTGACCGTCGATGACCGCCCGCAATGGCGCGTGGTCAAGGGGGGGTCGGCAAGCTATGTCGAGCAACTGACCAAGGGCTTCCGCAACAAGATCCGGCTGAATAATCCGGTCTTGAAGGTGCGTCGCCTGAAACGGTCGGTCAGGGTGACCTCGCTACACGGTGGTGAGGAAGCCTTCGATTGGGTGTTCTTCGCCTGTCACAGCGACCAGGCACTGGCCATGCTGAACGACGCGACACCGCAGGAACGCGAGATCCTAGGGGCGATCCCCTATCAGGAGAACAGTATCTTCCTGCATCACGATGCGGCGATGATGCCGAAACGCAAGCTGGCGTGGGCCGCCTGGAACTACCATGTCACGCCAGAGCCGACGGATCGTGTCGCTGTGACCTACAACATGAACATCCTGCAAGGGCTGCGATCGGCAGAACCGCTGCTCGTGACACTGAACCATACGCAGGGGATCAATCCGGCCAAAGTCATCAAACGCCTGACCTATCATCACCCGGTCTATACCACCGCAGGCGCGGCTGCACAGGCCCGTCACCATGAGATCAGCGGCCATCAGCGCACCGCCTATTGCGGGGCCTACTGGCGCAATGGTTTCCACGAGGATGGGGTAGTCAGCGCCTTGGCGGCCCTGTCGCACTTCAATGAGGCGGTCCATGCCGGCTAGCGCCATCTATACCGGCTGGGTCGGGCACCGTCGTTTCCTGCCGGTGCCGCATGGCTTCAATTACCGCCTGTTCATGATGTACCTGGACCTGGACGAGTTGCCGACCCTGTTCGACAAGCGCTGGTTCTGGTCGGTCCGTGGTCCGAACCTCGCACGGTTCAAGCGCGAGGACTACTACGGTGATCCCGGCTTATCGCTGAGGACGGCCATCGCCGACCTGGTGCATCGCGAGACCGGCAGGCGCCCGACCGGCCCGATCCGCTTGCTGACGCACATGCGCTATTTCGGCCATTGCTTCAATCCGGTGAGTTTCTATTATTGCTTCGAGCAGGATGGCGAGACGTTGCAAGCCATCGTCGCCGAGATCACCAACACCCCCTGGAAGGAACGGCACGCCTACGTGCTGGACTGCGCTCGCAAGCGTGGGGACAAGACTTACCGCTTCGGCTTCAGCAAGGATTTCCACGTCTCGCCCTTCATGCCCATGGAGATCGAATATGACTGGGGCTTCAACCACCCTCGGGATCGGCTGCATGTCCATATGCGCAACCTGCAGCCGGACGGCAAAATGTTCGACGCTACCCTGGAGCTGAAGCGCCAGCCGTTGACCGGGCCTGCGTTGGCCAAAGTCCTCGCGGGCTATCCGTGGATGACCATAAAGATCGTATTGGCGATCTACTGGCAGGCGCTGCGGCTTTGGATCAAGAAAGTACCTTTCTATCCGCATCCGGAAAAACTCAAATTCGAACAATCCCGATCGGGGCGCGGCATCAAGCAGCGTGACGACTTTGCAAGGAAACGCATATGAACCACCCTCCCTTCCGCGATACCCTGACCATGGGCCTGGGCCATAAGAAGCGCGCGGCCTGGTTACAGGATTTCGCCCGTTCCATGGTGTTCTCGCGCTTGCGCGAGATCCACGGTGGCCGCATCCATATCGTCGAGGCTGGCCACACCGAGCATTTCGGCCATGAGCCGGGGCCGGCTTGCAATGTCTACGTGCACGACCCGCGTTTCTACGGCGAGATCGCCTTCGGCGGCTCCATCGGCGCTGGCGAGGCCTACATGCTGGGCTACTGGACCTGCGACAACCTGACGCACCTGATCCGCATCATGGCCATCAACCAGCAGGCGATGGATAGCCTGGAGGGCGGGTTCGCCTGGCTGACGCGCCCACTGCTCAAGGGCCTGCATTGGCTGAACCGCAACACGCACGACGGTAGCCGCCGCAACATCGCCGCCCACTACGACCTCGGCAACGACATGTTCCAGCTGTTCCTCGACCCGACCATGATGTATTCCTCGGCGATCTTCGATACGCCCGACATGACACTGGAGCAGGCATCCCTCAGCAAGCTGGAACGCATCTGCCGCAAGCTGGACCTGCAGGCTGAAGACCACGTGCTGGAGATCGGTACCGGCTGGGGTGGGTTCGCCATCCATGCCGCCGGACGTTTCGGTTGCAAGGTCACGACGACGACCATCTCACAGGCCCAGTTCGACCTCGCGACGCAGCGTGTCGCGGCAGCTGGCCTATCGGAGCGTGTAACGATATTATTGAAAGATTACAGGGAGTTGGAAGGACAATTTGACAAACTGGTTTCAATCGAGATGATCGAAGCCGTGGGCTATCAGTTCTACGACACCTACTTCTCGCATTGCGCCCGCCTACTCAAGCCGGATGGCATGTTCCTGTTGCAGGGCATCACCATCGCTGACCAGCGTTACGAATCGGCGAAACGGTCCGTGGATTTTATCCAGCGCTATATCTTCCCAGGGAGTTGCATCCCGTCGGTGACCGCCCTGCTCGATTCCGCGACACGCGCGTCGGACCTAAGGTTATTCAACCTCGAGGATATCGGGCCGCACTATGCCCGCACGCTGGCCGAATGGCGCAAGAACTTCTTTGCCAATATCGAACAGGTCCGTGCGCTCGGCTATTCTGAGGAGTTCATCCGCATGTGGGAGTTCTATCTGTGCTACTGTGAAGGCGGCTTCGAGGAGCGTGCTCTGGGGGATGTCCATATGCTACTGGTCAAGCCCGGTAACCGCCGTTCGCCTATCCATCCGGCGATGTAGCGGCTTTACAGGGCAACGACCCGGTTCTTGCCTGCCTCCTTGGCTTTGAGCAAGGCCTGGTCGGCTGTGACCACCATATTCTTGTGGGCCAAATCCATCTCACCGCCATTCACACTGCAGACACCGATGCTGACCGTGCAATAGATGGTCTCACCGCGCACCATGATACGATGCCTGGCCACCTCTGCACGCAGGCGATCTGCAAGCCTGTACCCATCGTCCCTGCCGGCGTGCGGTAGCACCACCAGGAACTCCTCGCCGCCGTAGCGGCCGATCGAGTCGTACGTGCGCAGCGCGAAACGGATCGTATCGGCGATCGTCAGCAGCACCCTATCCCCGGCCTCGTGCCCATAGACGTCATTGACTCGCTTGAAATCGTCAGCGTCGATCATCAGCACCGACAAGGGGGTGTTCTGGCGCGACGCCAGTTCTTCCTCGCGTTTGACGATATCCATGATGGCTCGGCGGTTCCAGACATTGAGCATGGGGTCGATCATACTGTCCCGCTTGGCCATGTCGAGTTCGCGTAACAGATTGTTCACTACGCTGCTGAGTCCACGGCCGGAGAACAACGATTCCACCCAGCTCGCCAGGTGATCGAGTACCCGGAGCTCTTCCTCGCTCATGATGCGGGGCTTGGTATCGACGATACAGAGCGTACCGATGACATAGCCGTCATGGTTCTTCAAGGGCCTGCCGGCATAGAAGCGGACATTAGGGCCAGAACAGACCGCAGGATGGTCGGAGAAGCGTTCGTCCTGCGTCGTGTCCTCGATCACCATGGTCTCGCCGTGGTAGACCACATGCCCGCAGAACGACATTTCACGTGTGGTCTCCCGCACATCCAGGCCGACAGCGGATTTGAACCATTGACGGTGCTCGTCGATGATGGAGACCAGCGCGATCGGCACCTTGAACGCGAACTGCGCGACCTGCGTGACCTTGTCGAAAGCCGCTTCAGCCGGGGTGGAGAGAATCTGCATCTTGTGTAGCGAGGCAAGACGCTCGGTTTCGTTGGCAGGGATCGGGACTGGAATCATCGAACGTATCTTCAATCTGATTTTATGTGCTTTGAATAGATTGTGAACCTCTTCAAGCCAAATTCCAAGCGGCCTATGCCGTGGGATTCTGGGCGCAGATCCGCTGCTGCATGCTGGGTTTCGGCACATCGAATCGGCCTTGCTCGAAGGCGAGGATGGTCAGCTTGCCGGCATACCGGTCGAGCAGTTCATCGGGCCGCAACAGAAAGTCCGGGTTGGCGGGCCGGCCAAACTGTTCGTGGCCCACCATGAAGGTCTCGTAGAGCAGGATCCCCTGCGCTTGCAGATGCTCTGCCAGGCGATCGAGTAGCGGGCGATGCAGGTATCGGCAGACCACGATGCCGTCGAAACGCTGGCCTGCGTAAGGCCAACTGCCGTTCTCAAGATCGGCGCAGGAGGTCTGGATATTCGCCTGACCCTTCAAGGTATCCAGAGCGGCCTGGTCGCGATCGACCGCCTCGACCTGCCAGCCTTGCGACGCCAGCCAGCGAGCATTCCTGCCGCTGCCACAGGCGAGGTCGAGGATACGGCCTCCCGCCCTGATCTTGTCGGCATGGGCCGTCACCCAAGGCGATGGGCCTTCAGGTGCTTGGATCATGCTCAAGGGGATAGCCTGATCGGCCATGCTCATGCGCTCGGGAAGAGATGGATGTCTTCGGCGCGCAAGTTGATCTGGACCATCTGCCCCTCTGCCAGCGTCAACTCTTCGGCGAGCCTGCGCGGGATGGTCACGCGCAGCGGCGAGGCTTCCCCCTCGACTACCAGGGTGAGTCGGGTCTCGTTCCCCAGCGCCAGCAATCTCTGTACTTCGACTTCGATCAGGTTCTGTTGAGGCACGGGCGCATGCCGGGCGATGGGACGGAAGCGGATGCCACTCTCCGGTATCCCCCAGCGCACCGCGCTGCCTGCCTGGAACTCGGGGCGATAGGCGCTTTCCAGCAAATAGCGGCCGAACCTGACGAGCGTGGCGGGCGTCTCGCGGACATGGTCGACGACCTCGCCATCGAACAGATTGCGCAACCCGATCAACCTGGCCGCTTCTTCCGTGGCGGGACGCATCATGATCTCGCCGGGAGGACCAGCCTGTAAGGTCTTGCCTTGATTGAGCAAGGCGATACGATCGGCCAGCAACAGGGCTTCCGTCAGGTCGTGCGTGACCAGGATGATGGGGATGGCAAGCTGCGCCTTGAGTTCAGCCAGTTCGCCATGGAGCTTGTCCCGGGTGGCGCTATCCACGGCGGAGAAAGGTTCGTCCAGCAGGAGGATGGAAGGATCGCCCGCCAGAGCACGTGCAACGGCGACCCGTTGCTGTTGCCCGCCCGAGAGTTCGGCCGGTTTACGTTCACCCAGGCCGGTCAGGTGCATCCGCGCCAGCCAGCTGTGAGCGCGCGACAGTCGTTCATTCACGTCCAGTGTGTGCAAACCGGCGCAGATGTTCTCGATCGCCGTCATGTGCGGGAACAGGCCGTAATGTTGCGGCACGTAACCGATACCGCGCTGTTGCGGCGTCATGAACCGTTTCGTCACCGCATCGAACCAGACATGGCCGTTACAGACGATCTGCCCTGCGCCCGGCTTCGCCAGGCCGGCGATCATGCGCAATAACGTCGATTTGCCGCCGCCCGAGGGGCCTACCAGCGCCAGCAATTCGCCCGGGGCGCAAGTGAAGCTGGCGTCCAGCGCAAAGGGCTGCGACTGCCGAATATCGACCAGGAGATCAGAGTTCGGGTAGGCCATGCCTTCTCCCGACGCGCCTCGATAAGGCGTTGCCTAATGCCAACACGGTGACGGAAAACACCAGCAGCACCAGCGACATCTGCCCTGCCGCCGCGAAATCCAGAGCCTGTACCCGGTCGTAGATACTGATGGCGATGGTCTTGGTCTCACCGGGCAAACTCCCGCCGACCATCAGCACCACGCCGAACTCCCCTAACGTATGGGCGAAACTCAATACCATGGCGGTGACCATGCCCGGCCACGCCAGCGGCAGCTCGACCTGCCATAGCGTGCGCCAGTAAGACATGCCGCAGCAGGCGGCCGAGTCGCGGATATCCTGCGGGATGGCCTCGAAAGCGCGCTGCATGGGTTGCACCGCGAACGGGATGTTGACGATGAACGATGCCAGCAACAGCCCCGAAAAGTGGAACACCAGCTGTTGGCCGGTGGTTTCCATCATCCAGCGGCCGAGCAGCGACTGGCTGCCGAAGCCGACCAACAGGTAGTAGCCGATCACCGTCGGCGGCAAGACCAGAGGCACGGCCAGCAAGGCTTCGACGACGGCTTTGCCGCGGAACCGGCTGTAGGCCAATCGCCTCGCAGCGAACAAGGCGAGCGGGATCAGCACCAGGATGGTGGCGACCGCCAGCTGCAGCGACAGGAAGAGCGCGGTCCAGTCCATCAGGTGTCACCCGGCAGGATGAACCCGTAGCGCTTGAACGTGCTGCGCGCGGCAGGCGTCTGCAGGAATACGTAAAAGGCCTTCGCGGTCGCGCCGGCATCTTTCATCAGCACCATGCGCTGCCTCAGCGGCGAATGCCATTCAGCCGGGATCAGCGCATACCGACCGAGTGACGCGAACTGTGGCGACATGACCAGCGACAATGCCACGATGCCGCCATCGGCGGAACCGCTGACGGCGAACTGCGCGGCCTGCGAGACATTCTCGCCGTAGACCACCTGCGACTGCATGGCCTCCCAGATACCGACCTTCTTCAGTGCCTCCATGGCCCGCTTGCCGTATGGGGCATGCTCAGGATTGGCGATGGCGAAGCGTTTCAGCTGCCCTGTCCGGACCATGGCAGCCAATCCCTTGAGTTCCGCATCGACCGGCAAGCTTGAGCCTTTGGGCGCCAGCAGGGCGATACGCCCGATCGCGTAGAGCGCGCCTTCGTCCTGCGTGTAGCCATCGGCATGAAGTTTTAATGCATAATCCTCGTCAGCCGAGAGGTAGAGCTGGAAAGGTGCGCCGTTGCGTATCTGGGTGGCGATGACCCCGGACGACCCGAAAGTCAGGCTGACCCTCTGGCCGCTTTCCTTTTCGAAAGCGGCTGCCAGTTCCTCCAGTACGAACTTGAGGTCCGAGGCCGCCGCGACATTCGGCGGTGCCGCCTGCGCCAGTTGTGACGACAACACGACCAGCATGGCCATCATGAGACGAACGATTATGAACTTCATCCTGTCCTTTCCTTTTTCGCCAGTATTCGGCATGCCAGTATTCGTCATGTCAGCGCGGATGTGAATAACGCCGCCATGCGATTACCGAACCACTCGCGATTCTACCGAACAAGATGACTGTGTCACACAACGAACTCGCCACATTGACCTGGCCCGATGGTCAGCCCTACTCCGAACACTTCGGCGATGTCTATTTCTCCCGCGACAGCGGTCTCGACGAGACCCGGCATGTGTTCCTGCAACACAACCGGCTCAGGGAGCGCTGGACCGAGTTGTCCCAGTCCCATTGCACTTCAGGATCTCATTTCACTATCGCCGAAACCGGTTTCGGTACCGGCCTCAACTTCCTCTGCGCCTGGCAACTCTGGCGCGAGATCGCTCCGCCCAACGCCCGCTTGCACTTTATCAGCCTGGAGCGGTTCCCGCTCAGCCATGACGACCTGGAACGTGCGCTGACCCTTTGGCCGGCGTTGGCCGACGAGGCGGGTCAGTTGCTGGCGCAGTACAAGCTGTTGTCGCCGGGCTGGCACCGGCTCCATTTCGACGGCGGCCGCATCTGCCTGACATTGGTGATCGGCGATGCCCTGGTCAGCCTGCCGCAGATCCGCGCCAAGGTCGACGCCTGGTTCCTCGACGGGTTCGCCCCCGCCAGGAACCCGGAGATGTGGCAACAATGCGTCTTCGACCAGATGGCACGATTATCTTGTCCCGGAACGACCTTCGCCACCTTCACCAGCGCGGGTGTCGTCAAGCGTGGCTTGCAACAGGCTGGTTTCAACGTGCGCAAGACCCCAGGCTTCGGCAAGAAGCGCGAGATGCTCTGCGGGGTGTTCGATGCCGCACAGTCCGGGGGTACAGCAAAAGCGGCTGATCATGGTA
>CBFGLF010000018.1:0-21656 GCA_965649545.1 uncultured Methylotenera sp.
CTTCGGGCCATTCGTCTCGCGGTTTCAGGCTGACGATAGGCGAGGACTCGTTCTGTGCCTGTGGATCCGCCGGGCTTTCGCCACGACCGACACCGGAGATGGCCGACTTCACGCCGGGGATCTGCGTGATGATCTTCATCGCTTCCTGTTCCATCTTGATCGATTCTTCGAGCGAGATGTTCGGGACGCGAATGATGTTGGGCACGATCGACCCCTCCTTCATCTCGGGGATGAAGGAAGTCCCGAGGAAGGGCACCGTGAGCAATGCGACGACGAAGCTCGCCGTCGCTGCAAAGATGGTCTTCTTCTCGTTGATCAGCGCCCAGTTGAGCATCTTCACGTACGGGGTCTTGATGAACTGGATCATGCGGGTGTCTTCGCCACTGCCGCCCTTGAGCATATAGGAGCAGAGGACAGGCGAAAGCGTGAGCGACAGTACCAGCGAGACGAACAGCGCGATGGCGATGGTGTACGCCAACGGCGCGAACATCTTGCCTTCCATGCCCTGCAGGGTCATCAACGGCAGGAACACCAGGATGATGACGCCCACGCCGAACAGTACCGGCGTCGCGACTTCGGAGGCCGCCTCGAACACCACGCGGATCTTGCTCTCATCCTTGCGGTGCCCCAGATGGTGGAAAGTGTTCTCCACCACCACCACCGAACCGTCGACCATGAGGCCGATGGCGATCGCCAAGCCCCCAAGCGACATGAGGTTGGCCGAGATGCCGTAGTAGTTCATCGCCATGAAGGTGATGAGCGGCGTCAGGATCAGGGTCGCCACCACGATCAGGCTGGAGCGCACGTCCCCAAGGAACAGGAACAGAATGACGATGACGAGGATGATGCCCTCGATGAGCACCTTGGTCACCGTACTGAGCGCCGCGTCGACCAGCTCGCTACGGTCGTAGAACGGGGTGATCTGCAGGTTGCCCGGCAGCATGCCTTTCTCGTTGATCTCTTTCACGCGCGCCTTGATGCGGCTCACGACTTCCTTGGCGTTACCGCCACGGATCATCATGACGATGCCGCCGACCGACTCAGTATCGCCGTTCTTGGCCAGTGCCCCGACGCGGACCTCATGGCCGAGCTGCACTTCCGCTACATCGCGCATATAGACCGGCACGCCGTTCTGCTCCTTCAGCACGATGCTGCGGATATCGTCCAGGCTTTGCACCAGACCCACACCGCGGATCAGGTATTGCTCGGCATAGTGCGGCAGGATACCGCCGCCGCTATTGGCGTTGTTTCTGGCCAGCGCTTCGTAGATGTCATGCAGTTTCAGACCGTAGTGATTCATGCGGTCCGGGTTCACCAGCGCCTGATATTGCTTGACGTAACCGCCCTGCGAATTGATCTCGGCGACCCCGGGGATTCCGCGCAGCATCGGCCGCACGACCCAGTCCTGGATGGAGCGTCGCTCCGTCAGTTCCTCGCGTGACAGGGCCTTGTTGCCGTCGGTCTCCTTGTCCAGGGTGAATTGATAGACTTCCCCCAGACCGGTGGAGACCGGGCCAAGGATAGGCGTCACGCCTTCCGGCATGCGCTCCATGACCTCCATCAGGCGCTCCATGACCAGCTGCCGCGCGAAATACACATCGGTGCTGTCGGTGAAGACCAGGGTGATCAGGGCCAACCCGTTCTTGTTAAGCGAGCGCATCTCCGTCAGACCGGGCAGGCCGGTCATGGAGATCTCTAGCGGGACAGTGATGAATCGTTCCATCTCTTCAGGCGAGCGGCCCGTGGATTGGGCGGCGATCAGCACCTGAACGTTCGTGACATCGGGGAACGCGTCCACCGATAACTTCTTGAGGGCGAACACCCCTGACACCAGAAGTGCCAGCGATATGACGATAAGTACGAGACGCTGCTTGAGCGCGCCCCGTATGATGGATTCGATCATCGTTATTCCAATTCTTTGCGTTTGCGTTCGTTGTTTGCGTGGAATGCGCCGTCGCCAATGACGACCTCACCCTCGCTCAAGCCGCTCGCAATCGCGACAAAACCCTCATATTCGGAACCCACGGTGACTTCACGCAGACGATATTTGTTCGGTGCGATCTGCACAAAGACATGATCGCGGTCTTCTTCACGCACGATCGCCTTGACCGGCACCGACAGCTTGGGCGTCGGCTTGCCCATGACCAGCATCGACACCAGCATATCCGGCTTGATGGTATGGTCGGTGTTCTTCAGGTCGGTACGCACCGTCACGGTACGCGTCTTCGGATTGACGATATCGCCGACATAGATCAGTCGGCCCGTGAAATGACGCTGGCCGAGGGCGGGGATCTCGATACTCACCTCCTCGCCTTCCTGGATCAGCTCGACTTGCTGTTCGGGGACTTCAGCCACCGCCCAGACATGCGACAGGTCCGCCACGATGAAGAGTTCTTCGGCGGGCTGCACCACCTGCCCCAGATTGACCTTACGGCTGATGACCGTCCCTGCCAGTCTTGCCGACACGCTGCTGTAAGAGCGGATCTGGCTGGACTGGGATATCTGCGCGATCGCCTTGTCCGACATGCCCAGGATCTGCAGCTGGTCACGCGCGGCATTGAGATCGGCCTGTGCCGCGCTCAATTCCGCTTCGCGGCGCAGCAGTTCAGCCGCCCCGATGACATCGGCTTCCAGTAACAGGCGGGCACGTTCCACCGCCTTGGTCTGCAGGGCGATCTGTTGTTGCGCCTTGATATAGGTGAGCTGGTTCTGCGCCAGCTCGGTACTGTTCAGGGTCGCCAGCAGCTGGCCTTGCTTCACATCCTGCCCCAGCACTACATCGATATCCGTGATGCGGCCGGTCACCGGGGCGCCCATGCGGGCCACACGTTGCTCGTCAACCTGGATGCTGCCGGGGATGCGCAAGACCTCGCGTATCTCGGCCTGGGCCACGGTCGCCAGCTTGAGCTTGGCTTGCAGCTCGGGCGTCAGCTCGACCACATTCGGGTCGACCGGCTCAGCGGCCTTTTCAGGCGCTTCGGTCTTTCCACACCCGGCGAGGGCAAGGGCCAGCATCACCCCGATGAGCGCCAGCGTGGGTTTGGAAGAATTATTCATATCATTAGAAAAAACCATTAGGGTTGAACCTCCAGAATTTCGGTGCCGAGCACGCGCTCGATTTGCAGCATCGCACTCACATAGTCGTAACGTGCCGCCAGATAATCCTTGCGCACGATGCGGAAGGTACGTTGTGCATCCAGGTATTCCAATATGCCGCGCTCACCATAACGATAAGCAGCTTCTGCCGTCTTCAGAACGGCTTCGGACTGGCTCAGCAACCCGTTCTCGAAAGAAGAGAGTTGCTGGCGAGCGATGAGGTAGCGCTGGTAGGAGGCTTCCAGTTCGCGGCTCAGGAAGAGCTCGCGCTCGCCCAGAATGGAGCGGATCTGGCGCGCACCGGCGGCGGCCTCGGCGATCGGGCCCTGACGCTGGTTCCACAAGGGCAGCGGCACCGCCACGCCAAGACGGAAGCTGTTCATATCCGGATCCTGATCGACGCCTGCCTTCACCGTGACGCCAGGCATACGTAATTGCTCTTCGAGTCGGACACGGTTATCGGCCGCTTCGGTGGCGGCACGGATCTGCGCGAGCTGGGGACTCTGGTCCAGCCGCTCACGCAGGGACTCCAGGGAAGGCAAGGTATAGCCCAAGGGTAACTCGCCAGCAAGCTCAAACTCCGCATTCATCTGCGGCCCGATCAGGCCCTTGAGGAAGGCTTTGCCTTCCGTGATGCGGATCAGCGCTGCCTGGTAATCCCGTTCGGCCGCCAGCAATTCGGTATCGGCCTTGATCAACTCGTATTTGGGGGATTCGCCGACATCGACACGCAGTTTCACCCGCTCGCGGATATCCTTGAGCAGGTTGCGGTCCCCTTCGACCAGCCGCAATACCGCCTGTCTTTGCAGCACATCATAGAATGCGTTCTTGACGCGTGCGCGCAGATCGATACGTGCCAGATCGGTACCGACCTCCGCGACCTTGACACCCGCTTCCGCCAGTTCACGGCGTGCGGAACGTACGCCCGGGAACTCCAGCGGCTGCGCCAGGCCGATCATGTAATTGTTGCCGTTGCTCTGGTCGCCACGGCGATAGCGGGTAGGTCCGCCACCGACTTCCACTTCGGGATTGATATAGGCTTTTGCCGTAGTCACACCGGCGATCGCCGCGTCTTCCTGCGCACGGGCGATATTAATGGATGGATTCTGTTGTAAGGCACTGTCGATCACTTCCTGCAAGGTCAGTGTCTGCACAGCGTTCGCCTGCGTGGCGATCCCCATGAACATGCTTCCCGCCAGTGTCGCCAGCAAAAGCCGGCGTGCACCGCGCAAAGGCAGTCCATATAAACGTCGTGATGTCATAAGTCTCAGTTCTTCTATGGACCTGACGGCGAACGTCACGCGATCGTCACGTTGCCGGCAGGGATTACATGAATATGGAACTCATTCTGCCAGCACAAAGCTTAGCAAGTAACGAGCCAACCCGGAAGTGATTCAGACGACGGGAGGTCGCCTGGGAGGGGAAATGACCAGCTGGCGATAGAAATTGCTCAGCTTGGCGCATCCTTTGAGATGTGGGACAAAGCTACCGGTGAGGCCGGCAGGCAACAGGCTCACGTCATTGATGTCACAGTCTGCGGCGACTTCTACCGAGTGACCATAGAGATCGACCATGGAAGACAGCGCATTGGTCTCATCCAAATTGTGATGGGCGCGTTGTGCCAGCACCGTGAAACACAGCAGCAGGCTCAACAGGATGATCAGGGATCGGGTGATGGTCATGGGCGATTATGCGCGACGCCAGGTAGTGCCCTGGGGGCTGTCTTCGAGCACGATACCGTTCTCCAGTAGTACTTGGCGGATACGGTCTGCTTCAGCGAAATCCCTGGATTGTCTTGCCGCGAGTCGCTGGGCGATCAATTGTTCGATAGTTTCGGGTGCATACCCATGAGCAGACTCCCCGCCCTGCAGAAAAGTTTCTGGCGCGCGTTGCAGCAAGCCGATCACCCCAGCCAAGGACTTGAGCAATGAGGCGGTCTCCGCGGCGCCGGTCCGATTGAGCTCGTTAGCCAGTTCGAACAGTACGGCGAACGCTTCAGGCGTATTGAAATCATCATCCAGCGCGGCCTTGAAGCGTGCCGGGTAAGGCTGCTGCCAGTCAATCTGTATAGCCGGCACCTCTTGTCCTCGCAGGGCGGTATACAGACGGGACAGGGCCTGCTTGGCGTCATCCAGGTGCTGGTCGGAATAATTGAGCGGGCTGCGGTACTGCGCGCGCAGGATGAAGAAGCGGACGACTTCGGCGTCGTATTTCTTCAGCACCTCGCGGATGGTGAAGAAATTGCCCAGGGATTTGGACATCTTCTCGTCATCGACACGCACGAACCCGTTATGCATCCAGTAATTGACGAAGGTGCAGTCATGGGCACCTTCCGATTGGGCGATCTCGTTCTCGTGATGCGGGAACTGCAGGTCCTGGCCTCCGCCGTGGATATCGAAATGCTTGCCCAGGTGGCTGGCACCCATGGCCGAACATTCGATATGCCAGCCGGGACGCCCCTTGCCCCAGGGCGAATCCCAACTGGGCTCACCAGGTTTGGCCGATTTCCACAGAACGAAATCCATCGGATCACGCTTGGTGTGATCGACGTCGACACGCTCGCCGGCGCGCAGGTCTTCCAGGCTCTTGCCAGAAAGTTTGCCGTAAGCGGCGAAACTGTTCACGGCATAGAACACGTCGCCATTATCCGCGTGATAAGCGTGCCCCTTCTCGATCAGCGCCCCGATCATGTCGAGCATGGCGCCGATGTGGGTGGTGGCCTTGGGTTCGATGTCCGGGCGCATGACGCCCAGCTTTTCGGCATCTTCATCCATGGCCTGGATGAAGCGACCGGTGAGGGCTTCGATGGTCTCGTTGTTCTCGTTGGCCCGCTTGATGATCTTGTCGTCGATGTCGGTGATGTTACGCACATAAGTGACGTCGAATCCGGAAGCACGCAGCCAGCGATTGACCAGATCGAACACGACCATGACGCGGGCATGGCCCAGGTGGCAGTAATCGTAGACCGTCATGCCACAGACATACATGCTGACTTTGCCGGCGACGATGGGGGTGAAGGTCTGCTTCTCGCGCGCGATCGAATTATAGATTTTTAGCATGTCACAAATGAACGGGATTGACCTTAAAGACCGGTCTTAAGAATCTGATAGCCAAGAAATAAATCAGCTGAAAACATAGCGGGCTACTGGAGGTTGAATGTGCTTGTTGATAGAATTGGCGGCTGAATCAATACCGAAAAGTATATCACAATGCCTGTGTCACGGATTTTCACCATCAGCCTGACAATGCTGCTCACTCTGCACTTGATGGCAGACGTTCGTGCCGATGACCTCAAGGAAATCTCCAAACAGGCCAGTCAAGGTCAGCAAGCGGCCGCCCTGGAACGCATCAACAATTATTTGAGCAAGAACCCCAAGGACGTGCAGGCCATGTTCATCCGCGGCGTGATCCTGGCCGAACAAGGCCGACGCGATGATGCGATCAAGGCCTTCACCGACATCACCGAGAAACACCCAGGGTTACCCGAGCCTTACAACAACCTTGCCGTGCTCTATGCCGACAAGGGCGAATTCGACAAGGCGCGTAAAGCCCTGGAGACAGCCATCAGGACGCATCCCAGCTATGCTACCGCGCATGAGAACCTCGGCGACATCTACGCACGCATGGCCTCCGAAGCCTACGACAAGGCATTGCAACTCGACAACGGTAATGCCCGCGCGCAAAGCAAGCTGGCGATGATCCGCGACCTGTTCTCGACCAGCACCAGCAAACCGACGATGCTGGCTTCGAAGTCGCCGGAAGCGGTCAAAGAAACCACCAAATCGGACAAGCTGCCGCCCGCGCAGCCGATCCGGCCTGCCGAGGTCAAACCTACTGAAACCAAGCCGACCGCAGATGCAAAGCCGGCTCAGCCTAGTAAGCCAGAAGCTAGCAAGCCAGAAGCCAGCAAGCCCGAGCCTGTGAAGCCGGAACCGATCAAGAAGGCCGAGCCAATCAAACCGGAACCAGCCAAGGTCGAGCCAGAAAAATCCGTCGCCGATGCCGGCGCAGCCTCCGACAAGGAAATCACCGCGGCCGTCAATGCCTGGGCCAAGGCCTGGTCGAGCAAGAATGTGGATCGATACCTCGCCGCTTACGCCGACAGTTTCCAGACCCCGAACGGCGAAAGCCGTCAGCAATGGGAACAAACGCGTCGCGAACGCATCAACAAACCTGCAAAGATCACGGTGGAGTTATCGAACATCCGTGTCAGAATGGAAGATGGCAATCAAGCCAAGGTCAGCTTCAAACAACGTTACCAGGCCGGCGGCACTTCGATGCGGGCGTCGAAGTCGCTGATCATGAAGAAGGTCAAGGGTAACTGGATGATTGAACAGGAGTTGACCGATCGCTAGTCGTTGGAAGCCAGATCTCAGGTAATGCGTAAACTTAACGTTCTACTCCGCTATTGTTTGCTCGCCGGCGCCCTCCTGCCATGGAACGCGACGGCGATCGACAAGTCCGATCTCGGCAAGTTTGCCGCTTACGGCAAGTTCGGCGCGAATTACACCGAAGGTCTGCTGGTCAAGAGCCTGCTAGCCGTGACGCAAGGGCATGTGCAGGAAGCCCTCGATACCATCGACCAGTTGTTGCAGACCACCCCCAACTTCAAGCTTGCCCATCTTGTTCGCGGTGACCTGTTGATGGCACGCGCGCAGGAACTTCAAGGGTTCGGCAATACCGCCACCTCCCCTGAGGCGATCAACGACCTGCGCGAAGAAGCGCGTAAACGGATCGAGCGCTACCTATCGGAACGCGTCGCCTCCAGTATCCCCGAACCCCTGTGGCAAATGGACAGCTCGCAGAAGCACGCGCTCGTCGTCGATGCTGCCAAATCGCGCATGTATGTCTATCGCAACGACAATGGCCAGCCCAGGTATGTGGCCGACTATTACGTGACTGTCGGCAAGAACGGTAGCGAGAAACAGATCGAGGGCGACAAACGCACACCGGTCGGGGTCTATGTCGCCGGCAGCAAACTCACCCGTAAATTGCCGGACTTCTACGGTACCGCCGCTTATCCACTGGATTACCCCAACGAGTGGGACAGGAAACAAGGCAAGAAAGGCCACGGCATCTGGTTGCACGGCACCCCGAGCGATACCTATAGCCGTCCGCCGCGCGCCAGTGACGGCTGCGTAGTGATCGCCAACCCCGACCTCAAGTCACTGGCTTCCATCCTGCAGAACGGCAACACGCCCGTCATCATCACCAACGACGTGCAATGGCTGGACGCCAAGGAGTCAAGTGCCGACAAGCGCCAGTTGAGCGAGGCGCTGGAGACCTGGCGCAAGGACTGGGAGGCACAGGATACCGAGCAGTACCTGGCCCATTACTCCACGCAATTCTTCAATCGCAGCACCGATCTTTCGGGCTGGGCCAAGGAAAAACGCCGTATCCAGGCCACGAAAATGGATGTGGAGATCAAGCTGTCCAACGTCAGCATGTTCCGTTATCCTGCCAATGGTACAGCGATGGCCATGGTCACCTTCGACCAGGACTACAAGAGCAATCACCTGGATAGCCGCATGCGCAAGCGGCAATACTGGATACAAGAAGACAATCGCTGGAAAATATTATACGAAGGGTCTGTCTGACCTTCCCTGGGAGGTGTTCATCATGCATATCCGTCGTTCGATTCTGGCTTTACTCCTATTCTGCTTCGCCCTGTCCAGCCCCTTTAGCGTCGCCGGCAATGCGCAAGGCGCGAACCCGCAAGTCGAGTTCCTGACGAATCAGGGTAGCTTCGTCGTCGAGCTCTATCCGGACAAGGCACCCAAGACCGTTGCGAATTTCATGCAGTATGTTTCGAACGGATTCTATCAAGGGACGACCTTCCATCGCACCATAGAACGATTCATGATCCAGGGCGGCGGACTCGATGAACGCCTGATCGAGAAGAGCACCTTCTCACCCATCCCCAATGAAGCGAACAACGGCCTGAAGAACGAACCGGGCACTTTAGCCATGGCGCGCGCCTATGACCCGGACTCCGCGACTTCGCAATTCTTCATCAACCTGACGGATAACAAGTTCCTCAATTTTCACAAGCCGGATCCGCGCTACTACGGGTACGCGGTGTTCGGCCGGGTGATCCGTGGCATGGATACGGTAGAGCGCATCAGCAAGACACCGACCCAGAAGGTCGGCATGCATCAGAACGTCCCGCTCGAGCCTATCGTCATCGAGAAGGTCGCCTTGCTTGACCGCCCTGTGATCGCGGAGGCCCGCCCTGGCTTACCCTCCGGCACGGTCAGCGAAAAGAACACCACCTCCAAAAAATCTTCAGTAAAAGGAAAAAAGCGTGATTAAACTGCATACCAACTTTGGCGAGATCTCCATCGAACTCGACGCCGACAAGGCGCCGATCACGGTCGCCAACTTCCTGCAATATGTGGAAGACGGCTTCTACGAGAATACGATCTTCCATCGGGTGATCGATGGCTTCATGATCCAGGGCGGCGGGTTCGACACCGACATGAAACAGAAGGCGACCAAGGCACCGATCAAGAACGAAGCCGACAACGGCCTGGCGAACAAGAGCTACACCATCGCCATGGCCCGCACGCCGAATCCGGATTCAGCCAGCAGCCAGTTCTTCATCAATGTCGCCGACAACGATTTCCTCAACTTCAGCTCCCCTACCGCACAAGGCTGGGGTTACTGCGTGTTCGGTAAAGTGACCGCGGGTACCGACATCGTCGACAAGATCAAGAAGGTCAAGACCGGCAACCGCAACGGCCATCAGGATGTCCCCGTCGAACCGGTGATCATCGAGCGCGCTGAAGTCTGTTAGGCCGCACAGACATGTCCTCGATCGGAAACGCGACAGACCCGCACAGCCTGTTCGTTTCCGATCTGCATTTGTGGGCCACTCGGCCCGACATCACTCGCCTGTTCATCGATTTTCTCGATTCGACAGCCCGCAAGGCGGAAGCCCTCTATATCCTGGGGGACCTGTTCGAATACTGGGCGGGAGATGACGACCAGCATGACCCGCATCACCGTGCCGTGATCACCGCCCTGTCAGCCTGCGCCACCAGCGGCACCAAACTGTATTTCATGCACGGCAACCGGGATTTTCTTATCTCCAGTGCATTCGCCTCGGCGGCTGACGTCACACTACTCGACGACCCCACCTTGCTCGAACTCCATGGCCAGCGCACTTTGGTCAGTCACGGCGACGCCTACTGTACGGACGACGAGTCCTACCAAGCTTTTCGCCAGCAAGTCCGGCAACCTGCATGGCAGGCGCAGTTCCTGACACAGCCGCTTGCTACCCGCAAGGCACAGATCGAGGCCATCCGTATGCGTAGCGAGCAGGAGAAATCGCAAAAGTCCGAGCGCATCATGGACGTGAACACGACGGCCATCGAACAACTGTTACGCGACTACGACTATCCGCCACGCTTGATCCATGGGCACACCCATCGACCCGCCATGCATACCCATCTGGTCGATGGGCACACCTGCATCCGGTGGGTATTGGGCGACTGGTACGAACAGGGAAGCTGCCTGCGTGTGGACGCGAGCGGCTGCACCAACATCCCGCTCGTGTTATGAAGAAACTCATCGTCTGCGTCAACCGGCGCAGCAACCCCAATCAGCCATCCTGCGCCATGCGTGGCAGTCGCGAGATCCTGGCCTTGGTGAAGACCGAGATCGCAGCGCGTCAGCTACCGATCGAGGTCGAGGAGTTCTTGTGCCTGGGATTATGCGCGCATGGTCCAAACGCGAAACTCGCCCCGGACGGCCCGATACTGCAACAGCTCAGCGTGGATGGGCTGGAGGCCTTGATGACTGACATCGAAGACTTCATCAAGAAGTGAATCGTGCCGACCGGCGCTGACTAGCCGATCACCATTTCCCGGATTTGACCTTGGCAGCGTAGGTCTTGCCTGGTTCCAGTGTGTCAGGAGCGAACGCATGCTCCTTGAATGCCAGCAGCATCAATCCCCCATTGATGAGGATGAAGAACACTTCCAGGTAGAGCACGGGGGTGACGATGGCCCGATAGGGCGGATGCGAGAAAATGAAATAAAAGCCTTCGAAGGTCGGGATCATGGCGTTGGTCATGTTGCCGACGTATTCGAACGGCGGGAACAGGATCACCCCGACCAGGTTCACCACGATGAGCAGCATGGCGATCTTGCGGAAGTTGAACCGCTTGCGCTTGCGTCGCTTGTCCTCCAGCGTCAGCAACCACAACACGGCGAGATTGATGAGCACCACGGCGATCTCGAGGTACAGGAAACTGGTATTGATGCGCAGATGCTGGCTATCATGGAACACGAAATAAAAGCCGGCGAAAGTGCCGGTTCCGTGGCTGCTCATGGCGAAATCGTCGAACGGCGGGAACAGGAACACGACCATGAGATTGAACAGGGAAAGCAGTAGCAGCATCTTCTGGATTCTGGTCATCGTGGCGTCGTGCTTCTCATCTGCTCAGGGGGTATAGCCGGGAATGGCGGTCTCATCGACGACGTCGATCTGCTCCGGCTCGAGGAACATCTCCGCATAGCGCTGGTAGATCTTCTCGCGGATGAAGATATCGAAGAGATCGGGATCGACATGGTTGTCCAGTTTCATCTTGCCCAGGATAAAGAGCGATTCGGATAGGGTCTTCGCCTTCTTGTAGGGCCTATCGCGCGAGGTCAGGGCCTCGAAGATGTCGGCGATCCCCATCACCCGGGCCGGGACGGACATCTCCTCGCGCTTCAGGCCTCTCGGGTAACCTTTGCCATCCATGCGCTCATGGTGCCCGCCAGCATATTCCGGCACACGTTTGAGATCTTTGGGATAAGGCAGGGATTCCAGCATGTGGATGGTGACGACGATATGGTTATTGATGACCGTCCGTTCCTCGGCTGTCAGTGTGCCGCGTTCGATCTTCAGGTTGTAGACTTCGTCCTCACTGAGGAAGTTGACATGTTTACCGCCGGATTCGAGCTGATAGGCGGCGATATCGTCCACACGCTGCTTATGCTCCGGGGTCATGTACTCGCCACCGATATTCGCCTGTCGCAGGAAATCGCAGTCCATCTGTAACTGCTGGCTGAACGCATCGAACTCGATCTGAAGCCGGTCGGCTTCTAGCGGCTTGCCGTCGCGCAAGGCGCGGACCTGCCGTCGCAACATATCGCATTCGGCCTGCTTGCGCAGGAGCTCGAAACGCTGCTCGACCAGATGGATGCGATCATAGATGGTCGACAGCTTGGTCGGCTTATCCATGACATGTTCCGGCGTCGTCACCTTGCCGCAATCATGCAGCCAGGCCGCGATGCGCAACTCGTAGATCTCCTTGTCCGTCATGCGGAAATCCGCCAGTGGTCCCTGTTTAGCCCGACATGCCGCATCGGCCAGCATCATGGTCAGCTCAGGCACACGGCGGCAATGGCCGCCGGTATAAGGGGATTTCTCGTCGATCGCATCAGCGATGAGTTCGATGAAGGCCTCGAACAGATTCTTCAAGCCCTCGATCAGATTGTAGTTGGTCAGGGCCACCGCCGCCTGAGAGGCCAGCGACTCGACCAGTTGCTGGTTGGCTTTGGAGAACGGGATGATCTCGCCACTCACCGGGTCGATCGCGTTGATCAGCTGCAAAACCCCGATGATCTCGTTCTCGTGGTTCTTCATCGGGATGGTCAGGAAGGATTTGGAGCGGTAACCGGTGTTCTGGTCGAATCTGCGGGTGCCGGAGAAGTCGAACCCGATCGCCTCATAGGCATCGGCGATGTTCACCGTCGAATCGTTAAGCACGGTATACGCCGCCACCATATTGATGTTGGGTTTGCCGTCCTCCAGATACAGGGGCAAAGGAGGAAACGGGATGTCCTTGCCGGTGGTGCCGCCCATGGCGATGCCCAGGGTCTGGGTGCGCATGATCTCGAATCGGAGCTGCTGGTCTTCGGTGACGGTATAGAGCGTACCGCCGTCAGCGTTGGTGATCTCCTTGGCGCCCAGCAGGATCATCTCCAGCAGTCGCTTGTTATTGCGTTCGGCGGAGAGCGCGACACCGATGGCGTTGAGGCGCTCCAACCGATCCAGCAAGGCCTGCTGTTCATGCATGGCGATGTAGAACCTCGAACAACCGCACTAGAAACAAGGCATGCATGGACAACGGTACTCCTCGTATCAGACCCTGACCTGCTGCACTCAGGGCTGGGCCAGATAGAACTCCATCTTGACACCGGCGAGCTCGATGACATCATGGTCGTTCAGACCATGGGCCTGCGCACCGACGGATTGCCCATTGACCACAGGGTGCTGTTGCCCCTCGACATGGGTGATGAAATATCCCTGGGGGCGTTTCGTGATGACGGCGACTTGCACGCCAGGCTTACCCAATGTCGTGAGCGCCTTATTCAATACCAGTTCCTTACCAGTGCTGGGGCCTGTGAGCACCTGGATGCGACCGACCGGTTCGGTGGATGCAGGGGCTGCAGGCTGAGGCGCTACCGGCGGAGGTGCGGTCGTGACCACTGCAGGTTGCGAGACCGTGCTCTGCATCTTCTGCGCTTCTTCGGCGGCCGCTTTCATGGCGGATGGCCGGATGATCATGGTCTTCTCGAAATCCTCCTGCGGCGCGGCTGGCTTGGCGATGCCGGCCTCGTTCACATATTTCAGCTGGTACTTGCCGAATTCGACCAGGTCGCCATGTTGCAGCACATGCTTCTTGATCGGCTTGCCGTTGACCAGGGTCCCGTTGGTGCTGCCAAGATCCTCAAGGAAGGAGTCGTTGCCGATAGTGACGATCGTGGCATGCTCACCGCTGACGGCGAGGTTGTCGATGTGGATATCGTTGCTTGGGCGACGCCCGATGCTCATGCGATCCTTATCGAGCGGGTATTCGCCCAGGAAGGCACCATCCAGTGAAAAAATCAGCTTCGCCATGTTTTACCTTGCTATCTTAACCAGTTAAGAAAACGCTCATGCCAGGCACGCTCGACCGAGAACGGTTTGAGCACGCGAACCAGAATGACCGATATATTATCCTTACCGCCGTTGTCATTCGCCATCTGCACCAGCTGATTCGCTGCCAGTTCAAGATTAGCACTTAATGCAGCCAGCGTTAATTGTATCTCCTCATCCTCGACAAGATCACTCAAGCCGTCTGAGCACAGCAGGTATAAATCACCGACTTCGACATCATGCTCATGCAGTTCGAGCTCCACTTCCGGGTCGATCCCCAGGGCCCGCGTGACGAGGTTCTTGTTGGTCGAATACTTCGCCTGTTCCGGCGTGATGAGGCCGGACTTGATCTGCTCGTTGAGCAAGGAGTGATCTTCGGTGATCTGCTCCAGCACTTCGCCTCGCAGGCGGTACATGCGCGAATCGCCGATGTGTCCGACCAGCAGCTTGCCGTTGGTGAACAGCCCCGTCACCAGGGTCGTGCCCATGCCCGCGCATTGTGGCTGGCTTTGCGAAACGCTATAGATGGACTCGTTGGCCTTGGCGACCGCCTCGACCAGTAATCGGCTCTCCGCCTGCATGCCATTGGCAGGGTCGACTTGGCCCGGCGCTAGTTCCGACAGACTCTCTTTCAACTCTGCCACCAGGGTCAGCACGGCGATCTCGCTCGCCACTTCACCGGCGTTGTATCCCCCCATGCCATCGGCCAGGATCACGAGGCCCATTTCGGCGTCACTGGCGACCGCATCTTCATTGTGGTCACGACGTTGCCCCACATCCGTGACGCGAACGATCTCCAGGGTATCAGTGAGGTTCATGGCTCAGCCCAACTGTTCTGCACAACGACGGATATCGGCAGCGATCTCCGAACCCCGTGCGTAACGTTTGTCGATATCCTTCTCCAGCATGCGATCGATGATATCCGACAGGCACTGCGGCAAATCAGGATTGATGGTCTTCACGCCAGCATGGGTCTCGTTGGCGATCTTGAACATCAGGGTCGCCATCGAATCGCCGGTGAACGGCAACTGCCCTGTACTCATCTGGTACAGCATCACGCCTAATGAGAACAGGTCGGAACGGCCGTCGACCTTCTTGCCGGCCAGTTGCTCGGGCGACATGTAGCTTGGCGTCCCCAGCACCATGCCGGTCTTGGTCTTGGAGGAGTCGGTGATGCGAGCGATACCGAAGTCGGTGACCTTGACCACGCCGGTATCGACCTCGTACATGATGTTCGCCGGCTTGATATCCCGGTGCACGACATTGTTACCGTGGGCGTAATCCAGTGCATCCGCCGTCTTGGCGACGATATCCATGACCTTGGCCAGAGGTAGCAGGTTGTCGGGTTTGGTGTAGGGCGCCAGATCCTTGCCCTTGAGGAATTCCATGGCGATATACGCCAGGTCATGTTCCTCGCCAGCGTCGTACATGGTGACGATGTTGGGATGGCTGAGGCGGCCCGCTGTCTCGGCTTCACGGAAGAAGCGTTCTTTCACCTCGACCAGCTCGTCCGGTTCGAATTCCTGGGCCAAGGCCATGGTCTTGATGGCGACCACCCGGCCGATCTTGGGATCCTTGCCGAGATAGACCACGCCCATGGCACCCTTGCCCAGCTCTTTCTCTACCTGATAACGGCCCAGCATAGGCTTTTCCACGGTGCCGTCGTTGAGGATCATGGTGCCGCTATTGGTACGCCCTCCACCGACCCCACCGAGGATGACGGTTTCAGCCATGGCTTTGGAACGGGCCAGACGCTGTTCCAGATCCTTGTATTTGGGATTGAAGTCCGCCATGTACCCGAACACCGATTCCGCCTTGTTGAACTGGCGCTTGCGCTCGAAATCCAGGGCCAGGTTATAGAGTACGTCCATCACACTGTCGTCCATCGGGCACTTCCGCAGGCGGTCGAACGCCATGTCGAGCTGCCCCTGGCTTTGGAACATGAGCGCCAGGTTGCGATTACTCTCGGCGGATTCCGCCTCGGACTTGATCTTGCCTTTCTCGGTCAGCAGGAAGCGCTTGGTCGTCAGCAAGGCATGACCGACCACGAGCAAGGCGGCGGGCGTGACCAGCTGTAGCCACATGCCTTGTTGCGTGAGCAGGATATAGCTGGCTACGAGCAAGGCGATCAATAACACGGCGGTGATCGCTGCGGCCGTGCCCGCGTTCAGTCTCGGCAGCAGCACGATGAGGTACAAGGCGATCAGTAGCCAAGCCCCACGCTCAGCCCAGACTGCCCAGGTGGGCACGACGAAGAAATCCTCGTTGAGGATGCTGGCGACAGAGTGTGCCAAGGTCTCGATCGGCTTCATGCTCGATGAGATCGGCGTGATCTGGCTGTCACCGATCCCGCCCGCTGTGGCACCGATCAGTACGATACGGTCGCGGTACTTCTCGACCGGGATCTTGCCACTGTAGACGTCATAGAAGGAGTCGACCGGGAACACCGATCGCCCATCCTGACCTGCATAGAAGAAGGTGTTCATCTGCAGGAACGGGTCGGTCGCGATATTGAGCTTGCCCAAGCGCACGCCCTCGCCCAGGCGCGGCTGGATATCCGTCGGCTTCAGGTTGAGGTAGCGCGCGGCGATCTGTAGCGATAGCGAAGGATAATACTGATCGTAATAGGCGAGGACCAAGGGTTCCGAACGGATCGCCCCGTCGACATCGGGATTGGCGTTCAAATGGCCGATGGCTGCCGCTTGTTCGCCGATCTCGGGGATAGGCGGAAATGCCGAGACGGTGGGGATCGGTAGCATGCCTGTGCGTTCGGCATCGACGCGATCCTGGATCTTGGTGAGTGCGTTGCGGCTCACATAATCCGGCAAGGGCTTGTCCGGGTTACCTTGCGGTTCGCCGATGACGAAAGGCATGGCCAGCACGACATTACCCGCTTGCTTCAGGCTTTCGGCCAACTTGGTATCGGTGTTGAGGGCGGATTGCGCCTGCTTCAGCAATTCGTCGAGGCCGGACGCCTCAGGGGCGGTGGTCGGGATGGAGGACTGGGCGATGAATTCAGCGAGCTTGTTGATATAAGCAAGGCCGGGGTCGATCTGTGGCTCAACGAAGAACACCGTATTGCCGATCACCTTGGCCTGGGCTGCCGACAGCATATCGGTCATCTTGGCGTGGGTCTCGCGCGACCAGGGCCAGCGGCCGATGTTGGCGATACTTTGATCGTCGATCGCGATGATGGCGATCTTGTCACCTGCGTCTCTGGCTGACCCTTGAACACCGATGTCGTAGGCTTTGCGCTCCAGGCCCTGCAACAGGCTGCCACTGCCGGCGACCAGGAAAATCAACGAGATCAGTAGGCCCGCGAACCAGTCGGACTTCCAGAAAGTCTTTTTCAACGCGCTCCCCTTTTATTGTTCGATCGTCGTGCTCGATCGCTATCGCGCCATCCATGCTGATACCGGCGAGTTCCCCATCGCTTGCCCGACATGGTCGAACTAGATATCAGCAGCATTGATATTACACGCGATTTTTTTCAAAAAGAAGACCAGACAAGCAAAAGCCTGCTGTTCTGCCCTCATCGGCAAAACAAGCAGGCTGATTGTGTCGAACGCTGCCTTAACGGTTCGCGCGGCTGACTTCGGAAGGGCGTGCCTCTGCAGCGAGTTTATCCAGGACGCCATTCACATATTTATGACCATCGGTGCCGCCATAGAGCTTGGCCAGCTCGACACCTTCGTTGATGGCGACGCGATAAGGGATACTCGGATCGTGGATCAGCTCGAACGCCGACAGATAGAGGATCGCATGCTCGATCGGGCTGAGCTCGGCCGCCGTTCGGTCAAGGAAACTGCCGAGCCGATCATCGAGCTCCGGCATATGTTGCAGCACGCCATCCAGCAGCTGACGCAGGTAATCCTGGTCGGCACGTTCGTAATCCGGGTCATCCATCAGGTCACGCATGACCATCTTGTGCTCTGCCTGATTGATCAGCGCACGATAGATGCCCTTGAGCACCAGCTCGCGGGATTTGCGACGGTTCTTGCTGACCTTGGGTTTGGCCGCAGATCTCGGGGCGGCGGGGTTCTGCCCTGTGGGTTTCTGTTCAGTGCTCATAGCTGCCTAAGAAGGTTGGCCATCTCGATCGCGACCGTAGCCGCTTCGGCACCCTTGACCGACATGCGAGCGATGGCCTGATCGTCGTCCTCGGTAGTGAGGATGGCATTGGCGACCGGGATGCCGGTGCTCAACTGCACGTCGGAGACGCCGCGCGCGGACTCGTTGGCCACCACTTCGAAATGATAGGTCTCGCCGCGGATGATCGCCCCCAGAGCGATCAGGGCGTCGAACTCATCGGTATCGGCCATCTGGTGCAGCACGACCGGCGTCTCCAGCGCGCCCGGCACTGTGGCCAGTACGATATCGTCGGCATCGACGCCGAGCTTCAGCAATTCCGCCTCGCAAGCGGCCAACAGGCCATTGCCGATCTCGGGATTGAAACGCGACAGTACGATGCCGATACGCATGCCCGAGCCGTCGAGATTGATTTCAAGTTTCTTCACTAAGTGTCCAGTCAGGGATGATTGATCTATTTCTTGGTCGCAGCCACCACCGGCACGGCGGGTGGGGCGTTCTTGTGCGTCGCGCGGTAACGCTGGGCGACACGGTCCTGCGCCGCAGCGAGGGCCGCTTTCGCCGCCTCTTCGCCTTTGGCCTTCTTTTCCGCGTCCGCGAGTTTCTTTTGCGCCTCTTCTGGTGTGGGATCCGGCAATCTGGCGTGAGCGTTCAGGCTCAGCGTTAGCATCACCAGAGCGGCGGTCATCCATAAGGTCTTCATCTGGATTTGCCCCCTTGTTTGACTTCCTCGTACCAGAGTTCGTGGTGCTCCTTGGCCCAGGTCTCGTCGACTTCGCCATCCTTCATCGCGGCGAACGCGCCTTCCGCGCCCACGGTCCCCATATAGATGTGCCCAAAGGAACCGGCGATGAACAGGAGGGCACCGATCAGGTGGATCAGGTTGGCGATCTGCATGGTGTAGCGACCCTGGCCGAATACCGGAAAGTCGAGCACGAATCCGGACAGGCTGACGAGGATGCCGAGGAAGGCCACACCGCCCCAGAACCAGGCCTTCTCGGCCGCATTGAATTTGCCGGAAGGGACGTGCATCTTGCCAGTCAGCACCTTGTGGGCGTTCTTCACCCAGAGCATGTCGATCTTCTTCGGCCAGTTATCCTTGAGATAGCTGAAGAACAACAGAGCGACCGAGACGAAGAACAGCGGACCCAGCAGGTTATGTACGTTCTTTGCGGTGATGGCGACCCAGGAATAGGCATGATGGCCCATGAGCGGGATCAGTACATGTTTGCCGAACAACAGCACGAGACCGGTGATGCCCATGATGACGAAACTGATGGCCGTCGACCAATGGACCGTACGTTCCCAGGGGGTGAAGCGCGTGAGTTTGCGGCCTGTCGGTGCATCATGCAGCTTGATCGGGCCGGAAACGAAATAGAACACCGCCATCATCAGCGGCATCACCAGCACCAGCAAACCACCGTAGAAGGTGATCGGGCCATTGCGCAGCATGCGCCATTCGTGACCTTCCTTTTGCTGGAATACGCCGGCTTCACGATTGCGCGACTGGGTGTAACCCATGATGCCGGCCTCGGCCTTGGCGCGCGCATCGGCATCATTGTCTTTGACAGCGACGGCGCTCTGCGGCGTCGCGGCATCAGTCTCGGCTGCATGCACCAGGCCGCTGCCGATGAATAGGCTCAGGCTCAACACGAGCCAAAATCTTGTCAGGTTCATACGCTCACTCTTCCCCTATGCCTTACTGACCGGGTGACCGGTCACTGGTACGCGGATGTTCGTTCTGTCTCAGGGCGCGCTGGTTGACGGCTTCCGACCAGGCCGCAGGATCCTGCTTGAATTGTGCGTTATCCCAATGACGCTGGTCGGTCTTGCCTTGATAGCCGTTGTCCTCGTAGGCGACCGATTGCTGGTATTCGCCGCAAGCGGAAAGCGTCAAGCATACGGCGATGATCCAAAAGCGATGCTGGCGCTTCATGTCTTGTCCGCTCCCGCGTTTTCCTCGCGGCCATAGGCCATATCCCAGCCCCATTTGTGCTCGCCGTAACCGCGGTTCTGCACGCGCTCGGCGAGGATGCCGGAAATGACATCACCGTCACCGGCGAGCAGCGACTTGGTAGAGCACATCTCGGCACACAACGGCAACTTGCCTTCAGCCAGTCGGTTGCGACCGTACTTTTCGAATTCTTCCTGGCTGGCATTCTCTTCTTCACCCGGCCCACCGGCACAGAAGGTGCACTTGTCCATCTTGCCACGCGCGACGAAATAGTCGGTGGCAGATTCGCCCGGGCCTTGACCCGCAGAACCCGGGAACTGCGGCGCCCCGAACGGGCAGGCATAAGAGCAGTACCCGCAACCGATACAGATGTCCTTGTCATGCAGGACCACACCGTTCTCGGTCTTGAAGAAACAGTTGACCGGGCACACCGCCATGCATGGTGCATCCGAACAATGCATACAAGCCACCGAGACGGATTTTTCACCCGGCTGGCCGTCGTTCATGGTGATGACGCGGCGACGGTTGATGCCCCAGGGGACTTCATGCTCGTTCTTACAGGCCGTGACGCAGGCATTGCATTCGATGCAGCGCTCGACATCACAGATGAATTTCATTCTTTCCATAGTTTTCCCCTACGCCCTTTCAAACTTACAGAGCGTGACTTTCGTTTCCTGCATCATGGTCACCGAGTCATAGCCGTACGTGGTGGCAGTGTTGACCGCTTCGCCGCGGACATAGGGTGCCGCGCCTTCCGGGTATTTATCCAGCAAGTCCTTGCCTTGCCACCAGCCGCCGAAGTGATAGGGCATGAAAGCCACGCCCGGTGCGACCCGCTCGGTCAGCATGGCTCGCACCTTGATGCGTACCTTGGTGGGCGTCTCGACCCAGATGTAATCGTTGTTGTTGACGCCTTGACCCTTGGCATCGGCCGGGTTCACTTCGCAGAACATCTCCTGCTGCAGTTCGGCCAGCCATGGGTTGGAGCGGGTCTCTTCGCCACCCCCCTCGTATTCGACCAGACGACCGCTGGTCAGCACGATAGGATAGCCATCGGCCGCATCGATGTTGGCCTGCTGTACCGACTCGAACAGCGTCGGTACCCGCCAGAAGGACTTCATATCCTTTTGCGCAGGGAACTTGCTGACGAGGTCTTTGCGTTTGGTGTACAGCGGCTCGCGATGTACCGGTACGGGATCCGGGAAGTTCCAGACCACGGCCCGCGCCTTGGCATTGCCGAACGGCGCGCACCCGTGCTTGATGGCGACGCGGATGATGCCGCCCGACAGGTCGGTCTTCCAGTTCTTGCCTTCGGCCTTGGCCTTTTCCTCTTCGGTCAGTTCGTTCCACCAGCCCAGCTTCTTCAACAGCACATGGTCGAATTCGGGATAGCCACCCTCGAGGTCGGAATCTTTCACCGTGACGCTGTCTTCTGCCAGCAGGCTGACGCCATCGCGCTCGACGCCGAAGTTGGCGCGGAAACCCATGCCGCCACGGGCCACCGGCACCGAGGTATCGTAAAGGTTGGGCGAACCCGGATGCTTCATCTCCGGTGTGCCCCAACATGGCCATGGCAACCCATAGTAGTCGCCGGCACAGGGGCCTT
>CBFGLF010000019.1:0-21629 GCA_965649545.1 uncultured Methylotenera sp.
AGGCGCATGCTCGAATCGACACCATGTTAGAAAATCTAAGCGGAAGATTACAGCAGGTCATCAAATCCCTGCGCGGCCAGGCGCGATTGACCGAGGAGAACATCGCGGACGCCTTGCGCGAAGTGCGGATGGCGCTGCTCGAGGCCGACGTCGCCTTGCCCGTGGTCAAGGACTTCATTGCGCACGTCAAGGAGCGCGCCCAGGGACGTGAGGTACTGCAAAGCCTGACGCCAGGCCAGGCCGTGATCCAGGTAGTGCATGAAGAGCTGACCAAGCTCATGGGTGAGCAGAATGCCGGACTCAATCTGTCCGTCGTACCGCCCGCCATCCTGCTCATGGCCGGTCTACAAGGTTCCGGCAAGACCACGACCTCGGCCAAATTGGCCAAGCTGCTCAAGGAACAAAAGAAAAAGGTGTTGCTCGCCAGTGCCGACGTCTACCGGCCGGCGGCGATCGAGCAGTTGAAGACCCTGGCGAAGAGCCTCGAGATCGACTGCTTCGATTCCAATGCGACGCAAAAGCCAGCCGATATCGCAAGCGCGACGCTCGATTTCGCCAAGCGCCATTTCTACGATGTGGTGATCTTCGATACCGCCGGTCGCCTCGCGATCGACGAGGCCATGATGGCCGAGATCAAGCATTTACACGGATTGCTCGACCCGATCGAAACGCTGTTCGTGGTCGATGCCATGCAGGGTCAGGATGCCGTCAATACCGCCAAGGCTTTCGGCGAGACCTTGCCGCTGACCGGCATCGTCCTCACCAAGCTCGATGGCGATGCGCGCGGCGGCGCCGCACTCTCGGTGCGCCACATCACCGGCAAGCCGATCAAGTACATCGGGGTCAGCGAGAAGGTCGACGGTCTGGAAGCTTTCCATCCGGAACGTATGGCCTCCCGCGTCCTGGGCATGGGCGACGTCTTGTCGCTGATTGAGCAGGCGCAGAAGAACGTCGATATCGACGAGGCCAAGAAACTGGCGGAGAAGGTCAAGTCCGGCAAGAATTTCGACCTCGACGATTTCAAGGCGCAGATGTCGCAGATGCGCAAGATGGGTGGCATGGGCGCGCTGATGGACAAGATGCCGGCACAAATGGCTGGCATGGCGGGTCAGATGAGTGGCGAAGCCGGTGACAAGGCGATCCGGCGTATCGAAGGCATCATCAATTCGATGACACCATTGGAGCGACGCAAACCCGAAGTGATCAAGGCCACGCGTAAACGCCGCATCGCCGCGGGTGCCGGGGTGCAGGTTCAGGAGGTGAATCGCCTGCTCAACCAGTTCGAAGAAGTCCAGAAGATGATGAAGATGTTCTCCAAAGGCGGCATGAGCAAGATGATGCGCGCCATGCAAGGCAGATTCCCAGGCATGCGCTAGGGGTCTCTGCGTCAGGGGTTCGCATCAGGGCCCGCGAGGAATTCCTGATTGACGCCATCCTGCCTTTTCAGGATAATTGCGCCCTTCCGATTGATATCGAAATCTCGATCCAAGTCTGATTCAAATTCCCCGGGGCGGTAGCTCAGTGGTAGAGCAGCGGACTTTTAATCCGTTGGCCGTGGGTTCGACCCCCACCCGCCCCACCAGATAAGCAAAAGGCCAGCATTCGCTGGCCTTTTGCATTGCATGACGTCTTATCCGACGCTCTCTGGCTGCAGCAGCTGTTCGAGTGCTTCCGCCGAGATCGGGCGTGAGAATAGGTAACCTTGCGCATAGTCGCAACCTGCCTCGATCAAGAGGTCGCGTTGCTCCTCCGTTTCGACACCCTCAGCCACCACTTTGATCCCAAGCTTGTGCGACATGACGATGATGGCTTCACACAAGGCGAGTTCGTCGGAATGCTGTTTGAGATTGCGGGTGAAGGACTGGTCGATCTTCACGTAATCCACATCGAATTTCCTGATGTAGGCCAAGGACGAATAACCTGTACCAAAATCGTCGATGGCGATCTGCAGGCCAGCGTCGCGAAGCGTGGAGAGTTGCTGCGTCTCGGAGGTGTTGGCGTCGAACAGCAGGCCTTCGGTGATCTCGATCACGATCGCGTCGCCATCCAGACCCATAGATCCGAGATGGGCGATCCAGTCGGTGTGGTTGCCGCGGTGCTGACGGAACTGCACGGGCGATTTATTGATGCTGACCTGGAAATCCGGATGCGTCTTGCGCCAACGCGCGACCATCTCGACCGCCTGGGTGAAGACGAAGTCCCCTAGTTCGACGATCAGGCCGGTATCTTCCGCGATCGGAATGAATTCGGCAGGGGAAACCAGGCCGCGCAGGGGATGTTGCCAACGGACCAAAGCCTCGGCTTTGTGGATAGTGCCGGTAGCCAATGCGATGATGGGCTGGTACTGCACGATGAACTGTCGCTCGGCGAGGGCGATGCGCAGGTCGTTGGCAAGACGCAGCCGGGTCAGGGCGGCCTCTTGCATGGTCGAGGTGAAATAATAGTACCGGTTGCGACCCTGGTTCTTCGCCTCGTACATCGCCTGATCGGCGTTCTTGAGCAGGACTTCCGCCTCATCGCCATCGAGAGGGAACATGCTGATACCGATGCTGGTACTGATGTACACCACTTCGTCATTGAGATGGAAGGGTCTTGCCATCTCATCCAGCACACTCTGGGCGAGGCGTTCGATACTGCCAGTGTTATCGACGTTGTTGAGCAGGATGGTGAACTCATCCCCGCCAAGGCGTGCGACGGTGTCTGTGGTGCGCAATGTACTGAGTAAGCGGCTGCCAGCCTCTTTCAGCAACAGATCGCCGACATGATGGCCCAGGCTGTCATTGACGTCCTTGAACCTGTCCAGATCGATGTACATCAGGCAGACCAGCGTGCCGAACCGCTTTGCCTGTTTGATGCTTTGCGTGAAGCGATCCTGGAACAGGATGCGATTCGGCAGGCCAGTCACCGGATCGTAATGCGCGAGGCGGAAGATCTCCTGCTCCGATTCTTTCCGGCTGGTGATGTCCGCATGGGTACCGATCATGCGCAAAGGCTTTCCGTCTGGTGCTCTCGCGACCACCATGCCTCGACTCAGCGTCCATTTCCAGCTGCCGTCCTTGCAGCGCAACCGGAATTCGGAGACGAAGACTGAGGTCCCACCCGACAGATGCAGATTGACTTCATAGATGGCGCGCTCGCGGTCGTCCGGATGCATCAATGTTCGACCGTCTTGTGCCGTGCTGCCGATATCCCCCTCCTCGTAGCCGTAGATCTGATGCCAGCGGTTGGAACGAAACACCTGGTCCGTCTCAAGATCCCAATCCCAGACCCCTTCGTCAGCGCCTTCCAGCGCGAACTTCCAGCGTTCCTCGCTCAGGATGAGGTTGTGCTCGATCGCCGCCTGTTGACGTAACGAGGCCCTGATCATCAGATAGAGCAGGCCTGCGGTGATGAAAATGAATGCCCAGCCCTTGTAGGTGCTGTAGACCTGAAAGTGTTCCGCGTCATCCGTGATACTGGACAGGAGGTGGTCACTGAATAATATCCAGAGCAGGCCGAAGAGCAGGTAGGCTAATACCAGCCGGCCGGCGATCCAGTGTTTGGTGGGATGTGGCCTTTGCAAATCCTGAGCTTTCACATGGCAAACATTGCGAGGGTAGAGACTGGCGCGTTCATGAAGATTCCACTGGTGATACGCATGTCATCATCCCGATTGTAGTATGCTTCCGCTTAAGCGAACGGCCCGCTCAAGAGTGAAACGTATTATTTCTGTTAAAGCAAGAATAAACCAGCTGGGAGATCGAAATGAAGAAATGGATCATCGTATTTGCAGTCAGTGCCTTTTTGACGGGATGTTTCTACCACCCGCATGGCTGCCCACCGGGCCAAGCGAAGAAGGGTAGATGCCTGTAAACCCTGCACAAAAAAAGCCTAGCAAGACTGCTAGGCTTTTTTGTTGCGCGATTTACGGGAGGCGCGCCAGTCCGCGATGCGCTGCCTTCGGGCGATGACGGTCAGCACCAGGATCGCCCAGGCGAGCGCCAGCACATGCGCCAGGCCGGCATAGATACTGACAACCAGCAAATGCGGGAAAGCGGTCGTCAACACTAACGGTAGCAAGGCCAGTAACAATCCGAGGAAGATCAATATCATCAGGGTTCCTTCAAGACATGTGGTCTTGGTTAATCATCAAGCAACAAACTTGCCATAACGGCCATGTTGGATAGGATTGTCTTGCATCGATTTGGTTTCATCACAAGGGCAGAGTGAAGGTCAACCGGGATGGAAATCGCTTGCAGGAATGACAAGGGGCTAGCGTTTGCTAGCCCCTTGTCTTGATATGGCGCGCCCGAAGAGATTCGAACTCCTGACCCCTTGGTTCGTAGCCAAGTACTCTATCCAGCTGAGCTACGGGCGCTTAAGAGAGCCGAATTATACTGTAAAACGGCTGACTCTGGTATTGCAAATTGTGGCGGAGAGCGAGGGATTCGAACCCTCGATACAGGTTTAAGCCCGTATGCTTCCTTAGCAGGGAAGTGCCTTCGACCACTCGGCCAGCTCTCCACACGAGGGCGTAACGATACGCGAATACGCCTTAAAAATCAAACCAAATCGGCCCGGCTGAGGCTTCCTGCTTAGCCCGCCGTCTAGCCTTGGTCCAGGCCGAACGCTTTATGCAACACTCGGACGGCGAGTTCCATGTACTTCTCGTCGATGACCACGGCGATCTTGATCTCCGAGGTGGAGATCATCTGGATGTTGATGCCTTCTTCCGCCAGGGTGCGGAACATCTGGCTGGCGATACCGACATGCGAGCGCATGCCGACACCGACGATGGAGACCTTGGCGATCTTGTCGTCACCGGTGATCTCGCGTGCGCCGATATGGCCCTGGACCTGGTTGCGCAGGATGTCGAGCGCCTTGTTCAACTCGTTCTTGTGGACGGTGAAGGTGAAGTCGGTGGTGCCGTCCGCGCCGGTGTTCTGGATGATGATGTCGACATCGATGTTGGCGTCGGCGATCGGGCCCAGGATCTGGTAAGCGATACCGGGACGGTCTGGCACGCCGAGTATGGTGACCTTGGCTTCGTCGCGATTGAAGGCGATGCCGGAGATGATGGGTTGTTCCATGTTGTCTTCTTCCTCAAATGTAATCAGCGTGCCGTCGCCTTCTTCCTCGAAGCTGGATAGCACGCGCAGTTTGACCTTGTACTTGCCGGCGAACTCGACCGAGCGGATCTGCAGCACCTTGGAACCCTGGCTCGCCAGTTCCAGCATCTCTTCGAAGGTGATGGATTTCAGGCGGCGTGCTTCCGGCACGACGCGCGGGTCAGTCGTGTAGACGCCGTCGACATCGGTGTAGATCTGGCATTCGTCGGCCTTGAGCGCAGCGGCCAGCGCGACGCCGGTGGTGTCGGAACCGCCACGGCCCAGCGTGGTGATGTCGCCATTCTCGTCCACGCCCTGGAAGCCGGCGACGACGACCACATAACCCGCATCCAGATCCTTGCGCATATTGCTGCCGTCGATGTCCAGGATGCGCGCCTTGGTGTGCGCGTCATCGGTGAGGATGCGCACCTGGGAGCCGGTGTAGCTCTTGGCCTTGATGCCGAGGTCCATGAGGGCCATGGCGGTCAGAGCGATGGTGACCTGTTCGCCGGTGGAGACCATCTGGTCCAGTTCGCGCGGATCCGGGTCCGGCATGATCTCCTTGGCCAGCCCGATCAGGCGGTTGGTCTCACCCGACATGGCGGAGACGACGACCACGACCTGGTGGCCGAGTGCCTTGTAGTTCGCGACCCGGCGCGCGACATTGCGGATACGCTCGGGGTTGGCGACGGAAGTGCCGCCGTATTTCTGTACGATAAGTGCCATAAATGACCTAGTGTTGATTCAATGTAGTTGGTTCGGTGTACTTAACTCAGTTGCTGTTTGACCCAGTCGTTCACGCCAGCCAGCGCCTGCGGCAGTTTGGACGCGTCGGTGCCGCCTGCCATCGCCATGTCAGGGCGACCGCCGCCCTTGCCGCCGACTTGCATCGCGACCACGTTGACGAGGTCGCCAGCCTTGATCCTGGAGGTCAGGTCCTTGCTCACTGCGGCGACCAGGCTGACTTTGTCGCCTTCGGTCACGGCCAGCAGCAGGGCGCAATCGCCCAGTTTGTCCTTCAGCTTGTCCGCAACTTCGCGCAAGCCCTTGGCGTCCACGCCTTCCAGTTTCGCGGCCAATACCTTGATGCCGGCGATGTCGACCGCCTGGCTGGCGAGATCGTCGCCCTGGCTGGCGGCCATCTTCGATTTCAGGCGCTCCAGTTCCTTCTCCAGCGCCTTGACGTTATCCATGATCTGGCCGATCTTGCTCGGCAGTTCCTGGGCAGGGGCCTTGAATGCACTGGCGGCATGGTTGAGCAGGGCTTGCTGCTGCTGGATATAGGCCAACGCCACATCGCCGGTGGTGGCCTCCACGCGGCGTACCCCGGCCGCGACGCCGGACTCCGCGTAGATCTTGAACAGACCGATATCGCCCGTACGCTGCACGTGCGTGCCGCCGCAGAGTTCGCGTGAGGTGCCGATATCGAGTACGCGTACCTCGTCGCCGTATTTCTCGCCGAACAGCATCATGGCGCCGGTCTTCTGTGCCGATTCGATATCCATCACACGCGCTTGCGTGGCGTGATTCTCGAGGATCTCCGCATTGACACGACGTTCGACCTCAGCGATCTGTGCGTCCGTCATCGGCGCGTTGTGCACGAAGTCGAACCGGGTCTTCTCCGCATCGACGAGGGATCCCTTTTGTTGAACATGCTCACCCAGCACTTCGCGCAAGGCCTTGTGCATGAGGTGGGTGGCGGAGTGGTTGCGCATGGTGCGGCCGCGTGCGACCAGGTCGACCTTGGCGCTGACGGCATCGCCCACCTTCAGTGTGCCGGTCTTCAGTACGCCATGGTGGCCGAAGACGCTAGCCTGGATCTTTTGCGTATCTTCGACGGCGAAGATACCGTCTGCCGCCTTCAGTTCGCCACGATCACCGACCTGGCCGCCGGATTCGGCATAGAACGGCGTGGCATCGAGGACGACCACGCCCATCTCGCCTTCGCCCAGGCGATCCACGGCAGCACCATCTTTGTAGATGGCGAGGACCGCGCCTTTGGTTTCCAGGGTCTCGTAGCCGTGGAAAGTGGTGGCCTGGCCGTTGTATTCGAGATTGGCCGCCATCTTGAATTTGCCGGCGGCGCGCGCTTGCTCCTTCTGGCGCGCCATGGCGGCATCGAATGCGGCGGCGTCCACGGTGACTTGGCGCTCGCGGCAGATATCGGCCGTGAGGTCCAGCGGGAAGCCGTACGTATCGTGCAGCTTGAACGCGGTCTCGCCGTTGAAGGTGGTATTGCCTGACTTTGCCATCTCGGCCAATTCGGTCTCGAGGATGGCCATGCCGTTCTCGATAGTCTCGAAGAAGCGTTCTTCTTCCTGACGCAACACATCCATGACACGTTGATGACCGGTGGCCAGTTCCGGGTAGGCATCGCCCATCTCAGAGACCAGGTCCGGCACCATCTTGTGGAAGAAGGCGGCACGTGCGCCGAGCTTGTAACCGTGGCGGATGGCGCGGCGGATGATGCGGCGCAAGACATAGCCGCGGCCTTCGTTGCCGGGGATGACGCCGTCGGCGATGAGGAAGCTACAGGCACGGATATGGTCGGCCAGGACTTTCAACGACGGGCTATCCATGTCGCTGGTCTTGGTTTCGCGCGCAGCAGCTTGGATCAGCGTCTGGAACAGGTCGATCTCGTAATTGGCATGCACGCCTTGTAGTACGGCGGAAATGCGTTCGAGGCCCATGCCGGTATCGACCGATGGCTTGGGCAGTTTGTGCATGACGCCCGCTTCGTCACGGTTGAACTGCATGAACACGTTGTTCCAGATCTCGATGAAACGGTCGCCGTCTTCATCCGGACTGCCAGGCGGGCCGCCGGGGATATGTGCGCCGTGATCGTAGAAGATCTCGCTGCATGGGCCACAGGGGCCGGTGTCGCCCATCATCCAGAAGTTGTCGGACGCGTAGCGTGCGCCCTTGTTGTCGCCGATGCGGACGATCTTCTCGGCGGGGATGCCGATCTCCTTGTGCCAGATATCGTAGGCCTCGTCGTCCTCGGCATAGACCGTGACCATCAGGCGTTCCTTCGGCAGCTTGAAGACTTCCGTCAGCAGTTCCCAGGCGAAGTGGATGGCGTCTTTCTTGAAATAATCGCCGAAGCTGAAATTGCCCAGCATCTCGAAGAAAGTATGGTGACGTGCGGTATAGCCGACGTTCTCCAGGTCGTTATGCTTGCCGCCGGCGCGCACGCACTTCTGGCTGGAAGCGGCGCGGGTATAGGGGCGTTTGTCGAAGCCGAGGAAGACGTCCTTGAACTGGTTCATGCCGGCGTTGGTGAACAGCAGCGTAGGATCGCCGGCAGGCACGAGCGAGCTCGATGCCACGACCTGGTGGCCCTTGGAGGCAAAGTAATCCAGGAAGGCCTGGCGGATCTCTTTACTGCTTGGCTTGCTGTTCATCATGGCTTTCAAACAAATGCTTAAATGGTTTCGTCCGGTTCGTCGTTCAGTACTTTCTTGATCAGCTCGAAGCTGAATCCTCGGCTCTGCAGGAACCGGGCTTGCTTGGCCCATTCCTCGCGGCTCTTCGGGCCTTCCTTGTATTTCTTGCGCCAGATGGCGCGGGCATTGCTCAATTCGTCCTGCCTGACTTCGGCCACGGCTTTCTCGACCAGTTCCTCGGCGACCCCGTGCTCCCGTAATTCATGCGCGACACGCATGCTGCCGAACTTGCGCTTGCGTGCATGCACGATCTGTTCGGCATAGCGTTCTTCCGATAACCAGCCACGCTTCTTGAAGTCTTCGAGCAGGGCTGGCACATCGTCTTCCGGCTCAGCATAGGCGCTGAGCTTTTGCGCCAGTTCCTTGTAGGAATATTCGCGCCGGGAGAGATACCCTAACGCGCGTTCACGCAGGCTGATGACAGGCTTAGTCGTCAGAGTCGATATCCGCTACCGGTGCGATGGCCGCCGTGATGACCTTCGAGTTGTCACGGATCTTGGCGTCGATCTCATTGGCGACTTCCGGATGTTCCTTCAGGTATTCGCGGGCGTTGTCCTTGCCCTGGCCGATCTTCTCGCCCTTGTAGCTGTACCAGGCACCGGCTTTTTCCACCAGCTTGAGGTTGGAACCCATCTCGATGATCTCGCCTTCACGCGAGATGCCCTCGCCGTAGAGGATGTCAAATTCGGCCTGCTTGAACGGCGGCGCGACCTTGTTCTTGACCACTTTGACGCGGGTCTCGGAGCCGATGACTTCGTCGCCCTTCTTGATGGCGCCGGTACGGCGGATATCGAGACGGACCGAAGCATAGAACTTCAGCGCGTTACCACCGGTGGTGGTCTCGGGGTTGCCGAACATGACACCGATCTTCATGCGGATCTGGTTGATGAAGATCACCAGCGTATTGGTACGCTTGATGTTGGCGGTGAGCTTGCGCAGTGCCTGCGACATCAGGCGGGCTTGCAGGCCCATGTGCGAATCGCCCATCTCGCCCTCGATCTCGGCCTTGGGGGTCAGTGCGGCGACGGAGTCGACGACGACGATATCCACTGAGCCGGAGCGGACCAGCATGTCGGCGATCTCGAGCGCCTGTTCGCCGGTGTCCGGTTGCGAGATCAGCAGCTCGGAGACGTTGACGCCGAGCTTCTGTGCGTATTGCGGGTCGAGTGCGTGTTCTGCGTCGATGAACGCGGCGACGCCACCCAGTTTCTGCATCTGGGCGATGACGGACAAGGTCAGCGTGGTCTTGCCTGAGGATTCAGGGCCATAGATCTCGACGATACGCCCGCGTGGCAGGCCGCCGATACCAAGGGCGATGTCGAGACCGAGAGAACCGGTGGAGACAGCCTGGATGTCACTGGCGACGTCGGTGTCACCCATGCGCATGATGGAGCCTTTGCCAAACTGCTTCTCGATCTGCGAGAGTGCTGCCGCCAGCGCTTTGCTTCTGTTCTCATCCATGTGTTCTATCCCTTGTTTTGGTGCACTTCGTAAAGCGCATAATTATTTCATAAATCAGTAGCTAAGGTAAGCTGCAACAGCCCCTCCAGCACGGTTATTACCGACTCCCGACGGACTGCTTCACGGTCGCCGGAAAAGTGTAAGGTGATGCTCTCGGAGACGCCTTCTGCGGTGGCCCACGCGAAGCAGACGGTGCCCACCGGTTTCTCCTCGCTACCACCGTCCGGCCCTGCGATCCCGGTGATGGCCGCCGTGATATCGGCATGGCTGTGGTGCAAGGCCCCCAGGGCCATTTCCAGAGCCGTGTGCTCGCTGACGGCACCATGCGTCTCCAGTGTCTGTTCGGAGACGCCGAGCTGTTCCTGCTTCGCGGAATTGCTGTAAGTGACGAAGCCGCAGTCGAACCAGACCGAGCTGCCGGGGACGGCGGTGACGCATTCGGAAGCCCAGCCGCCGGTGCATGACTCTGCCAGCGCGAGTACCCAGCCTTTTTCCTTGAGAGCGACTCCGAGCGCGCGGCTCAGATCGAATAAGTCAGCATCCACCATTGCAATCCTTTCATGCAGGCAATGGCGAACAGAGCCGCTACCAAGTCATCGAACATCACGCCAAAACCGTCCTTGAACTTGGCGTCGAAATAGCTGATGGGGAAGGGTTTCCAGATATCGAATAGCCGGAACAACAGGAAAGCGGTGATCCACCATTGCCAGCTCAAGGTCGTGAATTCCAGCACCAGCAGGAAAGCGACGATCTCATCCCAGACGATTCCGCTGTGGTCGGTGACTCCCAGGTGTCTGCCGGCGATCGCGCAGATGGGGATGCCGACGAGAAATAGTGCAGCGATGACTACATAGTGGATCACTTCCGGGGTCTGCATCAGGCCATAGAAGATGGGTGCGGCGATCAGGGTGCCCATGGTGCCGGGCGCGATACGCGATAAGCCGGTGCCGAACCCCAGCGCCAGGAAATGCAGCGGGTTGCTGAACAGGAATCGCAGGTCGGGTGTGGTGGTCATGGATGGGTCATCCTCCGCTCGTGATCATGGCGTGGTGGCGAAATGATCGTAACCGCCGGTATCCAGCTGTAGCAGCTCATCCTCGAGACCGCGCACCACCAGACCGGGCGCTTCCGTGATGCGGCCGATGCAGGTGAGCGGCATGGCCAGCAGGCTGGTCAGTTTCGCGATCTCGCCGTGCTGTCGTGCCGGTGCGGTGAAGCATAGTTCGTAATCGTCGCCGCCGGCCAGCACCATCTGCTGGACACGAGGATCGGCAAAGTGGGCACTCACCGTTGGCGAGACGGGGATATCACCTAAGCGGATCTCGGCACCGACCTGCGATGCGGTCAATATATGGCCTAAGTCGGCTAGCAGGCCGTCGGAGATGTCGATCGCGCTATGTGCGGTCATGCCGATCAGCAGGCCCAGTTCGACGCGCGGTTGCGGCCGATGTAGCGCGGGCAGGCAGGCGTCGAGTGCATCCGCATCCAGCGGGTAGCGGCCTTGTAACGCCGCCAAGGCAAGGGCCGCCGTGCCCAGGGTACCGGATATCCAGATCTCGTCACCCGCTTTGGCGCCAGAGCGTCGCATGGCCTTGCCGGCAGACACTTCACCCATGATCTGCACACTGATGGTCAGCGGACCACGGGTGGTATCGCCGCCGATCAGGTCGATCTGATAGCGACTGGCGCACGCGAAAAAGCCATCGGCAAAGCGTTTCACCCAGGCTTCATCGGCGCTGGGCAGCGCGATGGCGAGGGTGGCCCATTTGGGCACGGCGCCCATCGCGGCCATATCCGACACGTTGACCGCCAGTGCTTTCCAGCCAATGAGATAGGCGTCGGTATCGGCGAAGAAGTGAGTACCTGCTACCAGCATGTCAGTCGAGATGGCGAGCTCCATGCCTTCGGCGGCTTTCAGCAGAGCCGCATCGTCACCGACCCCGAGCACTGCACTGGGTGTGGCGCGCGTGAAGTACTGGCGGATGAGGTCGAATTCGGAAGCCATCAGCTGGCAGGTTTGGCCGCGGACTTGGGGCGGAAGGCCTTGACGATGCGTTCGTCGGTCTCGATATACGGGGCGCCGATCAGATCCAAGCAGTAGGGTACGGCGGCGAAGATGCCATGCACGATGACATTGCCCGTTTCATCCTTCAGGCCTTCCAGCGTCTGGGCGATCGATTTCGGTTGCCCCGGCAGGTTGATGATCAGGCTCTGTTTGCGGATGACGGCGACCTGTCTCGACAGGATGGCGGTGGGCACGAAATGCAGGCTGATCTGGCGCATCTGCTCGCCGAAGCCCGGCATCACCTTGTCGCCGATGGCCAGGGTCGCTTCCGGGGTCACGTCGCGCAGGGCCGGGCCGGTGCCGCCGGTCGTCAATACCAGGCTGCAGCCCTCATGGTCCACCAGATCGCTCAAGGTGGACTCGATATCCGACTGCTCGTCCGGGATGACGCGCGCGATTGACTCCCAAGGCGTGGTCAGGGTCTTGCCCAGCCATTCCTTTAATGCGGGGATGCCCTTGTCTTCATAGATGCCGGTCGATGCGCGGTCGCTAATGGAGACGAGGCCGATACGGATGGAGTCAGCGTTCATTTGGGTGCGATTGGATTCTCGGGATAATATTTGTCTACTTGCTGGAACCGCCAGTAGTTACGCTAATCATACCATTACGCCGACAGTCACAATGCGCGGACATCATCCACAGGATTGATAGTTGCCGCGCCCATTCAAACGAGGGGTAAAGATGCGATCGATCACCACATCATGCATAGCCATGTTTCTGGCGCTGGGTATCACCGGGTGCGCCACCACCAAGACCGACAAACAACCGGCGCCGGCCGATATGAATCAGGCGCAAACCAAATCCGAATTCAACACCAACAATCCCTACACCGAATCCTTCACCAGTCGCGACCGCCCGTCGATCGGTCTGCAGCCGGAAGCAGGTGCGCCGAAGATGTACCGTGGGGTGGTCGAGACCGCGGATTATCAGCGCATGCTGGAGAACGGCTACGATATGCTGGGTTACTCCAAGTTCGAGGCCAACACCGTCCCGCCTGAGCTGGCGGTCGAACACGCCAGGAAGCTGAAGGCCGATGTCGTGCTGGTCTACAGCAAGGTCGTCGGCAACGTGCCTGCGAGCGTGCAGATCCAGCAGATGCGTGACCGTGCCAAGCAGCAGAAGGCGGACGCCGACCAGGCCACCAAGGACAACGCCGTCGGCAAGGTGATCACCGACGCCGAAGAGCAGCAGCGCTTCGCCTATTTCGCGACCTACTGGGCCAAGCTGGCGCCACCGCTGATCGGTGTGCATATCACCAGCCTGCAGGAGCAGGACCGCAAGAACGAACGTGGTCTCAACGTCCTCGCGGTAGTTAAGCAGTCGCCAGCCGATAAGGCAGCCATCGTCAGTGGCGACGTACTGCTCAAGATCGGCGAGGTCGAGCTTAATAAGCCTGAATTACTTAGCCAGGCGGCTCGCCGTTATGCCGGCCAGACTGTGGAGCTGAATTATCTCCGCAACAAGCAGGCGCGCAAGACCATGATCACTCTCAACAAGCCGCAATGACCTTCCGCCCCGGCGTCCCCTGCGGGGTGCCGGGCATCCTACGATCCTCGATCGACTGACCCGTCCTGCGCCAGCTTAGGTTGGCTCGGGTGCGCTACGCATGTTTAAATCTGTCATACCGTCCAAAGAACAACACCATGATGGAACACACCCTCAGACACTATTCCGAACGCCAAACAGACCAGCCGGTGGAACTCCTGGCCGACCTCGTCTCACAGATGCGCCCGGGCAAGCATCAGCATTCCGACCATGCGGTCCATGCCATCCAGGCTTTGTGCCATGTGCTGAATAACCATCCGGACTATGTCACGCAACTCCGTACGGCCATCCTCACCTTGCTCGGCCAGCGCAAGCCGGTCTCCCTGATCGTCGATGCCGGCATCCATCCCAATAGCGGATTCTTTAGCGAGCTGTCGCGTCGGGTGGGGCACAAGTTCCTGCCGGAGGCGGTCGATCCCGCCTATCTCAAGGACCTGTTCGGGCAAATATTCTCGGAACCCGACGACGACCGCTGGGTGCTGGTGGTGCCGGATGAGGTCTGGCTCGAGTTGCTGGCGGCCTTACGCTTGGACGAAGCCTCTCCCGACGAGCTTGCCGCCTCTCGCAAGAGCCTGTTCGATGCGGCTCAGGTGCTCTCCTATCGGCTGTCCGCCTTGGGCCTCGAGCCCGAGCTGATCCGGAATTACCCCGAGCTCGAAGACCACAGCTCGCCGTTCATCATGCAGAACACCGAGTTCAGTCAGTTCCTGGAGGGCACGCCGCAAAGCGCGGACGCCATCCGCCATATCCTGGTCATGCTCGACCAGTGCAGGAAGATCGTCGGCAAGATCCGCCGTGCGAGTTCGCAGACCGGTACCAGTATCCGCCTGACCTTCCTGCTACAGCGCATCAGCCAGCATCTGCAGCGCATGGAGTTGTTACTCGATATCATCGCGCGCCAGATGACCACGGAAGACGAGCAGGTGCTCTACGTGAAATTACTGAAGACCCTGGTCTATGCCGAGTGCCACAAGAACGACGTGCGGCAGCACTGGCGGGAGAACGTGGAGCTCATGGCCTTGCGTGTCACCGAGAATGCCAGTCGTGCCGGTGAGCATTACATCACCGAGACGCGCAGCGAGTATTTCGCGCTGATGCGGTCGGCCATGGGGGCGGGTCTGATCATCGGCGTCATGGCCATGATCAAGGTGATCACGGCCGGGCATCATTACGCGCCGCTGACCGAAGCCATCTTCTTCAGCCTGAACTACGGCCTCGGCTTCGTCCTCATCCACATGCTGCATTTCACCGTGGCGACCAAACAGCCGGCCATGACCGCGGCTGCCATTGCCGCGAGCATCGATGGCAGCGACGGCAAGTCCAAAGACATGGACAAGCTGGTGGGGATCATCGCGCAGACCATGCGTAGCCAGACGGTGGCGATCATCGGCAACGTCATCCTGGCCTTGCCGACGGCCATGCTGATCGCGTGGCTGATCTTCACGCTCACCGGGCAGCATTTCGTCACGCCCGAAAAGGCCCACAAGATGCTGGCGGATATCCATCCGCTTTACAGTGGCGCTCTATTCTATGCGGCCATCGCGGGGGTCTGCCTGTTCCTGTCGGGGTTGATCGCGGGCTATCACGATAACCTCGCCATCTATAACAGGATCCCGCAACGCCTGCGTGCCTTGCGCTGGCTCAAGCGGCTGCTGGGCGAGGAGCGTCTGGATCGCGTCGCGCACTACATCGAGAACAACCTCGGCGCGCTGGCGGGGAATTTCTATTTCGGTTGCCTGCTCGGCGGTATGGCGGCGATCGGGGTGCTGCTCGGGCTACCTATCGATATCCGGCATATCACCTTCTCGTCGGCGTTCGCCGGGTTCTCCTTCGTCGGGCTGGATTTCGCATTCAGCTGGCAGGTGCTGGCGGTCGCGTTGCTGGGGATCTGGCTGATCGGAACGATGAATCTGGTGGTGAGTTTCAGCCTGGCCTTATATGTGGCGATGAAGTCGCGCAAGGTCACGTTCGCACAATGGCGTCACCTGATCTCGGCCTTGTTCAAACGGCTGGTGACGCAGCCCCGCCAATTCTTCCTGCCGCCGAAGCGAGAGGTGACGAGTGCGCCGGTGGAGTCTGTCTAGACCAGTAAGCCTACGATGACCTGCCTAGGAAGTCAGGACTTCAAAACAGCAAGAACATGAGTATGGCCACCGCAGTGGGGACTAGCGCGCCCACCAGCATCTGCGGCACGCCGATCGACTGGTCCTGGAACCCGCCCCTGAGCAAGGCGACACCGGCTGGATTTGGTGCATTGGCGATCACGGTCAAACCGCCCCCGGCGACCGCCCCCGCCATCAGCATGTATTTGGCTTCATCCGACATGCCGACGATCAGCGAACCCAGATAGGTCAGCGCCGCGTTGTCGGTGATCGCCGTCAAGGCGACAGCGCCGAAGAACAGTTGCAACGGTTCTAGGCCGGACACGACCGGTTGCAGCCACCACTGTTGCATGCCCCCGAGCACCACCAGGCCGGCCAGGAAGAAACCGACCAGTAGCCCTTCCTTCAGGATCAAGGGCGTCTGGTACCGGCTGTAAGCCTGGGTGAAGCCCATGAATAACAGGAACAGCCCGATGAAGACCACCGGGTGGTGGGCGAAGATGACGACGCCGATCAGGAACACCAGGTGGATGGCCCTGACCGTCAGCGGCACTTTCTTGTCCTTGGTCTCCGCAGCCTGATCCGATAAATATTTGCGTAGCAGGAAACAGATGGCCGTGGCATTGATCAGTACCGCGATCGTCGCTTTCCAGCCGAAGGTGGCGGCCATGAATGCCGAGTCCCATTGCCAGGTGGCGGCGACCATGAGCACTGGCGGTGCGGCATATGAAGTCAGCGTGCCGCCGATCGAGATGTTCACGAACAGCACACCCAATGTGGCGTACTTGAGCCATTCAGGCATCGACTGACGGAAGACCATGGGCGCAAGCATCAACGCCGCCAGCGTCATGGCGGCAGGCTCGGTGATGAGCGAACCCACCAGCGGTACCAACGCCAGGCAGAGCCAAGTCTTGGCCAGCGTCGTATCGGTCGGCAACAGCCGCGCGATCCAGCCCACCACATGCTTGACGCTGAGCAGCACGGGCTGTGAGGCGGCTACCACCATGATCACGAACACGAACAACGGTTCGGTGTAGTGACGGGATTCGAGATAGTCCAGCGCTTCGTTGCCGCCAGCGAGCAGGGCCATGACGATGATGAGGATGAAGGACCAGAAACCGAACACGACCTCCACTTCGCCCAGTAAGTGGAACAAGCCCGCATGGTTGGGGTGGCGATGCGCGAGCGACTCGAAAATCTTGGCGGTGAAGGTGTGGATCAACGCCAGCGCGAAGATGATGGCGGCCGCGATGTTGATGATGTTGGCTGACACTCTGGACTCCTTGAATCTGACTTAGGCGGGTTCGTCGGCAGACGGATCGTCCGAGGATGCTGCCTCGGAGATCTCCCGTAGCAACCGGAAGATCTCGCGGCTGCTCTTGGGCGGCTTATTGGCTGCCTGCTCGCGACGCGCATTCCGAATCAGGGTGCGTAGTTGCTGCGTATCCGTTTCCGGGTATTGGGATAGCCACTCGGCGAAAGCCGTCTCTTCCTCGATCAAGCGGCTGCGCCAGCGTTCGAGGCGATGGAAGTGCGCGTTCTCTGCGACGTTCTTGCCCTCCCATCGGTCTAGTTGCTCCTGGATGGGGGCCGTGTCGACCTCGCGCATCAGTTTGCCGATGTACTGCATCTGGCGCCGGGTGGCGCCGTTAGCGGTGATGCGCTTGGCCTCGTTGATCGCATCGCGCAATTGTTCCGGCAAGTCGAGCTTGTTCAGTTTGTCCTTGGGCAGGCCGACCAGGGTCACGCCCAGGTCCTGCAGCGCATCCATCGCAGCTTTTCGCTTGGTCTTGCTAAGAGGTTCCTGATCTTGCGCGGAGGCCTGGGATTCGTCGGTTTCGTTGGGTTTCATGGCTGTGTGCTTTCTGGCAAGGTATGATAACAGCTTTTTGCGAGAGCCTTTTCGTGACCGAAGCCAGTTTCCGTTATTCCCAGCACGACCTGCAGCAGATGGGCGAAGATGTCCTGCGCATCGCCAAAGCTTCCGGCGCCAGCGATGCAGAAGCCGAGATCAGCCTCGGTTTCGGCCAGAACGTCTCAGTGCGGATGGGGGAGACCGAAACCATCGAATACAACCGTGACAAGGGTGTCTCCGTCACCGTTTATTTCGGCAAACAGCGTGGTCACGCCAGCACCTCGGACCTCTCTCGCAAGGCGCTGGAGGATACGGTGGCCGCGGCTTGCAACATCGCCCGGTACACCGCCCAGGATACTTTCTGCGGTCTGGCCGATCCGGCCCTGATGGCCAAGGAGATCCCCGATCTCGATCTGCATCATCCCTGGAACATCAGTGTCGATGAGGCACTGGCGATCGCGGTGGAATGTGAAGCCGCAGCGCGTGCCGTCGACAAGCGCATCACCAATTCCGAAGGCGCCTCCGTCTCCGCCTACGAGGGGATGTTCGCTTATGCCAATAGCCATGGGTTCAGCGGTGGCTATCCAAGCTCCCGGCACGGCATCAGTTGTTCCGTCATCGCGGAGGCGGGCGATGCCATGCAGCGAGATTATTGGTACAGCAGCGCGCGCGCTGCCGAGGATCTCGATCCGGCGGTGACCATTGGTCGACGCGCGGGAGAGCGCACCGTCAGGCGTCTCGGGACCAGGCGCATCAAGACCGCGCAAGTGCCCGTATTGTTCGAAGCCTCGCTGGCTTCCGGCCTGATCTCCCATCTCGTGTCGGCCATCTCGGGCGGCAACCTGTACCGCAAATCCTCATTCCTGCTCGATAGCCTGGGAAAACAGGTAGCTTCGCCTTTGCTCAATATCCAGGAAGATCCCTTTATCCTCAAGGGTTTGGCCAGCTCGCCCTTCGACAGCGAAGGCGTACAGACCAAGGCACGTACATTGGTCAAGGATGGCGTGCTGCAGGGCTATGTACTTTCCAGTTATTCCGCCCGTAAGCTGGGCATGCAAAGTACCGGGAATGCAGGCGGGAATCACAATCTCATCGTGCAGGATACCGGTCAAGATTTCGATGGCTTGCTCAAGACCATGGGGACCGGCTTGCTGGTGACCGAGTTGCTGGGCCATGGCCTCAATATGGTGACGGGCGACTATTCCCGTGGCGCTGCCGGTTTCTGGGTGGAGAACGGCGTGATCCTGCATCCGGTCGAAGAGATCACCATCGCAGGTAACCTCAAGGAGATGCTGAACCAGATCGTCGCTATCGGCAATGATGTGCTGGTGCAGGGCTCGAAACAGACCGGTTCCATCCTGATCGAGCGTATGACCGTGGCGGGTGACTAACCGCTCGCTGGCCTGACCCAATGCCTTGGCCCAATAAAAAAGCCCCGCATTGCGGGGCTTTTTTATTGGGAGAACGCCGTGCTTAAGGGGCTGGCGCTGGGGCCAGTTCTTGCGCCGGCGCATCATCCACTTCGTCGTCGAAGTGGGCGTTACCGCCATTGCTGTCAGCGATCTGTGCTGCACGGCGTTGCATGTAAGCGTCGCGCATGAAGGCATACGGGTCGAGCGCGGCTTCATCCAGCAGGTCACTGGCTGGCAGGTACTGCGCACGCTTGTCGATGAACTTGGTGACGCGCAACAGGTTGCGATCACGTGGGTCATGGACATAACTGATCGGATCGAAGGCGACCGTGTCGACCACCAGACCGGCGGTATCGCGCAAGGTGCTTGGGCCGAAGAACGGCAACACGATGTAGGCGCCGCTACCGACACCCCAATGGCCCAGGGTTTGACCGAAGTCTTCATTGCGCTTCTCGATGCCATCCATGGAAGCGACATCGATGAGGCCGGCGATACCGAAGGTCGAATTGATCACGAAGCGACCAGCGCCTGTCATGGCCTTGTCGAACTTGCCTTGCAGCAGGTCATTGATGGTCGAGATGAACGTGTTCAGGTTGCTGAAGAAATTGTTGACGCCAGTGCGGACCGGGCTAGGCAAGACGGCCTTGTAGGCGCCTGCGATAGGCTTGACCACCGCTTTGTCGGCGACATCATTGAATTTGTAGATCCCACGATTCATGCCTTCAAGAGGATCCTTGTTGGCTTGCGTGGCACACCCCGTTAGCGACAAAGCTAAGACAATGCTGGCGATCAGACTTGTTGTATTTATGCGCATGCTTTATTCCGTGATTAGTGTGAATCGCCAGTAAACCCAGCGCCCATCGCGAACTTTAACCGAGCGGTACCCCCTTGTCCACTGTTTTAAAAGGGCTTCTATCCCGTGTTGCGTAAATGTAACACATGTAAAAATCACTTATTTTTCAATGTCATAGCACCATACACCACTCGGTTTTTTTGCAAAATATGGGTGGGAGGCCCGGTGACGCCTGACTTCAGTAAGTAGCGGGTTTTTTGACGTTGGAGAGGTCGTCGATATATTGCTGCAAACGCTCCACGGCTTTCTGGCGTTGCTGCGCTGTAGTGTGGTTGTGTAGCTCGGCCGTGATGTGGCAGGACTCCTGCGTCAATTGATCCAGGTATTGTTGATAGGTCTTGTCGGGGGAGTCGATGAGTTGCGCATAGAACTGTGTGATCTCCTTACCGACTTCCGCTTCGCTGAGCTCCTGACGCACGATCTTGCGCAATAACTTCAAGGCCCCCTGCTGGCGGCGCTGGATCTCGGCATAAGAGGTCTTTGCGTTGAAGCTGGAGGCCGCCAGGTGCTGGCGCAGCAATGCCACTTGACGCTCGTCGAGGTTGCCGTAGAGGTTCTCGGCACGCTTGAGGGCCTGTTTCAGCCGGTAATCGAGCCGTTCTTCAACTGATCCGTCCATCCAGTCCTCGCGCCATTCGGTATTGCGCTTATCGAATTTCTTCTGCAGATGATCCAGTTGCTCGGCGGTCAGGATGGGCGCGATGTGGCCGGTGATCCTCGCTGCCTGGGCATTGAGCGCACGGCCGCGTTCGCGCACGTCATCCACCAGTTCGCAGACTTGCCGTGCCTCGATGTCGCCAGGGGCCATGGCCTTCATTTTGCCCAGCAAGCGAAGATATTGCGGTAGTTCGTTGCGATAATGCCAGTCATGGAGTTTTGCCAGCTCATGCTGGATCTCCGGGACTTGACCGTTCTTGAAGTCCAGGTAGCCATCCAGCCACCAGTAGACGAGTTCCGGCGCCTTGTTGTAGCTGAGTTTCAGGACGCTGCAGCCGCCGATGGTCAATACCAGCAGGCACACGGAGAGGATGATCGGCTTACGCAGCAAGCTCATGCGTCCGCTTTACCTCCGGCTTGCTTGTACAAAGCCAGGGCTTCCAGGCGTTGAGTGGCATGGTCGACGACCGGCTGCGGGTAATCCTTGCCGATCTGCAAGCCCAGGCTTTGCTGACGCAGCGGCGGGATCAACCATGGGGCATGGATCTCCTTGTCGTCGCAGGGGCCCAGCTCGGGCACATACTTGCGGATGAACTTGCCCTGCGGATCGAATCGCTCTGATTGGGTGATGGGGTTGAAGATACGGAACCAGGGTTGCGCGTCGCAGCCGGTGGAGGCCGCCCATTGCCAGCCGCCATTGTTGGCGCTGAGATCGAAATCGATGAGCTTGTCGGCAAAATAGCGTTCTCCCCATCGCCAGTCGATAAGCAGGTCTTTCACCAGGAAGCTCGCTGCCACCATGCGCAAGCGGTTGTGCATCCAGCCGGTCTGGTTGATCTGGCGCATGGCCGCGTCGACCAGCGGATACCCGGTGCGTCCTTCGCACCAGGCCTGGAACAGGTCTTCCCGGTTGGGGAATGGCAGTCGGTCGAATTCCGCCTTGAAGGCCCGGCCGTCCGCGACGCGAGGGTGATGATGCAGGATCTGGAAATAGAAATCCCGCCAGATCAGTTCGTTGAGCCAGCCTTCCGCCCCCTTGCCCCCATGTTGCCAGGCCGTGCGTGCCAGATGCCGGATGGAGACGGTGCCGAAACGTAAGTGCACCGAAAGATAGGAAGGACCTTTGATCGCGGGGAAATCACGGGC
>CBFGLF010000020.1:0-19626 GCA_965649545.1 uncultured Methylotenera sp.
CAAGCTCGACCGCCATGCCGACAGCATCTACCAGTACCTCAACTTCCACTTGATGCCTAATTACCAGCCCAAAAAGATCATTCCGATCATGGAAGCGGTCTAGTGACGCAGCCGCAGCGCCGGCCTTCGGCTTTCACGTTCAAGCTGTCCGAACTCCGGCATGAGTTCAGACAGGGGACTTGGAAGGTCATGCTGCCGATCCTGTTGTTGCTGTTGGTGTTCCTGGCGCTGGCACTGAAGTTCGGCTGGAACCTGAAGGCGGTGGCCGCCGTGACCTTCGCCATCGGCCTGCTGAGCAACCTGTTCGTCTGGCTGCTGGCCTTGATCGCGGTCGTGCCCGTCGTCGGCCCCCTGGTCGCGAAAGTGCTGGCCTTGCCCTTCATCTGGCTGCTGAACGGCCTTGGCTACCTGGTCTCGTATATCGCGATCCGCCGCGGCTATACGCAGGATGTCATCACCTACCGCGCGCTGACCCTGGCGCTGATGCTGGGGATCATCATCGGTTTCCTGCTGGGAAACCTGTTCTAGATGGCGAGATTCCCGTTCCGCAATCTGGCGTTATTGCGCCAGCGCTATGAGGCGCAACCCAAGGCGCTGGCGACGAGCACGCGATTCTATCTGCCTGCCATGGCGTTCCTCGGGGGCTTCCTTTGGGATGCCTTCACGCTGGGACGTTATGTGCGGCCAGTCGATCTCATCATTCTCGGCATCTATCTCTTCATCGCCTGCGGCATCACCCTCTGGCTGGGAAAACGCCATTCTGCAGGCGCGGCGGACGAGGCCACGATGCCCGTCATCAAGTTGCGCGCGCCGTACTTGCTACTGCAATTCCTGTTCGGCAGTCTGCTCAGCGCCTTGTTCATCCTGTATTTCAGGAGCGCCAGCCACCTCATGGCGATCGCCTGGACCTCGGGCCTGGCCCTGCTGCTGATCGCCAATGAATTCCTGGAAGACCATTACAAGCGGCTGACATTGAGCTGGGCGCTATTGGGTTTCTGCGCCATCCTGCTCTTCAACTTCAGTGTGCCTTTCGTCATCGGTAGCATCCATGCCACCTGGTTCTACTGCAGTACGCTGATCGGCGCCTTGCTCATCCATTGGTTACATGAACGGTCTGGTCGGGCAGGGCGCATCCTCTTCGTCTGGATCATCGCCGGCGTGCTGTCGGCCGCCTATCTGCTGGACGCGATCCCGCCGGTCCCCCTTGTGAAACGGGACATGCAGATCGGTATCCAGCTGGAGAACGTGGACGGCAAGATCAGCCTGATGGCGGAGCGGCCGCCCATCTGGGCGTTATGGAACCAGCTCGATGAGCAGATCCATGTCCCGGCAGGGGAGAAGCTCTATTGCGTATCCTCGGTGTTCGCGCCCATCGGCCTCAAGACCAAGCTGTTCCATCGCTGGGAGTTCAAGGATGCGAAGCAGGGGTGGGTGACGATGTCGCATATCGGCTTTGACCTCGAAGGTGGACGCGAACAGGGGTTCCGTGGATATACCTACAAACAGAACGTACAACCGGGGAAGTGGCGGGTGGCGGTAGAGACCGAGAACGGACGTACCGTCACGGTCTACCATTTCACGATCAAGCCGGCCGAGGCCGCAGCCTCAGCGCGCTTGATCAAATACGACGTGCATTAGTGCTTGTCGTTGTGGTGTGCCATGAGGCGGTCGATCCAGGCGATGGAGACTGCCGAGGCGACGAAGGTCATGTGGATCACGGTCTGCCAGATCAATACCTTGGGTTCCAGGTTGGCTGCGTTGATGAAGGTCTTCAGCAGATGGATCGACGAGATGCCGATGATCGCCGTCGCCAGTTTCACTTTCAGCAGGTTCGCGTTCACGTGCGATAACCAGTCCGGCTCATCCGGATGGCCTTTCAGATTGAGACGTGAGACGAAGGTCTCATAGCCCCCGACGATGACCATGATCAGCAGGTTGGAGATCATGACCACATCGATCAGCCCCAGCACGATCAGCATGATGTGCTCCTCATTGAGAGACGCGATGCCCTGCACCAGATGCATCAACTCGACCATGAAGTGGAACACGTACACACCTTGCGCGACGATCAGCCCCAGATACAGCGGGACCTGCAGCCAGCGGCTGCCGAACAGGATGGTGCTCATGGTGCTCATGCGGGGATTGTTGGGGGTGTTTTCCATGGACTGACCTTTCAAAAAAATTCGTTCGTATTATACCGTCGAGATCGCCGATCCTTTCGAGGCGAGCTCGCTAATGATCTCAATGGACTATTTCAGTTGCCTGGAGAGCCGCTTGACCAGCGATGCCCAATCTCCGGCAACCGCCTGCGTGAAAAGTTTGATGCCCGGATACCAGGGGCTGTCCTTGCGACCGATCAACCAGCGCCATTCCGGGCAGTAGGCCAGCAGCCCCCAGGCGGGCGTGGCCAGCGCGCCGGCAAGATGCAGCAGCACGGAATCGATGGTGATCATGAGGTCAAGGTTACGGATGACCGCTGCCGTCTCGTCGAAATCCTTGAGTTCCTTATCCAGTATCAGGATGTTCTGGAACTGCCCCAATTGCTTGCGTTCAGCCGGGGTCAGCTGCTTCTGCAGGCTGACGAACTGGATCGCGGGGTGGGCTTTCACCAGCGCCAGCAAGGTCTCTAGCGGCATCGAGCGCTTGGCGTCATTGACGTGGGTGGGGTTGCCGCGCCATGCGATGCCGACAAGCTTGCCCGTCGAGGCGATACGCTGTTTCCAGTCCGCGACCTTACGCGGGTCTGCCATGAGGTAGGGTACCCTGCTGGGGATTGCCGCTTCCGAGAACGTCTTCAGGGCCAGCGGCAAGCTCATCATGGGGATGCGATAGTCCAGGTCCAGCGGGCAGACATTGCTCGGGATGACGGTCGCTTTCGGGTAACTGCGCTTGATCAGGGTCATCAGGCTGTCGTGGCACTGGAACCAGCACTTCGCCCCCAGGGCGTCGAGCGTCTCCAGGTAGCGTGCGATCTGGATGGTATCTCCGTAACCCTGCTCTGCCTGGATCAACAGGCGTTTGCCGGCCAATGACTCGCCGTGCCAAAGCGGGTAGGGCGTTTCCTGCAGCGGCTTCCGGCCTTTACGCAAGAACCTGGATTCGTACAGCGTCCATCCGCGCTCGAACTCGCCCATCGAAAGCAGCACCAGCGCGGCGTTCCATCTGGCATCGTGATGTTGCGGATCGATCGCCATGGCCTTCTCGTAGCAGGCGAGCGCTTGCTCGGGGTGCCGCATGTCCTTGCGGGCGACGCCGAGGTTGAACAAGGTATGGGACGAGTCAGGCTTGATCGCCAGCGCCTGCTCGAAATGTGCGATGGCTTGCTCGACCTCGCCCTGGTCGTAGAGCAGCACGGCGAGGTTGCTGTGCGCGTCATCCAGTCTGGGGTCGCGTTCCAGGGCGATCGCATAGTGACGGCGCGCGCCTTCGAGGTCGCCGGATTCCTTGAGGACATTGGCCAGGTTGTTATGGACATCGGCATCCGCAGGCAGCAGTTCTGACGCCCGTCGCAGGGCGGTGAGTGCCTGCGCATCCTGCTTTTGCATCTTGAGGGCGATGCCGAGCGCCTTGAATCCGAATCCCTGTTCCGGGTGGCGTTCCGTGAAGGAACGCGACAGGGTCTCGAGTTCAGGCCACTGGCGCGCCTCGAAGAGTCTGATCATTTGTTCGGCTTCTTCACGCAAGGGGTCGGTATGCGCCAGCTGTGTCAGCTTTGGGCGAGCAGGCATCAGGGATCGCGCCCATTCCGGCAATGCGGTTTTCACACCTTGCAGCACGCTGTCCCAGTCATCACGCACCTGCTGGTTAAAGATCCGCATGCTGGGGTACCAGGGGCTGTCCTCGCGTTCGATCATCCAGCGCCAGTCGCATGAGTAACGGTTGAGTAACCAGACGGGTTTGCCCAGTGCACCGGCGAGATGGGCGACGGAGGTGTCGACGCTGATCACGAGGTCGAGGTTGTCGATGAGGGCGGCCGTGTCGGCGAAGTCGACGATCTCGGGCATCCAGTCGGTCATCTTGTCCAAGCATGCCCTGGCGATCTCACTGTCGTCCGACACCTCTTTCTGCAGGCTGATCCAGGCGATGCCGTCGAGCGTCAGCAAGTCGGCCAAATATTCCAGCGGGATGCTTCTCTGGCGGTCGTCCCGCAATCGACGTCCACCTGCCCAGACCAGCCCGACCCGCGCCTGATCGCCTGCAGTTTGCGCAAGGCGTTCTGCCCAGTACTGGACTCGATTGACCGGGGAGCGCAGGTAGGGCACCTGATCGGGCACGTTGTCCGGTGTCGTGCCGAATGCCAGTGGCATGGACATGATGTAGCAGTGGTAGTCCCAGGCACTGTGGTCGTTGGGCAGCGCCTTCAGCACTTCGATGTTCGGGTACAGGCAGAAGGATCCGGCAAGGATATTGAAGAGCGGCGCGTGGCAGAACAGGGTCACCTTGGCGAAGCGCGCTGCAGCCAGTGGGATGTAGCGCGCGAATTGCAGATTGTCGCCCAGGCCCTGCTCGCAGAACACCAGTAGCCTGGCGTCTGGCTGGACGGGCTCGCCCTGCCAGTGTGGCAGGTTGGTATCCGTCTTGTGCACCATGCCTTGCAGGGCGAAATTGGAACCGACCCAGCGCTGCTCGTAATGGCGCCAGCCTTCCTCCCACTCGCCCTTGAACAGCAAGGCCAGTGCGAGCCCCATGTGGGCGGCGTGGTAACCGGGATCGGCGGCGATGGAACGGCGGAAGAGGGGGATGGCCTCATCCACGCGATGCATGTCGAGCAGGGTCGCCCCGAGATTGTTCAGCAACTCGGCGTTGCTCGGCTGGATCGACAGCGCTGTTTCGAAATAGGCGATCGCCTGCGTGAATCGCCCCATGTGTTTCAGGGTGACGCCGAGGCCGTTCATGGCTTCGATATACTGAGGACGTAAGGTCAGTGCCGCTTGATAAGCGTCTATCGCAGCCTGCATCTCGCCCAGGCGCATGCGGGCTGTACCCAGGTTGGTCAGCGCTTCGACGAACGCCGGGCGTAAGGCGATGGCCTGTTCGTAATACGCCGCCGCAGCTTCGTAGCATCCCTTAGTCAGCAGAATGGCCGCGAACCGATGCAGCGCTTGCGGCAGATCCTGTTGCGCCAGCATGCATTTGTGGAAGACCGCGATGCCTTCCTGAATGGGCGACAAGCTGCGCTTGAGGTCGGCAGGCCATGCAACCTGATGAGCCGGGTCGATCTGGGGCAAGGCATCGATCCCGGCGCTGGCTGGTTGCTGAAGGAGGTGAGCGACCTGCAGCATGAAGTTCGCCAGGCCGGCCGGGACATCCTGCTCGCGCATGGCGACTGCCGCCTGTGCCAGCGCCTGGAGTTCGCCACTATTGAAGTAGGCCAGTAACTGCTGGGTCTCGTCCATCGAGGCTAGCGCTGATTCGCTGCCGTTGGTGCGGCTGGGGCTACCGGCAAGCACGGTCGATTGCTGGACTGGCAAGGACTGAGTCGATGGGGCCGTCGATGCGGCGGCCGCTGGGAGGGGAGGATACCTGTCCTCCAACGCCTGGGACAATGCGGCGATCACCTCCTGCCACTGGTCGCGCGTCTGCTGATTGAAGATGCGCATGCTGCCGTACCAGGGCGTCGCCACCTGTTGGCCCATCCATCGCCAGTCGCCGGCGTATCGGTTCAACAGCCAGACAGGCTTGCCCAGCGCACCGGCCAGATGGGCGACGGAGGTGTCGACGGCGATCACCAGATCCAGGCGGTCGATCAGTGCGGCGGTGTCCGCGAAGTCCTGCACCTCGTGCATGGGGTCGATCAATAAGGGTCGCAGCGCGGCGGGGAGAGCGGCGTCCGCTCGGCCATCGGATTTCTGCAGGCAGACCCAATGGAAACGCTGGTCGGTGAGCAGGCTGATGAGCATGAGCGGATCGATCGAGCGTTGTCGATCGGCCCCCAGGGTCGCGCTGCCGGTCCAGGCGATGCCGATCAGCGGTTTCCCGTCCAGGTGCGGCTGCAAGCGGCGCTCCCAGATATTTCGCCGATCCTCCGGCACGCTGAGATAGGGTGCCGGCGGGATGTTCTCCGGCCGCAGGCCCAGTGCCAGGGGCAGGGAGAGCAAGGGGCAATGCCATTGCCAGCGAGCGTAGTCCTTGGGGAATTGGTCGATGAGCCGGATATTCGGGAAAGCTTGCAGGGCATGGGCGAAGAGGTCATAGACGGCTTTGCTGCAATAGAAATCGACGCGGTCGAATCGCCGGGCGACCTCCGGCAGCAGGCGGACGAACTGGATCTGGTCGCCGAAACCTTGCTCGACATAGAGCAGCAAGGCATCGCCTGCCGCAGGGACTTCCCCCTGCCAGGGTTTGAGGCTGGCGTTCAGGGATTCGGGCAGGCTGATCAGTGTCTTGGCTTTCGCACTCGATTTCGCTTCTTCCTCGACTGTCTTTAGCTGCGGGACCTGGTCGGACCCTCGCCAGCGATACTCGTAATAGCGCCAGCCCTCCTCCCAATGGCCCAGCGCAAGTAAAGAGGCGGCAAGGGTGTAGTGCGTGTAATACCGGTCGGGCTCGATGGCGATGGCGCGCCTGAACAAGGCGCAGGCTTCTTCATGCCGGTTCAGCTCTGCCAGTGCCACACCGAGGTGATGCAAGGCGTAGTGATGGTCAGGCCGGAGATTGAGCACCTCCTGCCAGAATTTGCAGGCTTGTTCCAGGTTGCGGTTCTTGAAGAAGCTGTAGCCGAACTGGACCAGCAATTCGACGAAGTGCTGACTGAGGTCCATGTTCCGATCGCGCCTGTAGTCCGCGAACAGCTGGTCGCGCAAACCGGTATAGCCGGAGACGCCCTTCGTGAACCAGTCGAACAGCTGCTGCATATCGTCCTGCAACGTAGAGGCCTTGGGGGCTGAGAGGCTGGGCTCCTCAGACTTGGTTTCCGCAGGTGGGATGGCTGGTTTCGAGGGTGTGCTGCCGGCAGGTCGCCACGCTTCCAGCGCCAGTTGCACCTGCGCCAGCACACTTGGCCAGTCGCCGGGTGTCGGTTGGCGGAAGATGCGCATGCTGGGATACCACGGGCTATCGTCGCGGTGGAACATCCAGCGGAAATCGCCGGCAAAACGATTCAGCATCCAGACAGGTTTGCCCATGGCGCCCGCTAGGTGGGCGACGGCGGTATCCACCGTGATGACGAGATCGAGGTTCTGGATCAGCGCCGCGGTATCGGCGAAATCCTGGATATCTTCCATCCAGTCGACGAGCGTGCTCTTGTGATGGGATTTGGCCTTCTTCTTGTCGTCGTTGGCTTTCTGCAGGCTGACCCAGGTCATCTCATGGTGCGCCGTCAACGGCAGGAACTGCTCTGGCGTGATACTGCGTTTCTTGTCATCCCGCAGCAGATTGCCGCCCGCCCAGACCAGGCCGACACGCGGCTTCTTGCCGCCATCCAGGGTGTCGAGCTGCTCCGCCCAGTGCCTGACGCGGTTCTCCGGAGCGATCAGGTAGGGCACCGTGGCGGGTACGGTATCCATCGTCGTGTGCATGGCCAGCGGCACGGACATGGTGGTGCAGTGCCATTGCCAGCGTGACTGGTTCTTGGGGGGCACATCCGTGAACTCGAGGTTGGCCAACTGGAAAGAGCCGCGGAAGATATTGAGCAACTGAGTGGGGCAGACCACCGTGACCCGCGCAAAACGCTGGGCGAGCAGCGGCACATAGCGGATGAACTGCAGGCTGTCGCCGAGGCCCTGTTCACAGAACAGCAGCAGGGTGTCGGTCTTGGCGACCGGTTCGCCTCGCCATTGCGGCAATGACGTCTCGGGCCGCTTCAGCAGTCCTTCCATCGCTTGCTGGAACCCTTCCCAGCGACTTTCATACAAGGGCCAGCCTTCCTCCATCTGGCCGTTGGCGATCAGCAGCATGCCGAGGCCGGCGCGCGATGAGGCATAGTCGGGCGCGTATCTCAGGGATTCCCGGTAGCTGGCGAGCGCGGCGTCGACGTCCTGTTTCTCGCCATAAGCGATGGCCAGGTTGTGGTGGAAACCTTCGTGGTCCGGTTTTAGGCGCAGCGCTTCCTGGTATTTGAGGATGGCTTCGTCGAGCTGGCCCAGGGCGCGCAAGGCGTTCCCCATGCCGTTGAGCGCTTCATGGAAGCGGGGGTTGGCGGCTAGCGATTGCCGATAGCAGGCCAGCGCTTCCTCAGGTTCACCTTTCAGCATCAAGGTGTTGCCCAGACTGTTGTAGGCGTCGGCATAGCCGGGGCGCAGCTTGAGTGCCTCCATGTAGCACTGGACAGCCTCGTCGAGGTCGCCCTCGGCCTTGATGGCGTTGCCGAGGTTGTAGTGCGCTTCCGGGAACGTCGGCCGCAGTTCGATCGCGCGTTTCAGCAGGCTGATGACCCGCTCGGGATCGCCTTGTTGCTTGAGCGTGATGGCGAGCCCGTTGAGGGCATCGGGGAAATCCGGGTTGAGTGCGAGCGCCCGTTCAAAGTGGGTGATCGCTAGGGCATGCTGACCGGATTCGCGCAAGGCACTGCCCAGGTTGTTATGGACATCCGGGTCATCCGGCACCAGTGCCGCCGCCTTCTGCATGACCGCCAGGGCTTCGTCGTCGCGGTGCTGCATCTTCAGCGCGACGCCGAGCGATTTCCAGCCGAAACCGTGTTGTGGCCATTGCCGCGTCATCGCCCCGGAACGTGATTCCAGGCCAGGCCAGTCGGCTTGCTGGAAAAGCGCGACGATGGCGTTCATCTCCTCCATGGAGGGGCCGCCGACTGAGGCCGGATCGGCAGTGGCCTGCTGTGTCCGCTCAGTGGTCGCCATGCTCAGGGGATATGGCTTTCCAGGGTGTAATGGGCGCCGTCATCCAGTCCCAGCTTGTCGACCAGATAGGGCATGGCTTCAGCGAGTAGGGCTGGCAGGGTCCAGGGTGGGTTGACGATGAAGAGTCCGCTGCCGTGCATGCCAAAGCCTTCCGGACTCGGCCGCTGGACGGTGAGGGACACATGCAGCCAGCTCTTGAGCGGCAGTTTGGCGAGTCTGTCGAGCATCTGCTGGGGTTCCGGCCTTTGCAGCAAGGGATACCACAGTATATAGGTGCCGGTAGCGAAACGTTCCAGGCTGTCCTGCAGGGCCTTGATCACGCGCTGGTAGTCCTGCTTCTCTTCGTAGGGCGGATCGATCAGCACCACCGCCCGGCGGGGTGGCGGGGGAAGCATGGCCTTGATGCCGGCAAATCCGTCCGTGGTCTCGATCATCACCCGTCGCCCGGCATCCTTGAATAACTGCTTGAGCAGCTTCGCATCTGACGGGTGCAGTTCGAACAGACGCGAGCGATCATCGTCGCGCAACAGTCTTTGGGCGATCTGGGGGGAGCCGGGATAGACCCGCAGCGATCTCTCCGGATTGAGTGCTTTGACCAGCGACACGTAATCCGCGAGGGACGCAGGCATGTCGGATGCCGACCAGAGCCGCCCGATACCGTTGACGTACTCGGCGTTCTGCGTGGCGTAACCCTTGTCGAGGGCGTACATGCCGGCACCGGCATGGGTGTCGATATACCAGAAGGGTTTATCCTTGCTGGCGGCATGTTCCAGCACCTGGGCGAGGACGTAGTGTTTGAGCACGTCGGCGTGATTGCCGGCGTGAAAGGCATGGCGATAGCTAAGCATTCAGCTTATGGGTCCCCGATTGAATGTACGTTCGATGTTATTCGATGATGCCGCAGGCGATACGGCCACCGCCGCCACCCAATGGCTTGGGGGTGTCACTGTAGTTGTCGCCGCCTTCATGGATCATCAACGAGCGCCCGGTGATCTCGGCCAGTTTGAGACGCGGTGCGACGATGATCCTGGTGGCCGTGCCGTCTTCCTTCACTTCCAGTGCAGGCAGGTCGCCATGATGACCATGGCCTTCCGGGCCTTCATGCTTGGCGCTCTTGTGCGGGTCATAATGACCGCCGGCGCCTAGCCCGGCGACTTTCTTGCCGTCCTTCTCACCGATACCGCAACTGGGCTTTTCGTGGATATGGAAGCCGTGCGGCCCAGGGGTGAGCTCGCCCAGGTCGGGATCGATCAGGAGTCCTTGATCGGAATCGCTGAGTTTGACGGTTCCGATGATCTTGCCTACGCCTTCCTCGCTGATCGCGTTGACCACGACGATCTTCTCTCCCGCGACGGCGAGGGTGGATCCCAAAAGCATTAAAGCTACGGCTAGTTGACTGCGACGCATCATTGGCTCCTTCATCAAGTTGTGGATCATTATAAGGTCGGGCGTGACCGCTTCAAAGGTTTGGTCAGCAGAATCGGCCTCAGGTTCGACGTGGACGCCTCACGGACTCTGCCAGCAGGCGCCAAGAGAAATCCGGGATTTGTTTGTATGGCCCTTGGTCGGGCTGTTAGCATGACGACCTTATGGCCCATGAACATTCCCATTCGCATCCTCATCCCCACCGTCACTCGCACAGCGATCACGTCCTGCTCTGGCCGTTGATCCTGGTGCTGGGTTTCGCCGTCGTCGAAGCTCTCGGCGGCTGGTATACCGGTTCGCTGGCGCTGCTAGGCGACGCTGGTCACATGTTCTCCGATGCCGCAGCCCTCGGCCTTGCCTGGCTTGGCGCCTGGGTGGCGGCGCGACCGGCATCGCATAAGCACAGCTATGGCCTGTTGCGCGCCGAGATCATCGTCGCCCTGGTCAATGGCCTGTTGATGCTGCTGGTGGTGGCCTGGATCGTCTATGAGGCGATCGAGCGATTGCAGGCGCCAGAGCCGGTACGTGGTCTTGAAGTCATGGTCATCGCAGGTCTGGGGCTGGTGGTCAATATCGTCGTCGCCATGCGCTTGCATGGGCATCAGCACAACCTCAATCACCGCGCGGCCTTGCTGCACGTGATGGGCGACCTGCTGGGCTCCGTCGCTGCCCTGATCGCCGGTGCCGTGATCTATTTCACTGGCTGGATGCCGATCGACCCCATCCTGTCGCTCTTCATCTCCGCCCTGATCCTGGTCTCGACGCTGCGCTTGCTGCGTGAGGTGCTGCATGTGCTGATGGAAGGCGTGCCGCATCATATCGAGCTCGATAAGGTGTCGGCACGATTAGCGAGCATCCCCAAGGTGCACGAGATCCACAGTATCCATGTCTGGGCCTTGTCTTCCGAGGTGACGGCGCTGTCAGCCCATGTCGTGCTGGAAGACATCAACGCCTGGCATGAGGTGTTGACGGCCTGCCGCACCGTGTTGCAAGCCGAGTTCGACATCGATCACGTCACCTTGCAACCGGAGACGGTCTCCGCGCTCAACAACGGCGAAGTGGCTTGCTGGCTCACCCAGCCGCACACGCACTAGTTTCTTTAGACGTACAGCCAACATGACACCAAGCTTCGACAGCACATGCCGGAAATGCGACCGGCTCGCCAACTTCCTCGATACCGTGAAGGCGCAATATCCGACCTACTATGCGAAACCGGTGCCACCGTTCGGTGATACGCATCCGCGTCTGTTGATCGTCGGCCTCGCACCCGGTATGCATGGCGCCAATCGCACCGGACGGCCTTTCACCGGAGACTATGCGGGCGTGTTGCTCTACGAGACGCTCCACAAGTTCGGTTATGCGGACCGGTCAGTTTCGGTGGCTGCCGATGATGGCCTGACGCTGACGGGTTGCCGCATCAGCAACGCCGTGAAATGCCTGCCGCCCGAGAACAAGCCGACCGGCAGTGAGATCAACACCTGCAACGCCTACTTGTCTGCTGAGCTTGCCGACCTGCCAACCGACACCGTGATCCTGGCATTAGGCAATGTCGCGCATCTGGCAGTGCTCAAGGCGCTCAAGCTGAAGGTGGCGAACTACAAGTTCGGCCATGCGGCCCGCCATGCCCTGCCGGGCGGTCAGGTGCTCTATGATAGCTACCACTGCAGTCGCTACAATACGCAAACCAGACGCCTGACAGAACCCATGTTCCATCAGGTATTCGAATTGATCGACACTGAATCGAGGAGAGCATAGATGCCCTATATCAATGTGAAACTTGCCGGATCCCTCACGCGCGAACAGAAGGACAAGATCGCCAAGGAGATCACGGACACCATGGAGCGGATCGCCCACAAGCCGAAGTCCTATACTTATATCGTGTTCGATGAAGTCGCCGAGGAGAACTGGGCGGTCGCAGGTGAACTGCTCGACCAGTAACTAGATCGCTTGTTCGTCAGATCGACATGTTCGACCCCAAACCCATCCTGAAGAACTTGCCTGGCCTGCCCGGCGTTTACCGCATGATCAATGCGCAGGACGAGGTGATCTATGTCGGCAAGGCCAAGGACCTGAAGAAGCGCGTCTCGTCCTACTTCGTCAAGACGCTGGCCTCGCCACGGACCAAGATGATGGTCTCCAATATCGCCCGCATCGAGACCACGGTCACCCGCTCGGAAGCGGAAGCACTGTTGCTCGAGAGCAACCTGATCAAGGGCTTGATGCCGCGTTACAACGTCCTGTTCCGCGACGACAAGTCCTATCCCTATATCGCGCTCACCGGCGACACGTTTCCCCGCCTGGCTTTCCATCGCGGCACCCAGCGTAAGGGCAACGATTACTTCGGGCCGTTCCCGAACGCGGTGGCCGTGCGCGAGAGCATCCAGCTGCTGCAGAAGGTCTTCCTCCTACGCACCTGCGAGAACACCGTGTTCGCCAATCGTTCGCGGCCATGCCTGCTATATCAGATCGAGCGCTGTACCGCGCCTTGTGTCGATTTCATCTCGCCGGAAGAGTATGCCCGTGACGTGCGCCATGCCGCCATGTTCCTGCAGGGCAAGGAACAGCAGGTGATGGAAGCGCTCGAGGAGAAGATGACGGAAGCAGCCAAGGCCCAGGCGTATGAGCGCGCCGCCGTCTACCGCGACCGCATGCAGAGCCTGCGTCAGGTCCAGGCCAAGCAGTTCGTCAGCGATTTCAATGTCAGCGATGCCGATGTCATCGCCTGTGCCGAGCAGGCCGGACATTACTGCATCAATCTCGTCATGATCCGCGGCGGCCGACATCTGGGCGACAAGAGCTTCTTCCCGCGCAACGCCGAGGGCTGCGATGCCGCGACCACCATGGAGGCGTTCCTCGAGCAACATTACGCAGGGCAGGCGATCCCGCCCCTGGTCATCGTCGGCGTACCGCTGGAGACGGCGGATCTGGAGGCGGTGTTCAGCGAGCAGGCCAACCGCAAGATCCGCATCAATACCAATCCGGTCGGCGACAAGCGCGTCTGGATGAAGATGGCGCAGACCAACGCGGAGCTCGCCCTGCAACAGCGCGCGGCCCAGACAGCGAACCAGGAAGCCCGGCTGACGTCGTTGCGCGAAGCGCTCGACATCCCGGAATCCACGGAGCGGATCGAATGTTTCGACATCAGTCACACCATGGGTGAGGCGACGGTGGCGTCTTGTGTGGTCTTCGATAAAGGGGCGATGCAGAATTCGGAATATCGCCGCTATAACATCACCGGCATCACGCCAGGTGACGACTACGCCGCCATGCGCGACGCCTTGACCCGACGCTACACCAAGATCGCAGCCGGCCTGGCCGCCGGAGAGACGGCCAAAGTGCCGGATCTGATCTTCATCGACGGCGGCAAGGGGCAGCTCGGTGTCGCCGTGGAAGTCATGCATGAGGTCGGCTTACCTGATATTCTGCTGGTCGGTATCGCCAAAGGCGAAGAGCGTAAACCCGGTCTCGAGCAGTTGTTCTTCCCTGATCGCGATACGCCTGTGAGCCTGAACAAGGACCATCCCGGGTTGCATCTGTTGCAACAGATCCGTGACGAAGCGCACCGTTTTGCCATCACCGGCCATCGCGCCCGCAGAGGCAAGGCGCGGATGCACTCCTCGCTGGAGGATATCGGCGGCATCGGCGCTAAACGCCGTCAGCGGTTGTTGACGAGGTTCGGCGGTCTTGAGGGCGTGAAGAACGCCAGTGTCGATGAGCTCGCGCAGGTGGAAGGGATCAGCCAGATGCTGGCGGAAAAAATATATCAGGAGCTGCACTAAATCCATGTTCTGGAACATCCCGAATTCGTTGACGGTCTTGCGCATCGCCATGATCCCGGTCTTCGTCACCCTGTTCTACCTGCCTGCGGACATCATCGTCCCGCACTGGTTGAACCTCACGGCGACGTTGGTGTTCGCCCTTGCTGCGGTCACGGACTGGCTCGACGGTTATCTGGCCCGCGTGCTGAACCAGACCTCCGCGATCGGGGCTTTCTTAGACCCGGTGGCCGATAAGCTCATGGTCGCCGCCGCGTTGATCGTGCTGGTCGAGTTCGAGCGGGTCGGGGCCTTGGTCGCTTTGATCATCATCGGACGTGAGATCGCCATCAGCGCATTACGCGAATGGATGGCTGGCGTGGGGCAATCCGGCAGCGTGGCGGTGGCTTTCATCGGCAAGGTGAAGACCGCGGCACAGATGGCCGCTATCCTGTTCCTGCTGTATTACGACCCGATCGGGCCACTGGATGTGAAATTTATCGGAGAAGTGCTCATCAACATCGCGGCGATTTTGACATTGCTGTCAATGGCTTACTACCTGAAGGCTGCGTGGCCTGCCATGAAAGCCAGATAACAGGCGCATTTTCGGTGTTGACAGCCCGCCGAGAATCATTAAAATGCACGTCTCTTTACGCGGGAATAGCTCAGTTGGTAGAGCGCAACCTTGCCAAGGTTGAGGTCGCGAGTTCGAGACTCGTTTCCCGCTCCAGCATTATAAAAACGGGGAAGGCAATCGCTTTCCCCGTTTTAGTTTCAGCCTCAAATGGCGCGATAGCAAAGCGGTTATGCCGCGGCCTGCAAAGCCGTTTAGGCCGGTTCGACTCCGGCTCGCGCCTCCACCCCTTCTGTTCTACCTCGATCGTTGTGAATGTCATGTGGCATGCATCTTGCCAATACCTCTATACATTTAATCCCGCACGCGATGCCGCGAGATACTGGCACAGTTCGATAAATCAGCTAAACTGATAAAACGATTCAGTGTGTCACTGTTCAGGCTTGGCAGGGTTTTAGATATTGCATCTAAACAATAAAGACGGTTATCAGAAGAATGCAAAACGACATCACCGATACGCTACTTGAAAGCCTGCTGCTCGTCTGCCGCATGAATGGCGTCGCGATCTCCCGAGACGCCCTGATGGCAGGCCTGCCACTCAAGGAAGGGCGACTGTCCCCCGCGCTGGTCAAGCGTGCTGCCGCGCGTGCCAACCTGGTCAGCAATATCCTCAAGAAGCCCTTGCAGTCGATCCGCAGCGAGTTCCTGCCCGTCATCCTGCTGCTGGAAGAACAGGAAGCCTGTCTCTTGCTCGGCTGGGACGACCACAAGCAATTCGCGCGCGTGATCTTCCCCGAGTTGGGTGATGCGGAAGTCAAGGTGCCCATGGAAGAACTGGCTGCGCGCTATTCCGGTTACGCCATCGCAGCCAAACCCAAATTCCTGTTCGACCAACGCGCGCCAACCGTCGGTAACGTCAAGCTCAAGCACTGGTTCTGGGGCACCTTGGCTGAGAACGCCAAGATCTACCAGGACATCATGCTGGCCGCCTTCCTCATCAATGTATTCGCCCTGGCGATGCCGTTGTTCACCATGAACGTGTACGACCGGATCGTGCCTAACCGTTCCCTCGAAACCTTGTGGGTGCTGGTGATCGGTGTCGTGGTCATCATCGCTGCGGACTTCGCGTTGCGGACCATGCGTGCCTATTTCCTCGATTGGGCCAGCCACCGCATCGATATCAAGCTGTCAGGCCGCATCATGGAGCAGGTGCTCGGCCTGAAACTTGAGCAGCGCCCCAACTCTGTCGGCTCGTTCGCTTCCAATCTGCGATCGTTCGAGAGTGTTCGAGATTTCATCACCTCCGCCACGATCACGACATTGATCGACATCCCATTCGCCTTGATCTTCATCGTGGTCATCGCCTGGATCTCCTGGCCGATGATCCTTCCGGTAGTCGCGGGGGGCGTGATCATGTTGATCTATGCCCTGAGTGTGCAGACGCGCTTGCATGAGATCTCGGAGACGATGTTCCGCGCCAGCGCCATCCGTAACGCGACCTTGATCGAGAGCCTGGTCGGACTGGAGACGGTCAAGGCCTTGGGGATCGAAGGGCAGATGCAGCGCAAGTGGGAAAAGAGCGCGGCGTTCCTCACCGATGTCGGCGGCAAGATGAAGCTGCTTTCGACCTCGATCAACAACGGGGCGATGGGTGTGCAGCAACTGGTCAACGTGTTGATGATCCTGTTGGGCGTTTACCTGGTGATCGAAGGCCAGTTGACCATGGGCGGACTGATCGCTTGCTCCATGCTGTCCGGCCGTGCCCTGGCGCCGATCTCTCAGGCCGCCGGGCTGATGACGCAGTACCACAATTCATCGACCTCGCTGGCCTCGCTGGATGACTTGATGAACAAGCCTGTCGAGCGTCCCAGCGATTCCAACTTCCTGTCGCGCAAAGCCTTCGCCGGTGACATCGAGTTCCGGGACGTGAGCTTCAACTACCCCAACAGCGAAGTGAATGCCTTGAAAGGGGTCACCTTCAAGATACGTGCCGGCGAGCATGTGGCGATCCTCGGTCGCATGGGTTCGGGCAAGACCACCTTGCACAAGCTGATCCTGGGTCTGTATGAACCGACCGAGGGTGCGGTGATGGTCGACGGTATCGATCTTCGCCAGATCGACCCTGCCGAGTTGAGGCGCTCTGTCGGTTATGTTCAACAGGACACGAATCTGTTCTACGGCACGATCCGCGACAATATCGCGGTTTCCGCGCCCCATGCCGACGACGAGCAGGTGCTCGCGGCCGCCCGCATCGGTGGTATCGATGACTTCATCAACGCCCATCCCAAAGGCTTTGACATGCTGGTCGGCGAGCGCGGGGAGACCTTGTCTGGCGGTCAGAAACAAGGGGTCGGTATCGCCCGCGCCATGATCACGAATCCTTCCATCATCCTGCTCGATGAGCCGACCAGCGCCATGGACCATTCCGGCGAAGAGGCCATCAAGAAACGACTGATCGAGTCTACGGTCGGCAAGACCTTGATGGTCATCACACATCGATCCTCGTTGTTCGATCTGGTCGACAGGATCATCGTCATCGATGGCGGCAAGATCGTCGCGGACGGGGCCAAAGACCAGGTCATCGAAGCACTGCGCACTGGCAGAGTCGGGAAGTCCGTATGAGCCAGAATCTATTCACGCGCATGGGCAAGGTCCATGACTTCTTCAAGCGCAACACCTGGATCACTGCGCCTATCCATAAAGTGCTGGATATGTTCAGCTCCAAACATACGCCGGACGATCTCGAGTGGCATGAAGAGGCCGAGATCGCGATCGAGGAGCAGACACCGTTACGCGCCAGAAAATTGTTGTACTGGATCGGTGGGGTCTTGCTCGCCATCATCATCTGGGCGGCGTTCGCAGAGATCGACGAAGTCACCCGCGGCGAGGGACGCGTCATTCCTTCCAGCCAGGTACAGATCATCCAGTCTCTGGACGGGGGTATCGTTTCCGAGATCCTGGTACGTGAAGGTCAGACCGTTGCCGTCGGCACCCCACTGATCCGTATCGATGAGACCAGGGCGGCATCCTCCTTACGTGAGAATCGTGTGCAGTATCTCTCGCTGGTCGCCAAGCAGGCCCGCTTGAAAGCGCTGGCGGACGATGCGATCTTCGATCCGCCCGCCGAAGTGAAGGAGGAAAGCCCGATCGTCTATTCCCAGGAATCTTCGCTCTACCTGGCAAGCAAGGATGAACTCGCATCCCAGGTGCAGATCGCCCGCGAGCAGAAATCGCAGCGTGAAAAGGAACTGATCGAAGCCAAGGCGAAACTCGATCAGGTCGAGCGCGGGCTGGAGCTGGCCAGTCGCGAACTGACCGTCACCAAGCCGCTCGAGGCGAGCGGTGCCGTCTCGGAAGTCGATCTGCTGAAACTTGAACGTGAGGTATCGAAGTATCGTGGGGATCGCGAACAGACCAAAGCGCAGATCAGCCGCGTACAGTCGGCGATCCTGGAAGCCGATCGCAAGATCGACGAGATCAGCCAGAATTTCCGCAGCAAGGTCAGGACCGAGCTCTCCGAGACTACGGCAAAACTCAACAGCCTGAATGAGTCCAGTGTGGCCTTGTCGGATAAAGTGGCGCAGGCCACCCTGAAGTCCCCCGTCAACGGCACTGTCAGCCGGCTGTTCTACAACACGGTGGGCGGGGTCATCCAGCCGGGGAAAGAAGTGCTGGAAGTCGTGCCCACAGATGACGCGCTGATCCTGGAGACCAAGATCCAGCCGAAGGACATCGCGTTCATCAAGCTGTTGCAGCCGGCCACCGTCAAGCTCACCGCCTATGACTACACGGTCTACGGCGCGCTGGATGCGATCGTGGAGAACATCTCGGCTGATTCCGTGGTCGATGAGAAAGGTAATGCATTCTATATCGTACGTGTCCGCACCCTGCGCTCCAGTCTGGGCAAGGGGTTGCCGATCATTCCGGGGATGGTGGCTCAAGTCGATATCATGACGGGTAAGAAGACGGTACTCGCTTACCTGCTGAAGCCTGTGCTTAAAGCGAAGTCTTACGCCTTTACCGAGAGATAATGCACGATTTGTTCATTTGCCCGCGCAACGTCATGCGGGACAATTGGGTAGAAGCTTGCCCCAAAGCGAAGGTCTATGCGGATGTCGAATCGATCCCGAAGACCGGCAAGCACGAGGCCATCATCTGGATCCATTGCGACCCCCAGACCTTGCCGTGGGCGCTTGAATCGACACGCCGGATTCTAGAGCTCTCACCGCAGTACAAGGTCATTTTCCTGTCCAATGTACCTGATCAAGCGGAGGCGTTGCTGGTGCTATCTCAAGGTGCGGTCGGGTATTGCCACTCCTACAGCGCACCACGGTTCCTCAAGGAGGTCAGGTCGGTCGTCAGTCATGGCGGCATATGGCTAGGCGCCGAGTTGCTGAAAAGCCTGATGCTGGCCAGCAAACCGCTGGTCGGTAATTCCTCGAAATCCGTAACGGACCAATTGGCTTTGCTCACCAAGCGTGAGCGGGAGGTCGCTATCGAAGCGGCGAAAGGCTTGAGTAACAAAGAGATCGCACGGGTCCTGAACATCACGGAACGCACTGTCAAAGCCCATCTCTCGGCCAGTTTCGAGCGTCTCGGCCTCAAAGACCGCTTGCAACTGGCACTGACGCTCAACGAAAAGACGCACGACTGATCTGTTGCCATATTGTCCTTCAGGACAATATTCATTTCTTGACCAATCCCCTCTAATAGCGTCATCAGCAAAATTCTCCAGATAATCTGGGTAGAGGCATCTTATGGCACAAGTCGGAACCGTCGTAGCAGTCAATGGCATCGCTTACATCCTCAAACCGAACGGTGAACAGCGACAGGTCAAGCTTGGGGATACGGTTGATCCGGGCGATACGATTGTCACTACGCGTGGCGTGATCGTTGAGCTTGAACTGATCAACGGCCGCAAGATACAGATCGCTTCGGAGGAGATGGTCAAGTTCACCGACGAACTGATCTTCGCCGCTGACGGGACAGATGTCAGCGAATTCGCGGTCGACCTGGCGACCATACAGACCATCATCAAGGCGATCGAAGAAGGTCGTGACCTGAGCGACGTATTGTC
>CBFGLF010000021.1:0-19408 GCA_965649545.1 uncultured Methylotenera sp.
GGTAGTTCAGTTGGTTAGAATACCGGCCTGTCACGCCGGGGGTCGCGGGTTCGAGCCCCGTCCACTCCGCCAGAAAAAAGCGAGCCCTACGGCTCGCTTTTTTACTTTTCAGTCCTAGTTCCAGATCATTTCCCCAAGCGCCCGTATTCCTGCAGGCCCAGTCCCAATATGGTATATTGCCGTGCTGAACTGAATCAGGACTTTTGCATCTAAAAGCCGTTCCGTCCATTTCTCATTAGAATCAATAAGGTTATTGTTATGTTGGAAGCAATCCGTGAGCGTTCCAAAGGCTGGCTCGCTAAGACCATTCTCGCGTTAATCACGATACCGTTCGCACTGTGGGGTATCGAATCCTATCTACAGCAAGCCGGCTCCAATGTGGCGGTGGCCAAGGTAGATGACGACACGATCACGCTCCAGCAATACAGTAATGCCTTGCAAGGCGTACGTAACCAGCTGCAGGCGGATGGCAAAGTCGATCCTTCCGTGCTGGAAAGTCCGGCATTGAAGCAATCGGTCCTTGATCGGCTGATCAATAATCGATTATTGAACCAGGAAGTGAAGCGCGCCAATTTCTATATCGGCGATGAGCAACTCAGCGAATTCATCGTCCAGATGCCTGAGTTCCAGGAAGCCGGCAAGTTCTCTCAAGAGCAATATGACCAGATCCTGACCCAGAACCGATTGACCCCATCCCAGTTCGAAAGCTCGTTGCGCGGCGATCTGCTGATCCAGCAAGCACGCGATAGTCTTGATACTGCCGTTTTCGTACCTAAATCCCTGGCCAAACAAAGACTCGAGACGGAATATCAGTCTCGGGAAGTGAGCGTTGCCGAACTGAAGACGGCAGACTTCATCAAGCAGGTAAAGATCGAGCCAGAAAAGGTCAAAGCTTATTACGAGACGCATAAGGACAAGTTCCGTACACCGGAGCAGGTCAAACTGGAATTCGTACTCATGTCTGCCAATACCTTGATCTCAGGCATGCAAGTCACTGACGATGAGGCCAAGAAATTCTATGCGGAGAACGCTGAGAAATTCCAGGGTGACGAACAGCGTCGTGCTAGCCATATCCTGATCAGTTTCGGTGTCAGCGCGACACCGCAGGCCAAGGAGCAGGCCAAGAAGAAAGCGCAAGAAGTGTTGGCAGAGGTGAAGAAGAGTCCAGCCAAGTTCGGTGAGCTCGCCAAGAAATACTCTCAGGATCCCGGCTCTGCCGAGCGGGATGGCGACCTCGGCCAGTTCGGTCGTGGTGCGATGGTCAAGCCTTTTGAAGACGCTGTGTTCTCGATGAAGCCGGGCGAGGTCAGCGAGCTGGTGGAATCCGAGTTTGGTTATCACATCATCAAACTGACCGAGATCACTGGCGCTTCGCAAACGTTCGAGAGCGTCAAGCCGCAGATTCGTGCCGAACTGCTGTATCAGAAGGCGCTCGCCAAATTCACTGAACAGGCTGAGAACTTCAGCAATATGGTCTACGAACAGTCCCAGACGCTGGAGCCCGCATCCAAGGCATTCGGTTTGCAGTTGCAGGTCAGCGGATGGATGAGCCGTGCCGAGATCGCCAAGTTCTTTAAGAATGACAAACTGGCCGAGACCATCTTCACTGACGAAGTGCTGAACGAGCGCCGCAATACGGAAGCGATCGAAGTTTCGCCCAACAATCTGCTCTCTGCGCGCGTCATCGAGCATAAACCCGCTGCGCCGCGCTCTTTCGAAGAAGTGAAAGCCGGCATCGAGGATTTCCTGAAGCTCGAAGCGGCAGCAAAACTGGCCCAACAAAAGGGCGAAGAGGCGCTGGCCAGCCTGAAGCAGGGCAAGGCGATCGATTCCCTGGAGTGGATCCCACCGGTGGTGGTCGATCGCAAAGATGCCCAAGGACTGACTGAACTGACCATGGTGGAAGCTTTCAAGGCCGACACCAGCAAGCTACCGGCGTATGTCGGCGTTGCTGACAGTAACAAGGGTTATTTGTTGATCCGTGTCAGTGCGGTCGGCGCTGTCCTGAGCGACGATGAAGCGGAGCGCCAATCTGCTCAGCGAGAACTGGAATCCGCGATGGCTGCTGAATATGAGGCTGCCTATCTCAAGAGCTTGCGTAACAAGACCAAAGTCAAGATCAATCAGCAGGCATTGCGTAGCGATAGCAACAACAACTAGCGCAGCAAAACGGCAATAAAAAAGGCGTCCATTGGACGCCTTTTTTGTTGGGCGCTCCAATGGCACCCGCGATGTGACCTAGTGACCTGTATTCAATCGATGACGCCTGCAGCGGTGATGTTCATGCCGCCATCCACGTAGGTGATCTCGCCAGTGACGCCTGACGCCAGATCGCTACAGAGGAAGGCGGATACATTGCCAACTTCTTCGATAGTGACGTTACGGCGAAGCGGGGCGTGCTTCTCGTTAAAGCCTTGCATCTTGTCGAAATCGGCGATGCCGGAGGCCGCGAGGGTCTTGATCGGGCCGGCAGAGACCGCGTTGACACGGATACCCTTGGGGCCAAGACTTTGTGCCATATAGCGCACATTGGCTTCCAGACTGGCCTTGGCCACGCCCATGACGTTGTAGTTGGGCAGGGTGCGCTCTGCACCCAGGTAGCTGATGGTCAACAAGCTCGCCTTGCGGCCTTCCATCATTGGCATGGCGGCTTTGGCCAGTGCTGCGAAGCTGTAGGAGCTGACATCATGTGCGATGCGGAAGTATTCGCGCGTGACTGCGTCGAGGTAATCCCCATCCAGTGCGACTTTGGGTACGAAAGCCACGGAATGCACGATGATATCGACACCATCCCAATGCTTGCGCAACTCGGTGAACAGGTTCTCGATCTGCGTATCGTCGGAGACGTCGCAAGGCAATACGATATTGGAATCGAAATCGGCAGCGAGCTTGCGCACACGGTCTTCGAATTTGTCGATCTGGTAAGTGAAAGCCAGTTCTGCGCCTTCGCGTTTCATGGCTTCGGCGATGCCGTAAGCGATGGAACGGTTACTTAAAAGACCAACGATCAGGGCGCGTTTTCCAGCGAGAAATCCCATGTGCACTATCCTTAAATATGATTCGGGGTTCGGGTATCTATTTGTTCTTATTGGCGGACCGGGGATCGAGTGCATCCCGCAGTCCTTCACCGAGCAAATTATACCCTAACACCGTAATGAGGATGGCGAGGCCGGGGAACAGGGACAACCACCAGGCGAACTGGATGTACTCCTTGCCGTCTGTCAGGATATTACCCCACGAGGCTTGAGGCGCTTGCACGCCAAGACCTAGGAAGCTCAGTCCCGATTCGATGAGCACGGCACTGGCAACCCCCAGCACAGAGCTGACGATGATCGGCGTTAGGCTGTTGGGGAGCAGGTGTTTGAAGATCAAGCGCCGGTCCTTGGCACCCAGTGTCTGCGAGGCCATGACGAACTCGCGTTCCCGCAGGCTCAGGAATTCGGCCCGAACCAACCGTGTCACGCCCATCCAGGAGGTTAGCCCGATGACGATCATGATGTTCCAGATCGACGGGGTGAGGAATGCAATCACCGCCAAGATCAGGAAGAATGTGGGGATGGACAGCATCACGTCGACCGTGCGCATGATGACGACATCAACCCATCCCCTGTAATAGCCCGCCAGGGCCCCTAGGACGACGCCAATCGCTGTGGCGATACCGACGGCGACGATACCCACTAATAACGAGATACGGGCCCCGTAGAGCATGCGTGAGAAGACATCGCGTCCCAAACCATCCGTGCCCATGTAATGGAGCGCAGACGGCTCGAGCAGGATGGCCTTGACGTCGATCGCATTGGGGTCGTAGGGAGCGATAAGCGGCGCCAGGATCGCGACGACGAGTATCCCCAGGATGATGACGAAGCCGACGAGGGCGAGCGGATTGGATAGCGCTTTGATGACCAGGTCGCGTCTCATGACATCACGCCTCGACGTACCCGCGGATCGGCCCACGCGTAGGCGAGATCGGCAAGCAGGTTGCCCAGCAGCGTCAATGCCGAGCCGATGGTGAGGATGCCCATGATGACCGGAAAGTCGCGCATCAACACCGCATCATAGAAAAGCTTGCCCATACCCGGAATGGCGAAGATGGATTCGGCAATCACAGAACCGCCGATCAGGCCGGGGATCGCCAAGCCCAGCAACGTGATCAGTGGCAATAAGGCGTTGCGTAATGCGTGGCGGTAAACCACTGTGTTCTCGCCCAGGCCCTTGGCGCGCGCTGTCGTGATGTAATCCTGGTGCAGTACTTCCAGCATGCCGTTGCGCACGAACAGCGATATGCCGGCCAAGCCACTGAGTCCGGAGATGAACACCGGAAGGGCGAGGTGTTTCAGGCTATCGCCGATCTTGCCGAAGAATCCCAGCTGATCGTAATGCAAACTGTGTAAGCCGGAGATCGGTAGCCAATCATGCACCACGCCAGTCCAATACATCAGCAGCAGGGCTAGCCAGAAGCCTGGGATGGCGAAGCCAATGAAGACGAACAGCGTGATGGCCCGGTCTGGCAATTGGTTCTGCGTCAGGGAAGACACCACACCCAGTGGTAATGCGATGGCAATGATGAGGCCTAGGCTCAATACGTTGATGAGCAGGGTGACGGGCAGCGCTTCCTGGATGAGGCCTTTGGTCACATTGCCCTGATCATCCTTGGTCTCCCAGAACACGGGCCGCTGATGGCTGGCGAACGAAGCGCCGAAATCGAGCTTGGCCATGCGTTCTAGCCACAAGCCATATTGCACGATGACTGGTTTATCCAGGTTATAGAGTTCTCTCAGTTTCTGGCGGGACTCTTCGCTGGCCTTGGGGTTGAACCCGGCCTCTGTCGTGGTGATGTCGCCGGGAGCCAGGTGCATGATGAAGAAAGAGATCAGACTGATGCCGATCAGCATCGGGATCATCCAGAACAGACGTTTAAGCAGGTATCGGATCATGGTTATTGGGTACTTATCTCATTCCGCCGCAACGCACGGGGGATATACCACTCATAGGCGTTATGCCCGATGCCGGCTGGCGGCGCCGGGTTGTCGATGCCTTTGACGCGTTTATGGATGGCCGGCAAGCCATAGCCCGCGAACAGGTAGACGATGGGGCTATCCTCAAGCAAAACTTCGGCAAATTCATGGTAGATGGCCATGCGCTTATCCGGGTTGAGTTCTAGTCGGCCTCGCTCCAGCAGGCTGTCCACGCGGGGATTGTGGTAACCGATGAAATTGAATTGTCCCGGTGCCTGCTGAGAGGAATGCCAGATGCTGAACTGATCGGGATCCAGTGACAGGCTCCAGCCAAGCAACACCACGTCGAAATCGCCGGTCTTGATGTAACGGCCGACGAAACTGGCCCATTCCAGAACGCGGATGGTCACGTCAATACCGATCTCCTTGAGTCGTCGCTGGATCAGCACCGCACTCATCTCACGCTGCTTGTTCTGGTTGGTCAATATCTCGAAGGATAACGGTTTTCCGTTCTTGTCGACGATACCATCACCGTCATGATCCTCGTACCCGGCGGCTTTCAGCAACTCGATCGCTTTCGCCGTATCGTAGGGATAAGGTTTGAGCTTGGGGTTGGTCCAGCGCGTGCCCGGTTTGTAAGGGGAGGCGACGGGCTCACCTAGCCCTAACAGCACGCCATCGATCAATTCCTGCTTGTCGATCGCATAGTTGATGGCTTGCCGCACCCGGATATCGTCGAATGGTTTGTGTTTGAGGTTGAAGCCCAGATAGGTGTAGCTGTTGCCGAGTTCCTTGTACAAGCCGATCTTGCTGTTGAGGTCCGGCCTAGCAGGAAAAATGCGTGCATACTGGATAGGATTGAGCGCCATGGAGTCGATATTGTTCGCCATCAGCTCCAGGAATTGCGACGCCTCGTCAGGGATGAAGCGGGTCACCAGTTGGTCTATATTGGCTTGCCCCTGGGTCGCGTTCGGGTTTCGAGTCAGCGTGATGCGCTCACCGTTACGCCATTCCTTGAGTTGGTAATAATGACTGCCCACCGGATTTCGGCGGAAAGCGGTGGTATTGATGTCCTGCCCCTTCAAGAGGTGCTCAGGCAGAATCTGCAAGCCCGCCCAAGAATCGAGGGCGGGGGCATAGGGTTGGGGGTAGGTCACCCGAAACGTCAGGGGGTCGGGCGCCTCTGCGGTGGCCACCAGTTTGTAGTCCGCGCCATATGGGGTTCGCGTATTGTCGTCGGTGACGAGTTTCCAGGTGAAAAGAACATCCGCGCTCGTCAGTGGCTGGCCATCCGCCCATTTGAGTCCTGGTTTCAATGTGAACGTGATGGTCTTCTGGTCGGGTGAAACCTGCCATGACTTGGCCAGTTCGCCTTCCAGTTCCAGATTCTTGTCGTACTTGAGCAGGCTGTTGAAGATATTCGCTGCGACGGCAGAGGCGGCAGACTCACCGGCGATCATGGGGATCAATCCGCTGGGCTCGCCGCGCGTGGCCTCAACCAGCGAACCCCCGCGCTCGAGCGGGTAGGCAGCATCGTAATCGACCGTCGCTGCTTGCTGACGGGCTTCGCACCCCACAAGCGTGGACAAAATAAATGCGCCTATCAGAAGGCGCATGGAGACAATGTAGTGATTATTGAGGGTCGTCATCGCACTCTAATGACAACTAGGCTTCATCCGGGTTCACTACATAGAGTCTGTTTCCGGGATTGATCTGGTGACCTTCGATGTTGTTCCATCGCTGCAGATCGTCGAGGCCCACGTCGAACTTGCGGGCGATGCTGCTCAGCGTATCGCCTTTGCGGACAACATAACGATCGGTGGCCTCATTCTGATCGTCTGCGCGTTGCGCTTTGACCGTGGCTTTCGCTGCAGGACGTATCGTCAACTGCATACCCACTTTGAGTTTGCTGCTCTTCAGGCGATTGAGTTGCATCAGCTGCCTGGTATCCGTTCCGTATCGCTTGGCGATCAGTTGCAGGGTATCGCCTTTGGCCACACGGTGCTGGAGGGCCCTCTGGGTAACACGGGCGTCCGTCTGGCCGACGGCTTCGCTGCTGTCCGCAACCAGCATCACCGCCCCATCGCTCACTGAAGCTTTGGCATTCGGCACCAGGATCTGTCTCGAGATGGCCAGCTTGTTGCGGGAAGGCAGGTCATTGACATTGCGCAGCTGCGACAAACTGATACCGAACTTGCGGGCGATACTATCCATGCGCTCGCCGCGTTTTGCATGGTAGGTCTGCCAACTGACCAGCGGCTTGTCATAGTTCTCGAGGTTAGTCTTGAACACTTCCGCTGTCCCCACCGGCAGGAGCAGTTCATGTACGGTGCCGGTCGCCGTCAATACCGGGCGGTTGTATTCTGGATTCAACGAAGAGAATTCTTCGTAGGAGATCTCGGCCAGCTTGGCCGCCAGATGCGCATCGATCTGCTCTGGCGCGCTGACCTTGGTGAAGTAGGGGCGGTTGGGGATAGGCAGGATCTCCAGACCATATTGCTCCGGATGGGTCATGATGTTCTTGACAGCCTGTAGCTTAGGCACGTAATTCCGGGTCTCTGCCGGCAACGTCAGGCTTTCGTAGTCCGTCGGCAAGCCCTGCTTGCGATTGCGTTCGATGGCGCGCCTGACGGTGCCCTCTCCCGCGTTGTAAGCGGCCAAGGCAAGATCCCAGGTGCCGAACATGACATGCAATCGCTGCAGATAGGTCAAGGCAGCGTTGGTCGCGGCCGTCACGTCCCGGCGGTTATCTACCCACCAGTTTTGTTTCAACCCGAAGTCTTTGCCGGTGGACGGGATGAACTGCCAGATGCCCGATGCTTTGCTGCGGGAGTAGGCCTGGGGGTTGAACGCACTTTCTACCATCGGCAGTAAAGCGATCTCGGTGGGCATGCCGCGTTTCTCGACTTCCTCCACGATGTGGTAGAGATAACGCTGGCTGCGCGCGACCATGCGTTTCACATAGTCCGGCCGCGCCGCATACCAGGATTCATGGTTCCGCGTGTACTCGGAAGAGAGTTCCGGCATGCCGTAACCCTCCTTGATGCGCAGCCAGAGGTCATCTTGCGGAGCGAGTTCTGCCGGGTATTCCAGCGCTGCGATCTCGCTGTCGTCAGGCAGGTAACTGGGGACCGGATCCAGCGAGCTGATGCCGAAATTCAGATGGGTGTCCTGCTTGATGGGGGCAGGGGCATCCCACAGGATCACGATCTCGTCGCCCGCGACGTTGGTATCCGCGAAGGAGAGGGTGGGAAGCAGTACGAGACCAACCAGCAGTCTCTTTAGGTGGGGTGCAGTCATGCAGCTCTCTGACGGCCAAAATTGGAAAGATAGTAACGAACTGTCTGTCCAGCCGTCAAGTAAAAGCTAAGCTTTATATTTATATAATATCTCAATGATTAATAATGATTTCTTAATTCACGAATCGCCGCGAAAACAGCTTCCGGCTGTGTGGAGGCGATATTGGCCGCCCGCTGGATGGCGGGCTGGTCGCAACGCAGGAAGGGATTGGTCTCCAGTTCAAGCTGGATGGTGGAGGGCAAAGTAGGCAGCCCTTGGCTGCGCAACGCGCTAGCTTGTGCCTGTCGCTGGCGCAGCGCGAGGTTGTCTGGCTCGATGCGGAGTGCGAACCCGATGTTATGCTCGGTATACTCGTGGGTGCAATAGACGTGTGTGGTCACGGGTAAGTCGGCCAGTCGCTGCAAGGAGGCGTGCATCTGCGCAGGAGTGCCTTCGAATAGCCTGCCACAACCGGCACCGAACAGGGTATCACCGCAGAACAATAGCCCATCCGTGTAATAGGCGATGTGCCCTAGCGTATGTCCGGGCACCTCCAGCACTTGCAATGCGATATCCAGCCCGGGCAATTCGACGATGTCACCTTCCTGCAAGGCCTGATGTGCAAAGCTATAGTGCTCGCGACGTGGCGCATAGACCGGGCAAGCCTGATACGCCAGCAACGCTTCCACGCCGTCGATATGGTCGGCGTGATGATGTGTGATCAGGATGGCCTCCAGGCTTAACTGATGCTGCTCAAGCGCCTTGATGACGACCGACGCGTCGCCAGGATCCACGATCACGGCATGCCGGCCTTTGCTCAGCAGCCATATATAGTTATCCTTGAAAGCGGGTAAGGGGAATATGTCTACCATGGTCATTTCCAGTATAACGACGAATTGATACCGGCTGAATCAATGACAACAGAAAATCACCATCAATGGCTGCAAGGCGATCTTGGTGGCTATTTGCGCGAGCATGAGCAGGCGGTCTTCGATCGGCTGGTCACCGATGTCTTCGGATTCAATGCGGTGCAGATCGGGATGCTGGAGATGGATCTGTTACGCAACTGCCGTATCCCCTTCGTGTTTCGTACCAGTGATGCGCTTGGCGATATCCGCAGTGCGCCGGAATTCCTGCCCATCCGCGAGAATTGCATCGATCTGGCCCTGTTGCCGCATGCACTCGAGTTCAGCACGAACCCGCATCAACTCTTGAGAGAGGTCGAACGCATCCTGGTACCGGAAGGCCATGTGGTCATCAGCGGCTTCAACCCGTTGAGCCTATGGGGTCTGAAGCGGGTGTTTTCCAAGCGCAAGGACTATCCGTGGCAAGGGGATTTTCTCAGTCAGCCGCGTATCAAGGATTGGCTGGCCCTGCTCGGATTTGAAGTGGTGGGCTGGCATATGGCATGCTATGCACCGCCGTTCAGCAACCCAGCCTGGCGTGCGCGTTTCGATTTCCTGGATCGGGTCGGCCATACCAGGTGCCCGTTGCCTGGCGGTGTGTATGTCGTCATCGCCAAGAAGCGCGTCGTGGGCATGCGCCTGATCAAACCGAATTGGAACAAAGCCAAGCTCAAGCCCAGCCTGTTACCTGCACCGACCCAAAAATCAGACACACAGAAGAAAAAGACATGAGCGATTCATCTGCACAAGAACATGGCGACTGGATCGTGATCCATGCCGATGGTGCCTGCAAGGGCAATCCCGGACCCGGCGGCTGGGGAGCATGGCTCTCCCATCAGGGGCGGGAGCGGGAGCTATTCGGCGGCGAGCCGATGACCACCAACAACCGTATGGAGCTCACGGCCGTGATACGCGCACTGGAGGCGTTGAAGCGTGCATGTCAGGTCAAGGTCTACACCGATTCCGTGTATGTGCAAAAAGGCATCACGGAATGGATCCACGGCTGGAAGGCACGTAACTGGCGTACCAGCGACAAAAAGCCAGTGAAGAATGAGGATCTCTGGCGCGAGCTGGACGCCCTGGCACAGCAGCATCGGATCGAGTGGCACTGGGTCAAGGGGCATGCCGGTCACGCAGGCAATGAACGCGCCGATGCCTTGGCGAATCGAGGTGTCGAGACGATCTTAATCAAGTAAGATGACGACTTTGAAAAAATGGTCATCACGTCCCCAGAAACCATGAGATGAACCACTGATGAGACAGATATTCCTCGATACCGAAACGACAGGTCTTTATCCGGCGCAAGGCCACAGGATCATCGAGATCGCAGCCGTTGAAGTCATCAACAGAAGGCTGACCAAGAACCATTTTCACGTCTACCTCAATCCGGAGCGGGAGATCGATCCTGCGGCCCAGGAAGTACACGGCATCACGCTCGAATTCCTGCAGGATAAGCCGCTGTTCGCCGATACCGTCGATGAGTTCCTCGACTTCGTATCGGGGGCGGAGCTCATCATCCACAACGCGCCGTTCGACGTCGGATTCCTGAATGCCGAACTGGGCCGCATCGAGCGGGCCGTCATCGAAGATTCGGTGGCCAATATCATCGACACGCTGAAGATGGCTAAGGAGATGCGCCCAGGGCAGCGCAACAATCTGGATGCGCTCTGCCGGCATTTCGGAGTCGATAATTCCAGACGGACCCTGCATGGCGCATTGCTGGATGCGGAGTTGCTGGCGGATGTCTATCTCGCGATGACGCGGGGACAGAATAGCTTGATGATCGACATGCTCGAGCCTGTTGCCGCTGTCACCGAAGTTAGTGGCCTGGGTCGCGCCAAGCCTTTGCTGGTCAGGTCGGCCACGGAAGATGAGTTGGCGGCGCATCAGGACTATATCGCCAGCCTCGCCAAAGGCGGCGATTGCCTCTGGCGACAATACGAAGAAGATAAACCCTCGTGACTAATGTCGATCATAGAGCCATCCTGGTGACCGGTGGTGCCGGGTTTATCGGCGCGAATTTCGTACTGGATTGGATTGCGGCGGGCCTGGGTAAAGTGGTCAACCTCGACAAGCTGACCTACGCCGGTAATCTGCAAAACCTGCAATCCCTTCAGGGCAACCCGGCGCATGTGTTCGTGCATGGCGATATCGGTGACCGTGAGCTAGTGGCGGCATTGCTCGTTGACCATCAACCGATCGCTGTCATCAATTTTGCCGCCGAAAGCCATGTCGACCGCTCCATTCATGGGCCTGAGGATTTCATCCAGACCAATGTGGTCGGCACCTTCCATTTGCTGGAGGAGGTGCGAGCCTACTGGCATGGGCTGTCCGAAGGCGACAAGGCGATATTCCGCTTTCTGCATGTCTCGACGGATGAGGTCTATGGTTCGCTCGGCCCGAACGATCCCGCGTTCACCGAAACCACGCCCTATGCGCCGAACAGCCCATACTCCGCGTCCAAGGCGGCGTCAGACCATCTGGTCCGGGCCTACCACCATACCTATGGCTTGCCGGTATTGACGACGAACTGCTCGAATAATTACGGCGCCTACCAGTTCCCCGAAAAACTCATTCCCCTCGTCATCCACAATGCACTGGCAGGGAAACCGTTGCCGATCTACGGTGATGGTAGCAACATCCGCGACTGGCTTTATGTCGGCGACCATTGCAGTGCCATCCGTCGCGTGCTCGAGGCAGGACGTATCGGCGAAACCTACAACATCGGCGGGTGCAACGAGAAAAAGAACCTCGATATCGTGCATACCCTGTGCGACATGCTCGATCGATTGCAGCCCAAAGCATCCGGTAGTTACCGTGAGCAGATCACCTTCGTAAAAGACCGGCCAGGCCATGATAGACGCTATGCCATCGATGCCGGCAAGATCGCACGTGAACTCGACTGGCGCCCCCAGGAAACCTTCGAGACCGGGATCGAGAAGACGGTAGCCTGGTATCTGACGAACCAGAACTGGGTCAATAACGTCACCAGCGGTGCCTACCGCGAGTGGGTCGACACCAACTATAGCCAGCGTATCGGCGCTAAGGCATGAAAGGTCGCGCATGAAAGGCATCATCCTGGCCGGCGGTTCCGGCACCCGGCTCTATCCGGTGACGCAAGTCGTGTCCAAGCAGCTACTGCCGGTCTACGACAAGCCTATGATCTATTACCCTTTGTCGGCACTCATGCTGGCTGGGATCAAGGAAATCCTGGTGATCTCGACCCCCCAGGACACGCCGCGGTTCGAACAGTTGCTGGGCGATGGCCGCCAATGGGGCATGCAGATCAGCTATGCCGTACAGCCGTCGCCGGACGGCCTCGCCCAAGCTTTTATCATCGGTCGCGAATTCATTGGTGACGATACCTGTGCCTTAGTGCTGGGCGACAACATCTTCTACGGCCACGAGTTGGCCCAGATGGCCCAGGCGGCGGCTCAGCGAGCCAAGGGCGCCACCGTGTTCGCCTACCCGGTGCATGATCCGGAGCGCTATGGCGTGGTGGAGTTCGACGCACAAGGCAGGGCGGTCAGCCTAGAGGAAAAACCCAGTCAGCCAAAATCGCGCTATGCCGTCACCGGGCTCTACTTCTACGACAATCGCGTCGTCGATATCGCGGCAAACCTCAAGCCTTCCGCGCGCGGCGAGCTGGAGATCACCGATGTCAATCGGGCTTACCTCGATGCGGGTGATCTGCAGGTCGAAGTCATGGGGCGTGGCATGGCCTGGCTCGATACCGGCACGCACGAATCCTTGCTCGAGGCATCCCATTTCATCGAGACCATCGAGAAGCGCCAGGGGCTGAAGATCGCCTGTCCGGAAGAGATCGCCTACCGCATGGGCTTCATTGATGCTGCGACTTTGGAGCGCATCGCCCAGCCGTATCTCAAGAACGGGTATGGGCAGTATCTCTTGCAGGTCTTGAAGGAGCGCGTGTTCTGATGCAAGTAGTCAAGACAAGCATCCCCGAAGTATTGATCTTCGAGCCCAAGGTATTCGGTGATGAGCGCGGTTTCTTCTTTGAAAGCTTCAACCAGAAGGTCTTCCAGGAAGCCACGGGCCTGAAGCCGGATTTCGTGCAGGACAATCATTCCAGATCGGCCAAGGGCGTGCTGCGCGGCCTGCATTATCAGGTGCGACAAGCACAGGGCAAGTTGGTGCGGGTGACGGTAGGCGAGGTGTTCGATGTCGCAGTGGATATACGCAAAGGCTCGGCCACCTTCGGTCAATGGGTAGGCGCCCATCTCTCGGCGGAGAACAAGCGTCAGATGTGGGTGCCAGAAGGATTCGCCCACGGGTTTTTGGTGCTCTCGGAGTTTGCGGAGTTCCTGTATAAAACCACCGATTTCTATGCGCCAGCGCACGAGCGCTGCATCCGCTGGGATGACCCCGAGATCGCGATCGCATGGCCCATGCAGGTCCCGCCGACCTTGTCTGCAAAAGACCAGCAGGGCATGTCCTTGAAAGAGGCTGAGCTCTTCATCTGATGGCGGAGTTCAAGAAGATCCTGCTGACTGGTATCCAGGGCCAGGTCGGCCAGAGCCTGCAGCAGCCTTTATCTGGGTTAGGTGAGGTAGTGGGGCTAGACCGCCAGCAACTGGACCTGGCGGACCGGGACGAGATCCGTCGCGTGATCCGTGAGGTTCGCCCGGACCTGATCGTGCATCCTGCCGCCTACACCGCGGTCGATCGGGCGGAAGCCGAAACGGATCTGGCATTCGCCATCAATGCCGTGGCACCTGGCATCATTGCTGAAGAAGCCTCACGGATTGGCGCGATGTTGGTCCATTATTCGACCGACTATGTCTATGACGGCCGCAAGGACGCGCCTTATGTCGAGAGCGATCCTACCAACCCCTTGAGCGTCTATGGGAAGAGCAAGCTGATGGGGGAAGACGCGATTCGCGCTGTCGGCCTGCCACACCTGATCTTGCGCACCAGCTGGGTCTACGGACCCTATGGCAAGAATTTCATGAAGACCATCATCCGCCTGGCTACGGAGCGTGACGCATTGCGCGTCGTGGCAGACCAGTTCGGTGCGCCGACTTCCAGCCTCAGCATCGCAGAGGCCACTGCCGCCGTGATCTTGCGCTGGCAGGCGGGGCTGTCCGGCACCTATCACCTGACCAATGGCGGCTGCACCTCCTGGCATGGCTTCGCCCAAGCGATCCTTGCAAGTTACGAAGCGTTGCGAGCAGATAAGGGGTGGCCGGTATTGAGGGTAAAGCCTGACGATGTCGTTGCCATCCCGACTGCGGACTATCCGACGCCAGCAGCGCGTCCAGCGAATTCCTGCCTCGATGGGAGCAAGCTCAGGCAAACGTTTGGAGTAGACGTACCTGAGTGGAAAGCGGCGCTTGAGCCTGTGATGCAGGCATTAAAACTGGATGCCCCCGCTGCATGACAATCACCATGCAATCGAAGTGACCGGATACTAGCCGAGGGCGTCTGCCCAGCTATTGGGGGTCTCGTAGAGCCGTACGCGCTCGAGTTTGAGGTGGTTGCCGTAAGTGTCCTGATACTCAGCCTGCAGGATGCGAAAAGCCTCGGCTGCCATGTTCTCTGCCGTAGGCACCGTTTCCATGATCACCGTCTTGTGTTCCGGCAAGGTGCGCAAGAAGTCCAGGATCACCTGGTCGCCGCGATAGACCAGGAACGCATGGTCCCAGACATCCACGACCGATCGTCTTGCGATCGCCTTCACATCGGAGAAGTCCATCACCATGCCGTTCTCCGAGATGCCTTCCTGGCGGATGATGTCCCCGGACAAGGTGATCTCGATGGCATAGCGATGCCCGTGCAGGTTACGACACTGGCTTTTGTGGGAGGGAATGCGATGCCCGGCATCGAATTCCAGTCTGGTGGTGATATGCATGGGTGCGATTATAGCAGCAAGCATTCAGCCGCACGGTCATCACAACGCGGTGTCCTTCACGGCGTCGCCAGGCTGGTGACATGCGCCGATGCGCTGTCAGCCAGGTCGGGAAGGCGGTAGCCCCCCTCGAGTAGCGAGACCACACGATGCTTCGCATGTCTGGCGGCAACATCCTTGATGAACTCCGTGACCCAGACATAATCCTCCCGCACCAAGCCCAACTGGGCCAGCGGGTCATGGGCGTGGGCATCGAATCCTGCAGAGACGAAGATCATCTGCGGCTTGAACCGATCGAGGGCGGGCGCGAACTCCTTTTCCACCGCTGCACGGAAATCCTTGCCCGTCGCCCCTGCAGCCAAGGGCACGTTGATCATGCGGTCTGTGCGTGTATCGGCGCCCTTGTGGGGATAGAACGGGTGCTGAAAGGTGGAACAGAGCATGACGCCGCGGTGCTGCTTGAAGATATCCTCAGTGCCGTCTCCATGATGGACATCAAAATCGATGATGGCGACGCGGTCAAGTTTGTACTCAGCCATGGCGTGCGCGACACCGACAGCGATATGGTTGAAGACGCAGAAGCCGGCAGCGTTCTGACGTCCGGCATGGTGTCCGGGTGGACGCGTACAGCAGAACGCGTTCCTGACTTCGCCGCGCATCACGAGATCCGTGGCCATGACGGCCGCGCCGCTGGCATGCAAGATGGCCGAAAGTGACATCGGTCCCAAGGCGGTATCCGGGTCCAATCGCACCAGGCCGGCCTTGGGGGCGATCTTGCGGATATGCCGTACATAGTGCTCGCTGTGCACGCGGTGCAGGTGATGGTCCTGTGCCGCTGGCGCTTCGTAAGACCTGAGCTTGGCCAATAAACCGTCAGCCAGCAGGCGATCCTTGATGGCGGTGATACGTGCAGGGGATTCCGGATGTCCACCATCCATCATGTGCAGTAAGGTATCGGGGTGTGTGATGAAAGCGGTCGTCATCGTGCGGGTTCCGATCAACTCAGTTCATGCAGGAGGCCTTGGTAGCAACTCAATCTTTTCGGGGAGATCGTACCGGCATCCACTGCAGCGATCACGGCGCAATCTGGCTCTTTCAGGTGGCGGCAATTGTTGAAACGACATTTGCCCAAGTATGGACGGAATTCAAGGAAGGCATGTTCCAGTTGCTCGATACTTAAATGATAAAGCCCGAATTCCTGCAGGCCTGGCGAATCGATGAGGTCACTCTCGTCGTCCAGATGATAGAGGTGGGTCGCGGTGGTCGTATGCTTGCCGCTGTCCAGCACCTGTGACACTTCCTGGGTCCGTACCTTGAGATCAGGGAGCAGGGCGTTGACGATGGTGGATTTGCCCATCCCTGACTGACCCACGAGTACACTGACTTGGCCGTGGAGGTAACGTTTGAGCGGGGCGATGTCCTGCTTGGCGGAGAGTGGCTGCACTTCGTAACCCAACTGCTGGTAATACGTCAGTCGTTGCATGGTCTCGCCATATTCGGCGAGATCGCATTTATTCAGCAGGATAAGCGGTTTGATACCCGCCGCCTCGGCTGCCACGACACAGCGATTGAGTAGTTCTTCATAGAAGCTGGGTGTGGTGGCGAGGACGATGACTGCTTGCGTGACGTTCGCCGCCAGCATCTTCGTGCGATAGGCATTGCTACGATAGAGCAGGGACTTTCGGGGCAGAAAACCTTCGATCACGCCTTCGCCGCTGGCGGTGGATTTGATCTCGACTGCGTCTCCACAGGCGAGGTCGGTCTTCTTGCCACGGGTGACGCAGCTGATGACACTATGGTCCGGTAGTTCGACGTCGTAGCGCTTGCCGTAAGCGCCGACCACCAGGCCTTTATTGTTCAAACTTGTAGTACGTCTTGTTGAGGTAATTGGCGACGTGCAGCTCTTCATCCTCGAACCATTTCAGCCCGAGCATGGTGTTGCAGTTGCGAATCTGCGCCAGCAAGCCCTTCGAGGTTTTCACCAGGCGATCTTCACGGGTGTAGATTGCGGAGCCATCACCACCGAATTTGGTGGCGTGGCAGCTGATGCAGTGTTTGTCGACCAGGGATTTGCCGATGGCTGGGTCACCTTGTGTGAAAGGCTCGGCATTAGCGGAAGCGGCGATCAATAACAGGCAGCACAACAAGCGTTTCATGGCGATCTCCTGAAAGCTATTTCTGGCCCGCCAGTCCATTGAGCTTTGCTATGCGGATGCCGGCAGGCGGATGTGAATCATAGAAAGCGGAATGCAGGGGGTCTGGCGTCAACGTCGAGGCATTGTCGCGATACAGTTTGACCAGCGCGTCGATCAGATGGCCCGCGTCGGCATGTTGCGCCGCGTATTCATCGGCCTCGAATTCGTTCTTGCGCGAGTAGCTTGCCATCAATGGGCGCAGGATGAACAGGAACACCGGGCTCACGAGCAAGAACAGCAGCAGGGCCATATAGTCGCTGGTTTGCGTGACGCCAAGGCCCTGGTAGAACCAGGGTTGCAGCTTCAGCCAACCCAGCAACGCCAGGCCCAGGAAGCTGACGAAGAACATGAGCGCGATACGCTTGATGACGTGATGGTGTTTGAAATGACCCAGCTCGTGGGCCAGTACGGCCTCGATCTCGTCCGTATCCAGGCGTTCCAGCAGGGTGTCGAAGAACACGACGCGCTTACTGGCACCGAATCCGGTGAAATAGGCATTGCCATGGTTGCTGCGCTTCGACCCGTCCATAACGAACAGACCCTGGGATTTGAAGCCACACTTTTCGAGCAGCGTTTCGATGCGGCTTTTGAGCGTCTCATCCTTCAGCGGTGAGAACTTGTTGAACAATGGGGCGATGAAGGCAGGGTAGACCGCAAGCATCAGCAAATTGAATGCGCTCCATACCACCCAGAGATAGAACCACCAGTAATCTCCAGCCCCTTGCATCAGCCATAGTGCGGCAAAGAGGATGGGCGCACCCAGGATCAATCCGACGATGCCATGCTTGACCAGGTCCGAAAAGAACATGGCGGGAGTCATCTTGTTGAATCCGTAGCGCTCATCGACGACAAAGGATTTATAGTATTCGAAGGGCAGGTCGACGATCCCGCTGATGACGAAAGCGCTCAGGATCACCAGGGCGCCGCGCCATATCTCCTGCTCAGGCAGCACAGTGCGCCAGCTGACGTCGAGCCATTGCAAGCCACCGCCGATCGTGAACAGCGCAAGCAGTAGCGCTTGTGCCAAGGCTTCTGCCATCATCAGGCGCGTCTTGGCGGCGGAATAATCCGCAGCTTTCTGGTGTGCTTCCAGTGTGATGCTGCCATCAAAGGCTGCAGGGACGCGGTTACGGTGCCCAAGTACATAACTGACGTGTCGTCTGCCCAACCAGATGCGGGTGGCTGTCGTGATCAATAACAGGCTGATAAAGAGAGTGGTGAGTGCTGTGGTCATCATTTCATGGTTTTTCGGGTAAACTCTAGTGCCTTTTAGAAGCGCAGTCCGATGTTATGGTTCACCGGAAGCCGCATCACTAGGTATTTTTAATGGAAATCATTATGGCACAAGATAGCGACAACCTCATCTGGATCGACATGGAAATGAGCGGCTTGCTACCCGATAGCGACCGGATCTTGGAGCTCGCTGCGGTCGTCACGGATGCCGATCTCAATGTGCTGGCAGAATCGCCTGTGCTGGTCGTGCACCAGAGTGATGCAGTGCTGGATGGTATGGATGCATGGAATAAAGGGACACATGGCCGCTCCGGGCTGATCGACAAGGTCAAGGCTTCGACATTGGACGAGGCGAGCGCCTCAGCGCAGATGATCGAATTCCTCAAGGCGCATGTGCCGAGCGGTAAATCGCCGATGTGCGGCAACTCGATCTGTCAGGATCGCCGTTTCATGGCGCGCTACATGCCTGAATTGGAAAGCTATTTCCACTATCGTAATCTGGACGTCAGCGTGTTCAAGGAACTGTCGCGGCGATGGAAGCCGGCCGTCTACTCCGGGTTCAAGAAGTCCAGTAAACATGAGGCGCTGGCCGATATCTACGAATCGATCGATGAGCTTAAGTATTACCGCGAGCACTTCATCAAACTGGATTAACGAGCCTGACGGACAAAAAAATGGGTGCGGCATGCGCACCCGAAGGGAGGAGAAGTAAAGCTTTGGAGAAAGCTCGCATATTGATAAGCATCAACTATGCCAGCTTTCGAGTTCGCGATTACCGAGTGACACTTTAACGATCGAATGTGACGATTTCATGAAAAAAGCCCGGGATTCCCGGGCTTTTTCAATTCTGCTCGTCAACCCGCGCGCAGTCAGGGTGAGGTTAGCTGCTCATAGATGGCCATGTAGGCCCGGGCACTCTGTCCCCAGCCCAGATCCTGCCGCATACCGTTGCGCTGGATCTGTTTCCATATC
>CBFGLF010000022.1:0-19383 GCA_965649545.1 uncultured Methylotenera sp.
TGCGTGTGCAGCTCGCGCATCTTGGCTTCCCGATTGCGGGTGACGATAAGTACGGTGACTTCGCGCTGAACAAGGCCTTACAGAAAAAGGGCCTCAAGCGCATGTTCCTGCATTCCGCCGAGACCGGCATCCGGCATCCCTTGTCGGGCGAAAAACTCAAGCTGGTCGCGCCATTGCCGAAAGAGCTTGAACGGTTCATGCAGACGCTGGAAACCGCCTCTCATGAGTAGAAAGTACGATCTGATCGTGTTCGACTGGGATGGTACGCTGGCGGACTCGACCAGTATCATCATCCAGAGCATCCGACACGCCGCGGAAGAGACGGGGTTGCCCGTCCCGGAAAAGCAGGCTGCGAGTAGCATCATCGGCCTTGGCTTGCGCGAGGCGATCTTTCGGCTCTTCGGTGAACTTGCACCTGCGCAGCTCGAGCACCTGATCGCACGCTACGCACATCATTATCATGCGCAAGAGAACGATATCCCTTTGTTCGAGGGAGCCTACGAGGCTGTGACCGCACTTGCGGAAAAGGGATATCTGCTTGGCGTGGCCACCGGTAAGGGACGCAATGGGTTGAACCGCGCGCTGGAGCAGAGCGGCTTGAAGCCCCATATCCATGCCACGCGTTGCGTCGACGAATGTCATTCCAAGCCTCACCCCCAGATGCTGCTGGAACTGATGGACGAATTCGCCGTGCCCCCAGCGCGCACGTTGATGATCGGTGATACCAGTTTTGACCTGCAAATGGCGCAGAACGCCAATGTCGCCAGTTTGGGCGTGACGTATGGCGCGCACCCGGTGGAGCATCTGTTGCCCCATGCGCCGCTGGCACATTTCGACGAATTTGCTAAAGTGAACCAATGGCTGATAATGAACGCGTGATCTGCCCAAGCCAGGCGCTGGAAGAGCGAGGGCGGGGCGTGCGTTTCGACTTGCCAGAGCTGGGTGAGCGGACGACGGGTTTTGTGGTCAGGTTCGCAGGCAAGACCCACGCTTATGTGAATCGCTGCGCCCACATCCCGGTCGAACTGGACTGGAACGAGGGGGATTTCTTCAATATCAGCAAGGATTACCTCATCTGTGCCACACATGGGGCACACTATGAGCCAACGAACGGTCACTGCGTCATGGGCCCATGCAAAGGCCAGCGACTGCAAGCGATCGACGTTTTTGAACGGAATCAACAAGTCGTGATCAATCTCGATTCAATCAACAAGGAAACCCGGCATCATGTCTGAGCAAGATCATTGGGAACGTCAAACCATCGAAAAACTGGCGTTCTCGGCCATCAAGGAACAGCGACGCGCGCGTCACTGGGGCATCTTCTTTAAATCGCTGACCTTCATCTACCTCTTCGTCCTGCTCTTCTATGCCATGGACTGGATCGGTGAAGGTACGAGCGCGAGTGTCGAGCATACCGCCCTGATCGATATCCAGGGTGTCATCGGCAGCGACGATACCGTGAACGCGGATTCCGTCATCTCCAGTATCAAGGATGCCTATGACAACAAGCGTACCAAAGGCATCATCCTGCGGATCAACAGCCCGGGCGGCAGTCCAGTGCAAGCGGGATTGATCAATGACGAGATCAAGCGCCAGCGCAAGCTGCATCCCAACATCCCGGTATATGCCGTGGTCGAGGATATCTGTGCCTCCGGGGGGTATTACATCGCTGCTGCGGCCGACAAGATCTATGTCGACAAGGCCAGTATCGTCGGTTCCATCGGCGTGCTGATGGACGGCTTCGGCTTTACGGGCACGATGCAGAAGCTAGGTGTGGAACGCCGTTTGATGACGGCAGGCGAGAACAAGGCCATCCTCGACCCGTTCTCTGCCGTCAACCCCAAGCATCAACAGTATGCGCAGAAGATGCTCGACCAGATTCACCAGCAATTCATCAAGGTCGTGCGTGATGGCCGTGGCAAGCGATTGAAAGAGACGCCGGAGACCTTCAGCGGCCTCTTCTGGACGGGCGAAGACAGTATCGCCATGGGCCTGGCGGATGCTTACGGCAGCTCCGATTATGTAGCGCGCGAAGTCATCAAGCAGGAGAACATCGTCGATTTCACCATGCGTGAAGGCCTGGCGGACCGGTTCGCCAAGAAGTTCGGGGCCAGCCTGGCGAATACCATCTCGTCCGGCAGCCTTAAACTGCGTTGATGTAACAGATCCATGCCACACCAATAAAAAAGGCAGCCTAAGGCTGCCTTTTTTATTTTAATCAAACGATTAAATCATGTTCTTCGTGTGATTGATGAGGCCGTTGGTCGAGCTGTCGAAATCAGTGACGGCCCCATTCGAGGTCAGCTGCGGCAGAATCTGTTGCGCGATCTGCTTGCCATATTCCACGCCCCATTGATCATAGGAGTTGATATCCCAGATGATGCCTTGGACGAAGATCTTGTGCTCGTACAGGGCGATCAGCTTGCCCAAGGTCCGTGGGGTCAATTGGTCGAAGAGGATGGACGTCGTCGGCCGATTGCCGTCGAAGGTCTTGTGCGGCAGCAATGCCTCCAGGGCCTCGCCGGACATGCCTTGCGCTTCCAGTTCCGCACGCGCCTGATCCGTGGTCTTGCCCAGCATCAAAGCCTGGGTTTGCGCCAGGAAGTTGGCCAGCAGGATCTTGTGATGGGCATGCCCGTTATCGCCGATCTTGTAGTGGCTGTGCACCGGCATCAGGAAATCGCAAGGCACGATCTGCGTCCCCTGATGGATCAGCTGATAGAACGCGTGCTGGCCGTTGGTACCAGCTTCGCCCCAGATCACGGAGCCGGTCTTGTAGTGGACGCGTTTACCCTCGCGTGTGATGAATTTGCCGTTGCTCTCCATATCCGCCTGTTGCAGATACGCCGGAAAGCGCGACATGCCTTGGTCGTAGGGTAGGATGGCATGGCTGTCGACATGGAAGAAGTTGTTATACCAGATACCGATCAGCGCCATGATCACCGGCATGTTCTGCTCCAGCGGAGCGCTGCGGAAATGCTGGTCCATGTCGTGACCGCCAGCGAGCAGCGCCTCGAAGTTATCCATGCCGATATAGATGGCGATGGACAGGCCGATGGCAGACCACAGCGAATAACGGCCGCCCACCCAATCCCAGAACTCGAACATGTTGGCGGTATCGATGCCGAATTCTTTCACGGCCTTGGCATTGGTCGACAATGCGACGAAATGCTTCGAGACGTGGGCCTGATCCTTGGCGGTCGCGAGGAACCATGTCCGCGCAGACTGCGCATTGGTCATGGTCTCTTGCGTGGTGAAGGTCTTGGAGGCCACGATGAACAGGGTGGTCTCCGGATTGCATTGCTCCAGCGCCCGCATGAGATGGGCGCCATCGATGTTGGATACGAAGTGCGCGCGAATGTCCTTGCTGGCATAAGGCTTGAGCGCATCGCACACCATGACGGGGCCAAGGTCAGATCCCCCGATGCCGATATTGACGATGTCTGTGATGCGCTTGCCGGTATAGCCCAGCCACTGGCCATTACGCACGCGCTCACTGAAATCTCGCATCTGGGCCAGTACGCGATTGACGTCTTCCATGACATTCTTGCCGTCCAGCATCACCGGCTTGTTGCTGCGGTTGCGCAACGCCGTATGCAGGACCGCGCGGTTCTCGGTGATATTGATCTTTTCGCCGTTGAACATGCGTTCGCGCCAGCCTTCGATATCGGCTTCTCGGGCGAGCTGGAACAACAAGGGCAGGGTCTCTTTTGTGATGCGGTGCTTGGAGTAATCGAGCAGCAGGTCGTCGAACTTCAGGCTGAAATGCTCGAAGCGTTGCTTGTCCTGCGCGAAGAGGTCGCGCATATGCAAGGGCGCAACGGTCTGCTGATGCTGACATAAAGTATGCCAGACGGGGTATTGGGTCAGATTTATCATGTATTCAGTTAAGGTCGATCTAATTCAGTTTTTATTTGCGCTGGAGTATGACCCCGGCCAGAGGCGGGATCGTGACCAGCAATGATTGTGCATGCCCCATCCATGGGGTTGCTTCTGTCTTCAACCCGGCGCCGTTGCCTTGGTTGCTGCCGCCGTAACATTCGGCGTCACTATTAAACAATTCGATGTAGTCCCCTGCGGCAGGCACGCCGATCCGGTAGCCTTGGTGCAGGACGGGAGTGAAATTTAACAAAATCACCACGAATCCGCCATCCCGGTCCCGACGCTGGTAACTGATGATCGAATGGTCGGTATCGCGGCAATCGATCCAGTCGAAGCCCTGATGCTCGAAATCGAGGTCATACAGGGGTTTGAGGGCCATATACAGGTGGTTCAGGTCGCGGTTCAGCTGTTGCACACCTTTGTGCCAATGCGTCCCAAGCAGGTGCCAGTCCAGGCTGGTGTTCACGTTCCACTCGCGTCCCTGGGCGAATTCGTTGCCCATGAAATTGAGTTTCTTACCCGGGATGGTCATCTGGTACGTCAGCAACAAACGTATGTTAGCAAATTTCTGCCAGGTATCGCCGGGCATCTTGTCCAGCAGGGAGTGCTTGCCGTGCACCACCTCATCATGCGAGAAAGGCAATACGAAGTTCTCGCTGTAGGCGTAGAGCTGGCCGAACGTCAGACTATCGTGATGGTAACGTCGATGAATGGGGTCGTGCTCGATATAGGCCAGGGTGTCGTTCATCCAGCCCATGTTCCACTTCATCGAGAAACCCAGGCCGCCGAGGTAGACGGGACGGGAGATCATCGGCCACGCCGTGGATTCCTCGGCGATGGTCAGCGCACCGGGGAAGTCCTCATGCACCATGACGTTCAGTTGTTTGAGGAAGTCGATGGCATCGAGATTCTCGCGACCGCCGAACTGGTTGGGTACCCATTCCCCGGGCTTGCGGGAGTAGTCCAGATACAACATGGATGCGACGGCATCGACGCGCAAGCCGTCGATATGGAATTCGTTGAGCCAGTAATAGGCATTGGCCAGCAGGAAGTTACGTACTTCGTTGCGGCCGTAGTTGAAGATATAGGTGCCCCATTCCTGGTGTTCGCCTATGCGCGGATCTTCGTGCTCATAGAGCGCGGTGCCATCGAAGCGGGCGAGCGCCCAGTCGTCCTTGGGGAAGTGGCCGGGCACCCAGTCCAGGATCACGCCGATACCGGCCTGGTGGGCCTTGTCGACGAGATAACGGAAATCGTCCGGGGTGCCGAAGCGGTTGGTCACGCCGAAATAGCCCGTGGTCTGATAACCCCAGGATTCATTCAGCGGGTGCTCGGAGATCGGCAGCAGTTCGATATGGCTATAGCCCATCTCCTTCACATAAGGTACGAGCTGGTCGGCGAGATCTCGATAGTTGAGGAAGCGGCTATCCGCATCGCGACGCCATGAGCCGGCATGCACCTCGTAGCAATTGAATGGGGTATGCAGCCAATCGGCACTCGCGCGCTGTTTGAGCCAGTGCTGGTCGTTCCATTGGTAGCCTTCGGTCACCGTGACCTTGGCGGCAGTGCCCGGCCGCTGTTCGAAACTGAACCCGTAGGGGTCGGTCTTGACCATGATGTTGCCGGTATGGCGATGCCGGATCTCATACTTGTAGAGCTCTTCCGCGCCCAGGCCTGGCAGGAATATCTCCCAGACGCCGCTTGAGCCTTGAGCGCGCATGGGATGGACACGTCCATCCCACTGATTGAAATTACCCACGACACTGACACGTTCGGCATTCGGCGCCCAGACGGCGAACCTGACGCCCTCAACGCCTTGATGGATGAAGAGATGTGCGCCCAGCGTCTTGTAAGCGAGTTTGAGACGGCCTTCTCCAAAAAGATAAAGCTCGTCCGCCGAGAGGGTCGGGGTGAAGGAGTACGGGTCGATCTGCTCAGATTGATGCTCGCCTTGCTCAGTCCGGATCACACAGGGCCGTTGAACTTCCTCCTCACCCAGCCACTCGAAAAAGCCGTTGGCGTCACATCGCGGCACCGATCGCCAGCCTTGCACCGTTTTGAGCCAAAGCTTGTCTACATGCGGTAGAAATGCCCTGAATACGTGCTTGCCGGCGCTCTCATGTAACCCGAGGTAGGAAAAAGGGTCATGGTGTCTGGCGTCGAGGATGCGGGCTAACTGCTGATCTGGTTTGGATTTAGGCAAAATTTTCCGTCTGTAATTATTTTGGGAATGTCAGGCCGGTCCTATGGCTAGCCGTCAATTATCGTGTCTATAATGCAGTCAGGGCGCTAGAACTAGGCAGAACAAGCCTTTAGGCGCTCCATTGACATCACAGCGAATGTCAAACTATAAAACAGAGGGGATAAAAATGCAGCAGGAATCATCATCTTCGCGTTTCATCAGTGCCTTAACAAAAAATACGCTGGCACTGATCCTGGCTGGCGGTCGCGGCAGCCGACTGAAGAACCTCACTGACTGGCGCGCCAAGCCTGCCGTGCCGTTCGGCGGCAAGTTCCGCATCATCGATTTCCCTCTGTCCAATTGCATGAACTCCGGTGTCCGTCGTATCGGCGTCGTCACCCAGTACAAATCGCATAGCCTGTTGCAGCATATCCAGCGCGGCTGGGGCTTCCTGCGTGGTGAGTTCAACGAATTCGTGGAGCTGCTACCGGCGCAACAGCGCATCGAGGAGGAGTGGTACAAGGGCACGGCCGACGCCGTCTTCCAGAATCTGGATATCCTGCGCCAAGTTGGTGCAGAATTCGTCCTCATCTTGGCGGGCGACCACATCTACAAGATGGATTACGGTCAGATGTTGGCTTCCCACGTCCGCAACAAGGCGGACATGACCATTGCTTGCATCAACGTGCCGCTGGAAGATGCCAAGGCATTCGGCGTGATCGGGGTCGACGACAGTGACCGCGTCACTGAATTCGAGGAGAAGCCCGATCATCCCAAGACCATCCCGGGCAATCCCGAACAGGCGTTCGCCAGCATGGGGATCTACGTGTTCAATTCCTCGTTCCTCTATGAACAGCTGATCCGTGACGCGGATGACCACACGTCCACCCATGATTTCGGCAAGGACATCATCCCGAGGATGATCAAGAAATATCGCGTATTCGCACACCGGTTCACCGACAGTTGCGTCGGTGCTGCCGACGGCAACTATTACTGGCGTGATGTTGGTACGGTAGATGCTTATTGGGAAGCGAACATGGAGTTGACCAAGGTGGTGCCGGAGTTGAACCTCTACGACCGGAACTGGCCGATCTGGACCTACCAGGAACAGTTGCCGCCCGCGAAGTTCGTTTTCAATAACGACGACAGGCGCGGTTCTGCGACCGATTCCCTGATCTCCGGCGGGTGCATCATCAGCGGCTCGCAGGTGACGAGTTCGGTGCTGTTCTCCGATGTGCGGGTGAACAGCTACAGCACCATCGAAGATTCGGTGATCCTGCCCAACGTGGATATCGGCCGTTACGTCACGCTCAAACGCGTCGTGGTCGACAAGGGGGCACGTATCCCCGACGGGATGGAGATCGGCCTCAATCCCGAGCAGGACCGCAAGCGCTTCCATGTGTCCGAGAAAGGCATCACCCTCGTGACGCCCGATATGTTAGGGCAGTCGCTACACCACGCACGATAGCAAGACCCGGTCGCTCCGGGTCATCAGGTTTATTTTTGAAGGTTTTGACATGACATCGGCGCAGCCCAAGCTTTACCTCAATCTGTACTGGCACATGCACCAGCCGGACTATCGCGACACGCTCACTGGTGAATACGTGTTGCCCTGGACCTATCTGCACGCCATCAAGGACTACACCGACATGGCTTACCATGTCGAGCAGAATCCAAAGGCCAAGGTGACTTTCAACTTTGTGCCCGTATTGCTGGACCAGCTAGAGGATTATTCAGAGCAATTCAAGACCGGCAAGATGCGTGAGCCGCTATTGAAGCTTCTCGCGCTCGAGGATCTGGACAATCTTACCGAAGAGCAGCGCTGCCTCATCATCGATAGCTGCTTCAAGAGCCATCACGAAAAGATGCTGGCGCCATTCGCCCATTACCAGAGCCTGCACGACATCTACCGCGGGCTCGAGCATCAGGGGCAGACGGCATTCAATTATCTCTCAGGCCAGTACATGGCCGACCTGCTGGTGTGGTACCACCTGGCGTGGACAGGGGAGAGCATCCGCCGCAACAACAAGCTGGTGCAAGGCCTGATGCAAAAGGGTAGCCAGTTCAGCGTCAAGGACCGGGTCAGTCTCTTCAACCTGATCGGGGAATTGATCACCGACCTCATTCCCCGTTACAAGAAGTTGCAGCAAAAGGGCGCGATCGAGATCTCGAGCACGCCGCATTTCCATCCCATCATGCCGTTGCTGCTCGATTTCAAATGTACCCGTGACGCCATGCCTTACGCGCCGTTGCCGCGCTGCCCGCAATATCCGGGTGGGCGGCTTCGCGCTCGCGCGCACATCGAGGCGGCCCAGGCCTCGCACAAGGCCAGGTTCGGGGCATCGCCGGTGGGTATGTGGCCGGCAGAGGGTGGCGTATCCCACGCGGCCTTGTCATTGATGGCCGAGCATGGGCTGCAATGGGCGGCCACAGGGGAAGGCGTGCTTGCCAACAGCCTCTATAAATCCTTTGACAGCTCGGACCTGCCGCCGCGTGAGGAATATCTTTATCGGCCGTACCGCGTGACCGATGGCAATCACGAGATCCAGTGCTTCTTCCGCGATGACAATCTTTCCGACAAGATCGGGTTCGAATACTCCAAATTCCATGCAGGGGACGCGGTCAATGACTTCATCGCCTCCCTGGAAGCGATCCATGCCGGCAATACCAGCCTGCAAAGCCCGGTCGTCAGCGTCATTCTAGATGGCGAGAATGCATGGGAATACTATCCCTACAACGGCTATTACTTTCTCAATGAACTCTATGCGGCGCTGGTCGAGCATCCCGATATCGAGATGACGACGTTCAGCGAGATCGTGGAGAAGACCAAGGCAGGCAAGGAGATCGAGCTGAAGACCTTGCCGGCGGTCGCCGCCGGGAGCTGGGTGTATGGCAGCTTCAGCACGTGGATCGGCAGCACGGACAAGAATCTGGGCTGGGATCTGCTATGCGAAGCGAAGAAGAACTTCGACAGGGCGATCCAGGCAGGCACGCTGAGCAAGCAGGAACAAGCGGCCTGTGAGCATCAATTGGCGATCTGCGAGGGCTCCGACTGGTTCTGGTGGTTCGGCGACTATAACTCCGCCATCAGCGTCGACAGCTTCGATCGCCTTTACCGTCGCAACCTGTCCAACCTCTACCGTTTGCTGAAGCTGACCGTTCCCGACATGTTGAACCGACCGATCAGCATGGGGGCGGGCGACCCCGCCGTCGGCGGCACCATGCGCAGGGGCCAGGAAAGCTGAAACGACCGTGACCCTACCAACCATCACCTATACCATCTTGTGGAGAGCCGATCTTGGCTAAGACAGTCGCATTACTTCTGGGTGTGCACGCCCACCAGCCTGTAGGCAATTTCGAAAGCGTCCTCGATGATGCGCATAACCGCTGTTACGGCCCGTTCCTGCGTGTGCTGCATCAATATCCGGATTTCCGTTTTGCCATCCATATCAGCGGCTGGTTGCTGGAGTACATGCTCAAGCATTTCCCCAAGGACATGGCGTTGCTGAAAGAGATGGTCGAGCGTGAGCAGGCGGAGTTGTTCGGCGCCGGATTCACCGAACCCGTGCTGGCCTCTATCCCCTCGGCAGACCGCGTTGGGCAGATCACGCAGCTATCGGCCTACCTGAAGCAGAAACTGGGCGAGACCCCACACGGGGCATGGCTCACGGAGCGCGTCTGGGAGTCCTCAGTCGTGCCGTCCCTGGCCGATTCCGGTATCCGTTACGTGACGGTCGATGATTACCACTTCATGTGCGCAGGCAAGGGCGGCGATCAGCTCAATGGCTATTATTCTACCGAAGAGGATGGGCGCCAGATCGACCTGTTCCCGATCTCCGAGGCCCTCCGCTACCGCCTGCCGTTCTCCCCAGCGAACGAGGTCGTCAGTTACCTCGAGAGCCTGGCCGATGATAGCAAGCAGTCTGCCGCCATCTACTTCGACGATATCGAGAAGTTCGGCATCTGGCCCGAGACCTACGAGTGGGTCTATGAGCGTGGCTGGCTGAAGGATTTCATCGAGGGCGTGCTCAATTCTTCCATCATCAAGCCCATGCGCTACAGCGATTACCATGCCATGGCCAAGACGCGTGGCGTGGTCTACCTGCCGACCACCTCCTATATCGAGATGAACGAATGGACCTTGCCGGTACCCGCTGCGCATCATTACGCCGACCTGGTGGCGCAGGAGAAGTACTCCGGACGTTACGATGTGACCAAACCCTACGTGCGCGGCGGTATCTGGCGCAATTTCTTCATGCGCTATCCGGAATCCAACTGGATGCATAAGCGCATGTTGAGTTTGTCGCGCCGCTATCACGCACTGCCGCCCAACAAGCAGACCCCGGAGATGCTGGTATGCCTTTATGAAGCCCAAGCCAATGACGCTTACTGGCACGGCTTGTTCGGCGGCTTATACTTGCCGCATCTCAGGCGAGCCGTCTACCACGCCATCATCAAGCTGGAATCGTTACTGGATAAGGTGACGGAGCGCCCGGCCAAGGTCACGGGTGATGTCGATCTCGACGGATACGACGAGATTTTCCTGCAGAACGGCGCCTTGCAGTCCATCATCCGCCTGGACGGGACGGCCTCCATCTGCGAACTGGACAGTTACAGGCTGTGCCATAACTTCGGCGACACCTTGACCAGGCAAGCCGAGCATTATCATCGCAAGGTCCATGCGGAGCCGGACCATGGGCATGACGGCGAAGGTATTGCCAACCCCCACGAACGCGTCAGCTTCAAGCACGAGATCACCCAGGCCGACCTCAGCACCGACACCTATCGTAAATCGCTGTTCTGTGACAGCTGGATCTTGCCACAGGGGGAGGTGGTCAGGCCCCATTACCGCAAGCCAGGCAGCGGCAAGGCCGTCGAGTTCAAGGCGGCGTTGCGTGGCGGAGAGATCCACAAGAAGATCAGCCTCGAGGACGAAGCGCTGACCGTCAGTTATAGCTTCAGCAAACCGCCGGAAGGCAGCTTCATGGTTGAGATCAACCTCGCGATGCCCAGTTGCGATGGGCCGGCAGGGCGATTCCGCATCGGTGACAATATCCCGGGTGGTTTTGGGCAGACCTTCAAATTCGGCGGGCTGAAGAACATCACGCTGGAAGACGAGGTGTTAGGTGGCGCGATCGGACTTTCCTGCTCGGTTCCCTGCGCGTTCAGCAGCCAGCCGCATTTCTCGGTGTCCCAATCCGAGGCAGGGTTCGAGAAGATCATGCAGGCGGTGACACTGGAGCTGATGTGGTCCGCCGAGTCCTTATCCGAGCGTATCGAAATCAAGATAGAGTTATTGTAAACAATGGCTTGTAATACAAACCTCAAGTAATTATCAGATGAAGACCTTGCTTGGTATCGATGTGGGTGGGACCAATCTGCGCATCGGCGTGGTGCAGGAAGGTCAGGTCATCCATGAACACCGGACACAGGCTGACTTCACGCATCTCTGCAAGCACCATACGGCCGAGGTCGCGTGGCCGATGATCATTACGCTCATGAGCGAAGGCGTGTCTGAAGTGATCGAAAGATTTCCGGATATCGCGGCCATCGGCATCGGCTTCCCAGGATTCATCAACCCGACGAACGGCGTATTGACGCAATCGCCCAACCTGCCAGGGTTACGCCACGTCGATCTGGCGGGTGACCTTGGTCGTGCCATCGGCTTGCCCGTCATCGTTGAGAACGACGCTTCCGCCGCCGCCTACGGTGAATACCGCTTGAATCCGATCGATGCCGAATATCTGATCTATGTCGGACTCGGCACCGGGATCGGTGGCGGGCTGGTGTATGCCGACCGCATCCTCGAAGGGCAACACGGCATGGCGATGGAGATCGGCCATTTGACGATCGAACCGGATGGGCGGGTCTGCGGTTGCGGTAATCGTGGATGTATGGAGCAATATGCCTCAGCCACTGGCGTCAGCACGACCTATAAGCTGGCGACGGGCCAGGAGAAACGCGCCCATGAGATCGCCGAATCGGCCAAGGCGGGGGATATCCATGCCCGTTATGCCTACGAACTGGCCGGCACATCGCTGGGCCAGGGGCTAGCGCATATCGTCAAGGTCGTCGATGTGGGGCATGTCCTGATCGGCGGCGGCATGAGTGGCGCTTGGTCGCTCATGCAGGCGACGTTCCAGCGACGTTTCCAGCACGACCTGATCCCGGCGTTGCGGAATCAGGTCTCGGTCACGGTATCGGCGAGTAGCGATCAGGCAGGAATGATCGGCGCGGCCTTGCTCGCAGGGGTGCGATCCGGCATCTGAGCGATCAATTGGCAGGCGACGGCGCTGAAGTAAGGCAGTGATTGCAGGCTCAGCATCGCCACCCATAGTTGTGCGTCGATGTTGTTCAAGCCACGCGAGACCAGCATCGCCAGGCTGCAGGTGATCAATCCCAGCAGTAACAGGAATTCCTCACGCACCGGCTCCAGCAATTGTTTCAACCCGGCATTGGCGCCTTTGCCCTTGACCGTGGGTTTGAACACGCCGTGCTTCTGCACGATACCCTGCATGACACCGCGAGCGATGGCATGGGATAAACCCAGGCTGGCCAGCGAAGCACCGAAGATATCCTTCCAGCCGCAATGCATGGTCTTGCGATACAACACAGGGCCCAGCGCCGCCTTGATGATGAGGAAGCAGATGATGGGGGTCAGCATGATGGACACCGGCAGGCTGAAGGATTTGGGGAAGGCGAGCATGGCCAGCGTCCAGCCGATGGAACCCATGGTGAAGATCAGCTGCAGGGCATCGCCCAGCCAGCCGAACCAGCCCGTTAGGAAGTGGTAACGCTGGCCGAACGTTAGGGTCGACTTGCCGAGTAGTTTGGGCAAATGGTGCTTCAATATCTGCATGGCCCCGAATGCCCAACGGAATCGCTGCGACTTCAATGCCTTGAAGTTGGTCGGCGTCAGGCCGCGGCCGAAGGTCTCGTCGATGTAGCGCAGTTCATAGCCATCCTCGAGCAGGCGCAAGCCGAGCTCGGTGTCTTCGCAGATGCACCATTCGGACCAGCCGCCAACCTCGTCCAGTGACTGGCGGCGCACCAGGGTCATGGTGCCGTGCTGGATCAGCGCGTTGCGCTCATGGCGGTGGTGCATGCCGATACGGAAGAAACCCTCGAATTCCCAGTTGCACATGCGGCGGAAGAAGTTGCTCTCCCATTCGCGGTGGGCCTGCGGTGCCTGCACCACGGCGACTTGCGTATCCTTGAAATGCGGCACCAGTGCGCCCAGCCAGTCCGGGGTCACGACGTAATCCGCATCCACCACACCGATGACCTGGGCCCGCGGGTCGGTCTGTTGCAGCGCGAAATTCAGCGCGCCGGCCTTGAAACCTGGCCATTGCGGGAGATGGAAGAAACGGAAGTTCGAGGGCAGTTGGGCCATATAGGCCTCGACCGGCTTCCACAGCGCTTCGTCCTTGGTGTTGTTGTCGATGACGATCACCTCATAGTTGCTGTATTGCAAGCGATGCAGGCTTTCGATGGTGGCGATCACCATTGCTGGCGGCTCGTTGTAACAGGCGAGGTGGACGGAGACGAAGAGCTCCTCCTCCTTAGGCAAGGGGTCTGCCCGTTTGAACGCGCGGTACCAGATGCCTTTGAACATGACTTCGCTGAACTCCACGCCATAGATCATCAGCACCGCCGAGGTCAGGCCCATGCCGATGATCAAGCCGACCAGCACGATGATGTCACGCAGTTCGTAGTAATAGTCGCCGGGCAGGTTCCAGGCGACGACCAGGGTGGTGATGCACGCCTGCAATAGCACGGCCAGCGATATCTGCGCCCCTGTGCCCCAATGACGGAAACGGATGGCCGCGATCAGAATGGGGAAGAAGGCGATGATGGAGGCCCAGCCGGCCTTGGCGATCCAGCGGGTATCGCGCGGGATCGCGCCGTGAAGATCGTATTTGGGGCGACGCTCTGCATCGAACATGCCCCAATAGGCACCGGCCCAGCCTTCGACTTCGACTTTCCAGGGCTGGTCGATGGCTTCCATCAGGTAGTAATCGAAGTTCTGATGCGCGGTGCGCGCAAGGAATTCACGCACGAAACGAGCCTGGTTGACCTGCGAAGCTACCGCAGCGCCGATGGCTGGGCCCTTGCTGGGCCAGCCGATCTCGGTGATGACGATCTTCTTGCGTGGATAGGCGTCCATCAGCTCCTGATAACGCTGCATCGCGTAATCCAGCGCATTCTCGATGGGGATGCCTTCGTGATAGGGCAGCAGGTGCACCGCGATGAAATCCACGTGCTTGACCAGTTCTGGATTCTTCAACCAGACATGCCAAGGCTCCGCGGTGGAGACCGGCACGGCGACCTCCTCACGCACCCGATCCAGATACCGGATCATTTGCTCCACGGTCAGGTCGGTCCGCAGTAGCACCTCGTTACCGACGATGGCACGCTGGATATGCGGATAACTCTTGATCTTGGCGATGAGGGCGCTGATCTCGCGCTCGTTGTCGATGCTGTCACCGCTGAGCCAGGCGCCGGCCATGACCGTCATGCCCAGATTCGACGCAAGGGGAATGACCTCCGGGTTCTCCAGAGATCCATACGTCCGGATATGGTCGGTGTAGGGCTTCAGCATCTGCAAGTCGTCCAGCAACTCCGCGGTGCTCGGATAGCGTTTCTCCAGCGGGCTTTGGCCGAGCTGGTAGCCACTGTAAGCGAAGCCATGGACGATGCGTGGCGCATCGATCAGTGGCAGCGCGCGGTTGACGACCCACCATAAGCCGAAATGGATCAGGGCGATCAGCAGGGCAAAGAGCAGCGGCCTGAAATAATCTTTAAAGAAGATGCGCATGGCGGGGTATCAAGCTTTCGTGTAACGGCCGACGGGCAGGGCGGTGAGGGTGAACAAGGCGACGATCCCCAGCCAGTAGAAGGAGACTAGGCTGCCGATCTCCAGCACGACACACGCTACCGCACTCAGTAAACCGATGACGGCGATGACCGATTCATAACGCGAGGTGGGCTTGGGCAGCAGGCCGGAGAACTTGGTGAAAAAGAACAGCTGCAAGGCCGGCAACAGGTAAAGCGCCAGCGGGAAGTCCCGATAGCGCCCATCGCTCAGCTGCAGGTAGTTGCATACGAGGACGGCGTTGAGCAGGAAGATCAATATCAGCTGATAGGAGAACAGGGCTGCCGTGGTGCGACCGGCGACGATGCGCGGGATGAGGAGCGCTGTGAACCAGCCGGCGACCGCAATACTGCCTAGCGCGATCCATTCCACCAGATTGCGGCTGGCGACCAGCAAGTACTCGATCTGCAACATCGCGAAGCCGCCGGTGACGGCGCCAAGGGCGGTCGCGCTCAGCAACGACCAGCGGCGCAAGCCTAATCGCCAGCCATAGGCCAACCAAAGCAATGCGCCTGCGATCGGCCAAACGAGCACACGCCAGTCATCAACACGCTCCTGCAGACTGCCGGTGAAGCCGAACTTCGGTTGCAGGTCTGTCCCATACAATCCCCAATAGCCGCCGACAGCGCCTTCGAGGTCACGTTTCCAGGGCTGGTCGATGGCTTCGATCAGGTTGTAATTCCACTGTTTCTCATGTGCCAGTTGCAGGAATTCACGCAGATAACGCGCCTCATTGACCAGGCTGGGCGTGGATTCCTGCCTTTGGCGACCGACGCTGGGCCAACCCGTTTCGCCGATGAACAGCGGCTTGGTGAAGATGGAAGAGAGGCGGAACATCACGTCATGGGTGTGCTGCACGCCCTGTTCCGCGGAGACCGGGTGATCCTCCCAGTAAGGCAGGATGTGGACTGTCAGGTAATCGACGGACCTCTCCAGTTCCTTGTTCTTGATCCAGAATTCCCAGACGTCGGCATAGGTGACGGGGACCTCCGTACCGGCCTGGGCCCGCTCGATATACATGCGCAGCGCTGCGGGGGTGAGTTCGCGACGCAGCAGCACTTCATTGCCGACGATGAGTCCCTTGACCGTCTGTGGATAGTCGTTGGCGATCTTGATCGCCATGTCCAGCTCGCGGTCGTTCTTGCTGCTCTTGCCGCCGATCCACGCGCCGAGCAACACTTTCATCCCCAGCTTTTCCGCGGCCTTCGGGACATGGCTCAGGCCCTGATCGACAGAATAGATGCGGACACACTCGAAGCGCTCGGCCAGCACCGCCAGGTCCTGATCGATCTGTGTAGGCGAGATGACCGTGTCTTCCTTGAACGGTGTCTGGTCCTTGCCGTAATAAGGGGCATAGGAGACGCATTGCAGTTTGCCACTTGCCGGCATTGCCGGCTCAGCGAGTGGTACCGGGGTATTCAGGTGCCAGAGCCACGCGCCGATGGCGGTCAGGATGGCCAGGTTGAACAGCGTGTAAAGTGGATGGAATCGGGAGGAGGATTGACCGGTTGGGTCTGTCGTCTGCATAGGGGCCAGGAGCACTTTCAGGGGTGAGTCGAGTTTCGGCTAGGCATCATGATAATCCACGCGGCAGGCAATCACAAAATGATCGCAACCCTACGCGCAATCGTGGGCTGGGCAAGTTACAATAGCGAAAATTCGAACCATCATGGGAAACGCATGAAACACCTGGTAGTCCTCTCCATCCTCCTCATGTTCACTACCCTGGCAGAAGCCAAACCCGCGTTCACCGGACAAAATTACAGTGGCGTCTATACATGCACGGGCAGCAATGATTTCATCGGCGACTACAAGGTCAAGGTCACATTGAAGCTCAACCGCATCAGCAGCTACGGCAAGCTGGGTGCCTATTTCTACGAGATGGAGACCGAGAATTCAGCCTCCTACAACGGACACGCCATTGCCGATGGCAACCGCCTCTCGCTGACGCTGCAGACGTCCGACCGTCGAAGTGCGGACAGCAGCATCGGCTATGCCACCATGAAAAAAGATACCAAAGGGCGCTGGACCTTCCGCAAGAACTACTACGAACCGAACGACAACGGCGGCACCAACGGCACTGAATTCTGCGTGCTGGAACTGAGCCTGGTCAATCCGAAACGCCCCAAGGGTTCTACGCCGGATCTTCCCTGATCTGCAGCCGCCATCAGATTGAAAGCGCTTGCGAAAGAAGCCCGGGTGACCGGGCTTTTTTTATGGCTTCAAGCTATCGCCGCGTGCAAGCCGAACCTGATATTTAGCCATCAACCCCGGCAGGGCATCGTTACTCAGGATACGGTATTCGTTGAGCCTGGCCAGATGGATGGGATCGCACAAGTGATCCGTCGATGCTTCGGTTTCGACCGCGGGGTGGCACATCAGGGCGCAGATCGGCGCCGCCCCTTGCGATGTCAGCCCATGCGACTTGGAAAGCCAGCCTGCCAGTCTCTCGCCATAGGCGGACGCATTCCCATCGAAGCCATAGACGCCCAGCAGGTGCCGCGTATGGCGGATACCATGCCTGCGCGCCGATCTCGCCAGGGCGTTACTGCCCAGCGCGCCGATGATCAGGCCCTTGAAACCGTCAGTGGCTGGCGGATCGGCGATCCTGAGCCAGGGCGATCGATCCGGATAGCGCTGGACCAGCACATCTACCAGTTCATCGCGGATCTGTGGCAACTGGTGTACGTGCTGATGCCCATCGATGTAATCGGGCGCCATGCCCAGCGCATCCTCGAAATGATTCAACTGCGTGATGATGGAGGCGCGTAGGGCTTTCCTGGGCAATGCGCGTAGCAGCGATTTTAGGATCAGCCAAGGTAGACGTGCCTGGGTGGCTTGGGGATATTGGGTGAAATCCAGGTGTAGCCCGACATCTGCCTTGCTACGGATGTCGGCCGTGATGCTCCGGGCAGCCTCAGGCCAGCGCGGGCTGAGCACCAGGCAGGAGAAGGCGCTGATCCGCGACTTTTCGACCAGCGAGAGTATCCCGCGATCGATCGCCACGCTCTGCGCATAGTCGTCAGCGGCGATGATGAGCGGTTTCATGCGGCCTTGAACGCCCAATAACGGCTGAGCAGGTAGGTCAGGAAGGCGACGATGACCATGACGATGGCCAGCGTGATCCAGAACGGCCATGCCAGCCAGGCCAGCAGGCTTAGCAGCAACGCCTGGTTACCTAGGAAGCCGGTCAAAGCGATGGCCAGGAATCGCGGAAATGCCGTGCGATGCGACGCAGTGTGGCGCGCGAAGGATAACTTGCTATGGCCGACGTAACTGACCGGGAACGCGAAACCGAAACCGACGATATTGGCCCATGCCGGCGCGACCGAGAAGCCGCTTTCCAATGTGACGGCGACGACATAGTGCACGGCGGCGGCGATGGCGCCGATGACCGTGAACCAGGAGAGCGAGCGACCGTGTCCACCCGCTTCAGCCATCCACCTGCTCCATGCGCATCGCATCAGAAGTATCGGCGCTACCCACGGCAGGCTCGATCACTTCCGCCACGATATAGGGTGGGCGGCCTTTCACTTCGTCATAGATGCGCGCGAGGTATTCGCCGAGGATGCCGATGAACAGCAGTTGCACGCCGGAGAAGAACATGATGCTGGCGACCACGGTCGGCCATCCCGGCACGGATTCGCGGAAGAATAGCTTGTCGATGACGACCACCAGGCCGTAAACGAACGCCAGCAGCGCCAGGGAGCCACCGACGGCGCTGGCCAAGCGCAGCGGCATCACGGAGAAGCTGGTGACTCCGGTCCACGCCAGCTGGATGAGCTTCAGGCGCGAATAGGCGCTCTCGCCATGCTGACGATCCAGCGGCTTGAAAGGGATGCCGATGGAGCGATAGCCGACCCAGGCGTACATGCCTTTCATGAAGCGATTACGTTCGGGTAAGGCCAGCAGGGCATCGACCACGTTGCGGTTCATCAGGCGGAAGTCGCCAGCGTCGCGCGGGATATGGATCTGGCCCCCGAGGCTGATGGCCTTGTAGAACAGTCTCGATCCCCAACGCTTGAAGCGGGATTCGACCCCACGGTCGTTACGAACCGCGTACACCATGTCATAGCCAAGACGCCATTTCGCAAGCATCTCGGTCAACAATGCACTCGAATGCTGGCCGTCGGCATCCATACAAATGACGACGTCCCCTGCAGCGTATTCAAGCCCGGCCGTGATGGCGTATTCCTTGCCGAAATTGCGCGAGAACCGCACCAGCGTGACTTGCAGCGAGGCGGGTAGATGCTTGACGACCTCAGCGGTGTCGTCGCGACTGCCGTCATCGATGACGACGATGTTCCACAAGGGGCTGAGCTGGCGTAGTTGCGAAGCGATATTGTCCAGCGTCGCAGCGATGCCCTTGGCTTCGTTGTAAGCCGGTACGATGACCGTGATGTGTGGCGTAGCGGATGCGCGATTGTCCAAACTCATGGTTCCT